>JAQWBH010000371.1 GCA_028707405.1 Parabacteroides sp. | reverse complement strand
TGGAGGCAGAGCAGATTTTCAAGAAAATTATCAAGAAGCACCCATATCATATCGACGCTTACAATCATTTAAGCATTGCATTCAAGAATCAGAAAAAGTCTTTTGAAAGTTTCTTGACAGCAGAAAAGTCATACCTTATCGGAAAATCGTGTTTGCCAAAAGAATTTAAGCAATCCAAACATAAGCTACGTTGGAGTAACTTGGATAATCGTCCATTTTTACGGTCTTGCCACATTTTAGGTATGGAGCATCAAGACAGAAAACAATATGAGAAAGCAATACTGCTCTATTCCGAAATACTTGGTTATAATGAAGAAGACCATCAAGGCGTGAGATATTTGTTATTGGAATGTTTTTTCGCCTTGAAAGACTACGAAACGGCTGCCAAATTATTGAGAAAGCACAAGGATGATTGGGGTATTGAATTTGTTTATGGAAGATTACTGCTTGCAATAATAAACAATGAGAATGGCAAATTGAAATCTCTTTTGGCGGAAGCAATAAAGCGAAACAAGTTCGTCCCCGAAGAAATTACAAAGAGTAAACACGTTGCTCCTCCTACTTTCAGGATTCCCGGCGAGCCGTATTTTGACGCAGGTATTCCTATGGGTTCCATTCAAGAGGCATATGAATATTGGAAAAACAACAAGTCCTTATTAGCTGACAAACGAGTTAAAGCCTTTTTCAGTTCTATAAAATAAGAAATAAGAAAGATCCTTACTTTTGCCCTGATAATTCAACATGAACTTTCGGGGCAATTTCAATTTTTGACTACATCTGCCGCCCATACCTACGCTTTTTCTTTTTCTTACGACGTGGCAACGGCATATCATCTTTCGGGTGGTTCTCTGGTTCGAGAGAAAGGATTGAGAAAATACCAGCCAATCCACTATCAGGACTTTGGTTATTATCCTGTTGATTATTGGCTTTGTACACATCAGAAAGGTTGGTAGTTTGCATCGGTTCCTGTACCTGCTCTTGCTTCCCGCCGTACAGATCATTGAAAATATTAGCCGAATAATCCTTACCCAAACGTGAGCCGTTCAAAACGGTACGGGTAGTATGGTCTATGAAAGTCGCCCCATAAATACGCCCTTCATCGTTCCGACGGAATAGTACATCAATACCCTGCTGCCTTAGTTTCGCTCGGAACTCACTTTCACTGGGGCAGCTTTGCTTAGCTTCCGATACGGCTTTCAGGGTATGTGTTTTAAGATTTTTGGTTTTGATATGTTCGGCAGATTTTGCCATACGCTTTTCAAGCCCGTCATAACCGACCGACTTCCCGAAAATCGAAGACTTCAACGGATTGCCGACTTTGTTTCCCTCGCTATCCGTTGCCGAATACAATAAACCTCGATAGGGCTTGCCTTTCACTTCACCTTTGAGTTCCTCTACATTTATATTATATAAGGAAAGAACAGCCTTGTATTTGCCCATTGACTGGAAGTGATACATAGAAGCCAACGGTTTGATAACGGCAGCAATCTGTTTTTTCAAATCGCCTTTGCTAGCATCAACAGGCGTAAGTTCCCATTGCTCGCTACGCTTTTGCCCCTCTGCGGGATTGATGTTGTATTTGCGTTCCAAATGTTCGGTTATCTCCTTGCTTCGCTCATGCTCTTTGTAGCTGTCAATCTTCTTACCCTGGCTATCCACTCGGAGCGACACGATATGCAGATGTTCACGACCAATGTCCTCGTGTTTGAAAATGAGATATGGCTGATTCCCATATCCCAAACGATCCATGTATTCCCGTCCGATGTCAGTCAATTGCTCATCGGTCAGCCGGTCATCGGGGTGTGGATTGATAGATACATGAAATACGGGCTTTTCAGTTCGAAAGTGAGCCGGGACAAACTGCATAAAATCATTCATACACTCCGTAACATAGAACTGTCCGTCGGTAGGTTCAAAGACAAGATTGCTTCCCAATATCTTCCCCAAACCCTCGTCCACCTTCTCCTGATTGTATGCCAATGCGCCATACAGGTTACTTCCAATGTTTATTTTTGCAACCATTCCGTTGTTATTTTCCTAAATAATTAGCCTTAAAATCTTCCGATAACTCCTGAATTTTCTTTCCGATTTCGACCAAATCAACGGTAGCTTTCTCCAATTTATAGAGCAAAGCCAATGCTTTTTTCTCCGAAAAATTGCTGTGCAATTCCTTTACGACTTGGTTGTAATTCACGCCAACGGAGCGGAATTGTGCATAAAGAGAGGTGAGTTTGGTAACGTATTCCATAGCGGAACGGTCGACTTTAACCACACGAAACTCCTCCCCGAATACACGGGCAGCGATAAAACGTGCCATAGATTGTAACCCTGATTGCTCAAACATAGTGAGAAACCGGGCGTGTTCAACAGCCGTGAAGTTTACCGAATAACGGTAAGCTGCCGGATCATTCTTGGGGGAACGTCCCCCTTTTCCCCGTTTCGGGGAGTTCTTAGCATTTTCATTCATACGTCGGATTTTTTTAGTGGTACAATTCGTCGTTTCGGCATCCGCCGCCAGTCAATCATTGCTCGAAATGATTCTATCAGCAACCCGACTTCGGAGGGTTTGCATCCCCCTTGTGGGGCAAGCATTTTTTGCAGCAAAACGGTTTCTGTGCAGCAAAAAATACAGCTTGCTATTTGCTATGGCGCAAATAAAATCTGTCCTGAACCGGGACAGATATGAAAGCGAGGGCAGCGAGCAAAAATGGCGGTCGGACACCTCCCGACGTTTCATGCTGCAAAGTTACAGGACAAAGTAACGTATTGTATTCTAAGCATCGAAGCCACTTGCTGCCATACCGACGCCACATGCTGCCACCTCATGAAAAAGTGGTGTGTGGGAGAGATTTTAGGTGTTTATTTGCCGACAAATTGATTCTTTAATTGCTCAATCGAATAATTACCTGATTAGAAAATCAGTCGTTCGGGCAATCAGCTAAACAAACGAGTGGGCAATCACTCAACGGAACAGTCGATTGATAAATTGATAAAGCGATTGATTGATTTAGCAATACAGCGAACAATCAATTAATACATCAACCGATTGGCAGATTAAGCAAATAAGTAATTGATTAGTAAATCAAACAATTAAACGATAAATCAATGTCGAATTTTTAAAACAAGAAAAGAATGGAAAAGAAAACTTTGAACGTGGCTTTCAGTACCCAAAAGGGCGGAGCCGGAAAAACAACCCTGACCGTGTTGGTAGCTTCGTACCTACACTATGTGAAAGGCTACAATGTAGCCGTAATAGACTGCGACTTCCCGCAACACTCGATCGCGGAGATGCGGGAGCGTGATATAAAAATGTCGATGGAAGACGAACATTACAAGCTCATGGCTTACGAACAGTTTTCTGCATTGGGTAAAAAGGCTTATGAAGTTATCGAGAGCAGCCCTGAAAACGCAATCGAAGATGCACAAGACGTAATCGAAGAGCTGAAGCCCGACTTCGTATTCTTCGACCTACCGGGAACAATTAACAATCCGGCAGTAGTCCAGACTCTTTCACTCATGGATTACATTATTGCTCCGATCAGCGCTGACCGATTGGTGTTGGAAAGTACCCTGCAATATGTGATTACGGTCAATGATGCATTGATTTCACCCGGAAGAGCAAAAATCAAGGGAATGTATCTATTGTGGAATCTTGTCGATGGACGGGAAAAGACGGAACTGTATGAGGTTTATGAAGACGTGATTGACAAACTGGGCTTTCCACTTTTCAAAACATTTATGCCCGACAGTAAGCGATTCCGCCGGGAACAGTCGGTAAGCCATAAAGCCTTGTTCCGCTCTACACTGTTTCCTGCAGATAAATCATTAATAAAAGGCAGTAACCTCGATGCACTGATAGAAGAAATGTTGGACACTCTAAAATAATCAGACTATGGCGAAGAAGAAAGAAGAAGTGAACCTGAGTGAGATTGATGCCAGTTTTGTCATATCCTCATTCAAGAATAAAGAAAGACGGAACAATCCGAGTTCCATACCCAGACCTCTTTTGCCTCCCGTCAAAGAGAAGAAGCCAGAATCAGAACCCGAGGAACCCGAAACACCTATGGTTGTTCAGGCAGAAACTCCACGTGAGGAATCCAAGCGTAAACGAAATAAGTTGCCCGATTATGAAAGTCTGTTCCTTACAGATACCGACATACCCACACGGAGTGGGAAACTGGTCAGTATCCGCGAAAAATACCACAAACGAATAGCTAAGGTAGTGAAAGCTTTGGATAAAAAGGATGTTTCCATATTCAGCTATATTGACAATGTTCTATCTCACCATTTCGATATGTATCAGGACGAGATAAAAGAAATCTATAATAAAGACAAAGAAGACGATGATTATTTAACACCTTAAAAAAAACAAGCGTATGATACCCAATCCAATTTTATACAACGACTCCACTATAATGATAGGTCTTGTAGTGAGCTGTCTGATAGTGCTTGCAGTGGTAATGATACCCAAAGCAATCAAACATAAAAAACAAGTGAAGCAAAATGAGAGTGAGAGACCGATCCCGATTGAAGAACCGGAAGTGAAAATGATAGTCATACCAAACAATGATATTTCCCTTGAAAAATCTATGGCGGACTATAAAAAACGATTTCTTGTAAATGTGAACATACCTACAAGAAGCGGAAAATTAGTCGGCATCCGCAAAAAATACCATAGCCGGATTTCAAAGATAGTGAAGACTATCGGAGA
>JAQWBH010000370.1 GCA_028707405.1 Parabacteroides sp. | reverse complement strand
CATAGATGCGCCGGGTGGATTTTATGTCAAAGATCAAATATTCTTTCCGTTAACAAAACTTAAATTGCCAAAAAAAGCAAGGCGAGAGCCGAAGTACGAATACGCATACGAGAAAGCGTTATTCGAGGACACGAAAGCGAGACCGCTCCGCGAGCCGAGATTCGCACTCCCGCCCAAAAGGCACAACTGGCCCGTCGTATTAGCATAATTATAGTCAGCCCAATATGATGTTGAATTACCACCCAGTTTACTCGCAAAAATATCGAAATATTCCCCTGCTATAATTTCTTGCACATAACTATAAACAGTTTGTCTTGTTAACTGCCTATAATTGCCGGTTGGTCGAGTAGATAATTCTGCAGCTGTTGGCATACGATTACCTTCGTATATGAATATCTCGCTGCCTGTCTGCCCGGCATTTGCCGATGATCCAAAAAACACATTCTGAATCATTTCCCATTGCCAGTTATATGGGTCTTCAATTCCCATAAGATTTACACGTGAACAGTTTACACCGGTAAGTGCTCCATTAATAACAGAAACAGGTATGTTGCCAAAATTATCTCCTAATGATTTTGTTGCTCCGGTAAGTAACGTGGATGCGGTTGGCCATAAATCCATTTCATTGCTTCCCCCAATCCCATAGCCTAATTTAGCTTGAATATTGGTATCTCCATATTGCGATAATCCAAACATAATCATCAGTTTACGATGGTCATAATTTGTCAATCCCCAATCAGAACCGTTGATTCTTGCAGCATTCCAAAATGCATCTATTGTAATTGCTCCTTTTGGTTGCACACCTGAACGTGAAACTAAAGCAGATCCGGACATACTACCTTTATATGCACCAATTGCATTGTACATGCCGCCATTTGCTCCACCAATGTATTTTCCACCTATAGGCAATTGGGACATCCATAGCACCGGTAATCCTGTTACGCTATCCGTTTGAACTCTATAATACAAGCGAGGACTTACGTGCATTACATGCCCTTTTGATTCATCCAATACCGTTCCATCCGCATAAACAGATGAATCGTTAGGATGCAGTTTGGCCGCTTTCCCAGCATTTGTAATCAAATATCTGCCACATCTTAACTTATACTCCTGCCAGGCTGTAAGATTGCCTATCACACCGTAATTTGTTGATGTTTGTACACTTTGTTTAATAGGCACACCCCATGCGACCTGCCTTAACAGTTGCTCATCTCCACTGTTGATTGAGTTCATGAAATTTTCCAGCGTGATTCGTCTCACACTTCCGCCTACTTCCACAAGTATTGCATTATTCCTTAACATGGAAGCTACAAGCGTTTCGTTTGCTAATGATTTCTTTGCCATATCTTTTTTTTAACTAAATGTTACTTCTGCCATTACATCTACATCATAATAATTTCCATTTCTATCGGTTTCTAACGGCGTTACTTCAATCGAATTTGTAGCCGATGTTTTTAGAGAAAGCCAATTTTCCCTATCCATTACGTCAAGTTTCCAAATAGCATCTGCAGGAGAATAAATTGACCCTGTTTTCATATTTATGATACTTGCTTTAACTGTTACATTATTTCCATCTGAAACCATCTTGTTAGAGGATGTAATCTCTACAATCACTTTGTATTCATCTGAAACATCAATAATACGAATACCTGCCTTTGCAAGGATAGGTTCACCTGCTGCTGATGTTTTACACATCTCTACAATAAATAGTTGTGCTCCGCTTATGTCATCACGTGTGACTGTAATATTTTTTTGCCCAACTTTATCCGGCCATTCAACAAAATCTTTATACCATTTTGTGTGATAAGATGTGATTTCCGTTACTCCTTGAAAAAGCTTGGTGGTAATATTGGTAGATAGTACATCACTTGACAATGATTCTGTATCGGCAAGTATCGTTGTATAGTATGAGCTTGCTCCCATTTTCTGAATAACAATATCCAATTCGCTCGAAAGCGAATATTCAACTCCAGCCACACTTACCTGTACAGTATAACTTAGAACATCTCCGGCAATGTTTACGGCACTTGCCAGATTCTTGACAATTTTAATGTGTCCGTTTGCATTGATCCGAAACTTGCCTGTGCTGTCAGTAGTCCATCCTCCTGATTCAGCTCCATTAAAGAGTAATTCTGTACCATTATAGGACCATTTATGTGAAAGCACATTAACGGCTAATCCACGTACAGACGTGATTGTTGGAATACGTACAGGTTGATTTTCTGCTACTTCCCAATTAGGAGAAATAGCTCCGCTTACTTCATCTATCGCCTGGAAAAATGGGATTCCATTATTTCCGAACGTTAGGATCAGGCTGTCCGATGAACGGAGCCTTTTAATCGTGATTGAATTTTGTGCACTAAATGCCATATCCTTCTGCTTTTATTAATCGTTTTATATATAAGGATGTATAAGCCTTTGCTCCAATACCCTTAATTTTTTGATCTAAATCCCCAACAAGCAAAGCATTGCTTATTAATTCCTTTTCATTCAGGATAATATTTTCACCCTTTTTCAAATGACCGATAGGATTAATGCCAATATCGGTTGCTTTGCTTAAGGTTGTTATAATATACTTCATATTAGTAATTTATATAGTCGTTACCGATTGAATCGGTATAATCATTTATTCCATCTGTCAATCCGTAAAATGCACCTTTTTGTTCGGCTGCTACGTATATATCCATCCAGTCGTCAAGATATGTTTCTCCAATTCCTGTACGGTTAAGTTCAACTACAGTTCTGCTGCCTTCTTGCCACTCCTTGCCTGTTATATTAGCCGTATCAGTAAACCACAACATCCTGATAATTGGTTCGGGTATGCGAATGATCTCCCCATTTTGATGAACCGATGCAATATTTCTATGCAATGTTTCCCCGGGATTAATAGAAACTGAACTCAAAGGCTCAATAGTGAAAGGTGGATATATTCTAATGACAGAACATTGCTGTCTTGCAACTTCTTTAGTTCCTTCTTTTATAAGAATTAGATAATCTGCTTTTTCAACAGTTCTTAAATCAAAAACTATTTTAGTGTTGCTAATTGAAATAACATCCAAGTCTGATGCAGATAAAAGTGTTTTATTTTGACCTGTCAGGCGGTACAATTCTACTGCATATCCATTTGTTACTTGTTTCGCGCCCTTGGTTACTAACAGATTTACTGTTCTTTCATACGCATTTCCATCAAGTGCTTCATCCCGTGTACCTGCACTCATTCCGTTAGCAAGCTTATAGTCATACATAAGCAATTTGTCATAGAATGGATTATATTTTATTATGGCATCATCGCCAATTGATAATTGATATGTATCATCCGCTCTATCGAGCGTGCTTAACAGTATCGTATTTGTTTTAACAGGCACGTTAATTCCTATACGTATATCAGGTATAACAGCTTCAAAATGCAATTCAACTTTTTCTTCTACCGGAATATTTCGCGAAATGGTGATAGCTCCTCTATTATCATTTAATGTCTCAATCGTAAATAATCCTGCCCATGCAGGCAATGTTGCAATATCTACATTGTTAACATACCACTTCATATTAGCAAGTAATTTGTTTGCTCTGTGAGTAGTCCAACTCCCATCTTCTGCATCTGCTAACACTTCAGGAAAAATCGCCAATGGTGTGATTTCTCTATCAGGGTTATATTCGTGTACTGGATCATAAACCTGACTTACAGGGCTTGCAGGTGTAAGTATTTTCAAACTTACAGCCGTTGTAAGCGGTTGAAATTCTCTTCTTATTCGTTTTTTATTTTCTACTATCATATCGTTAAATCTAATATGGCTATTTCTGTTGTTGACGAAGCCGTGAATCTGAATAGTGTACTAATTCCACTACCTAAATCCGAATACTCGGCTGTATTCTGCAATGTTATTTGTCCTGCAAACCCCTGATGAGATATATTCCATGCGTTATCTTCCGTTTGATTACCACTTTCACGAGATACCGACCACGTCTCCACTTCGCTTGTTATATCTTGCCATCCTCTGAAAACCTTACACGATATAGACATGTTTTCACCAAATGCAAGAAAGCCATCACCGTTAGTGTCAATCTCCAATCTTATAGGATCATTATAAATCTTTTGTAAAGTGCCCCAAATGTAGGCATTCCCAAAGGCCTGACCTTCGCCCTCTAATATGGTTTCTCCAATCGTAAACCCATCAAGTTTACCGCTTATCTCATAGATATTATTTGCACCATACTCCCATGTAGTCATATTTTTGAGACGTATGGAATATTCAGTTGTGGTGTAAGAGCACGATTGTCTGTCAGTGTTAGATGGGTTGGCGTAACAAGCAAAATGCATCTGTGGCTGTGGGTGGTTGAGTTGTGTCCATTTCTCGGATGTACCTCTTAGAACATATCTGAACAATCCATTAGTTCCAGCATCGAGTATCTCGGTTATTCGGAAATAGGATGTATTAAACCCTTTAATATGGAAATTACCGTTCTTCTGATCTTCACTTATAGTGTCATTTACTCCACCAAAATTATGAAAAATGCCTTGGCATAAATCATCAACGGCTACTGATCCAAACTCTCCATTTTCTAATTTAAGCTTTATTATGCCGCTCTGCAATTCATTGCCGTTAACATCCCTGTCGACTTCCACACTCTCAATAATCCCAGCACCAAACGTATTCCATTGTACGCCTGTAAAAACACTTATACGGTTATATCTAAGTTCAGGAACTTCAAGAAACTC
>JAQWBH010000369.1 GCA_028707405.1 Parabacteroides sp. | reverse complement strand
ACTGCATCCTTGCCGAGGATTTTTACAGCCTTTAAAAGTAGTGATCCAGATCCGCAAGCTGGATCATACACCTTGTTGATAGTTTTCTTGCCCACTGTGCCAAGGCGTGTTAGTAGTTCAGAAACATCGGCAGGAGTAAAAAATTCGCCCCCTGATTTCCCCGCATTGGAGGCATACATTGTCATTAAGTATTCATATGCATCTCCAAAAGCATCAAAGTCATGGTCTTTAACAGAGCCAAGATTCATCGTGGCAATTCCATCGAGAAGCTTTGCAAGTCTTTCGTTTCTTTTTGCAACAGTGCTACCGAGTTTATTGCTATTAACATCATAGTCATCAAAAAGACCAGCAAAGCTGCTTTCAGATGCTCTGCCTTTTGCTGATTCTTCAATGTCGGTAAATACACGTTCTAGCGTTTCGTTCAGATTGTCATCCGTCATAGCTTTAGCTCTGACGTTGCAAAAAAGTTCACTGGGTAGTATGAAGAACCCCTTTTCCTGCACCAAGTCAGCACGCGCTTCCTCAGCTTCTTCATCTGAAAGTTTTGCATAATCAAAATCGGTATTTCCTGCCTCAATCTCGCCTTCATTAATATATGCAGTCAGATTTTCCGAAATATAGCGATAGAACATGGTTCCAAGCACATAATTCTTAAAATCCCAACCGTCTACGGCACCTCGTAACTCATCAGCAATTGCCCAAATGGCACGGTGTAATTCCTCACGCTCTTGCTCTTTTTTCATATCAATCATAATTTTTTTCCTCCAAAACATCTTTTTTGTCTGCGTCAGCACTGGCGCCACTCTCAATCCAAGAATCAACTTCTGAAAGCCTAAATTTATACAATCTACCGACTTTGTGATATGGTATTGCCCCTTTTTTTATCCAGGCTCTAATTGTATCTTTACTGCAGCCCACATGTTTTGATATTTCTTCAAGGCTCAACCATCGTTCTATATTGTTTGGTTTATTATTTTTCATGTCCAATAAACTCCCTTCATAAGAATCAGTCACTATATTTTCTTATTAGCTCTTCATAATATCCTTTTACGGTGCAGTAAGCATTCCAAACATCTTTTTCTGGCGACTTTAAGATGTTAATTAAATCGCTATAGTTTTCCAGTGCTTCAAGCATTTGGTCAAAGTCAATCTTATATTCATGTCCAAAGCATACGAGATGCTGATTTTCATCACGAACATAATTCTCCACCGCATGCGTTCTCTCATATGCCTGCAAATCATAAGCATCCTGCCGCAATAATCTACGAGGTAAAATTTTGTTTTTACCATCGGATGGATCAAAGTAATTCTCTCCAAATATCCCTACTGTCATGAATTCTGGATATTTAATTGCATTATCTAAAACAGCCAAAGACAAAAAGCTGGGAATATTCAAGTGTCCCAATAGAATTGAAAAAATTATACTTGATGGCTCTGCAATAATGGGTTTTAACGGAACCCACTCAGTATTATTTTTATGTACACACATGGCAACTATATCGGTATCAACCACCTGGTATTCAAATTCCCTATACCCATGTCGTAGGAAAGATATAAATTCTATAATTTCAGATTTACCATCAAAAATACTTTGTAGGTATGGTTTGAAAAAATATCTTTCAAACTTTTCGGATGAAAATTCGTATAGCATTTCAAAAGCATCATATCCATCAAAATCAGTTACAGGCACATCCCAAAGCGTCCGTCCAAGGTTTTCCAATTCTTCAGGAGCAGCTAAAAAATAATATTGAGCAAATAGGTATTCCTGAAAACCAGGATCGATATACAAAAGCTTTATATCCTCTTCATACATCATGCAGGCTGTTGCGCAAGCGTCATGGATAAAATTCTTGCTCGTCATAATTTTTGGGTTTTCAAGTTTATCTTTAGCAACCAGATTATTAAAGTACTCATCAAATGTGTCGAGGTCGAACTCCACTTCATGCTTTATGTATGTAGCGGCACAAAACTCCCTAAATATCTTTGTAAACTCTTCAGCATTCTGTGCGCTTCTAAATACTCTTGAATAACCTTTCTTTTCCTCATCGTGTCCACATACAATCGCATCATATACAGTTCTATAGAATAATCTCTTTTTTCCTTGAAATGGATCTACTATCGGATATTTCATAACGACAAAGGTCAACAACATTGGATTTGAAGCAAAAACCTTATGTTTTTGCAGATATTCACCCTCCATGTAATTTGTGATCTCATTCCTTATAGCCTCGTCTTCGGATTCCTCTAAAAGATTATTAATTAAAGCTGACGACTGTTCTCTGCTAAATGGGCGAAGATACAATTTGGCGAATCCTTTAACAGCCTTAATTATGTCACACTCTCTTGATGCCATGACATACTGGTTATAAGGATATCTATCAACGAGTTCATCTATTTGTCGTTGAAAAGCATTCATATCAGAAGGATCTATCTCGTCAGCACCATCCATCAGTATTTGGCACTTACCGGATGTCATCAATTCCATTACTTTCTTACTATTCAGCTTTCTATCAAACATCTCAGCTGTCTTTACAATATGATCCTTCAATAAGTCGTTGTTTTCACTGAAATCACGAAGTTCAATCAGGATAGGAAGCAGTCCTGTTTGCATATGTTTGTTTATGGATTCGAGGAATAGATGCTGAAGCATCATAGACTTACCCATTCCTCCGTTTGCAACCAGAATAACTTTCCTTGAGTATTCTGAAATTAAGTCAAGATTTGCATTTTGAATCGTTTTTTCTTGGGTCCTACTGTGCCTATTTCTCGTAGCTGCAAGACGACTGCTTAGTATATTACAAACATAAACATCTTCTAACAAACGCTCTTCTCCATCTGAGAAGGGCGTTTCTATTTTTTCATACTTTGATTTTGTTCTCTCTACATACTCTGGAAAAGAAATAATGTGGGCGTCTGGCTTGTAAAAATAATCGACGACATCGTCAGCATTACCATTGCCCTGTGCAATCGCATAAAACTGTTTCGATAAAGCGTAGGCAAAAAGACGTTTATCTGGGGTTTCTCCTTCGTGCAATTCAATTTTGAAGCTAACCATGATATTACGCAGTACGCTATCGTTCAGATCTCTTGTAATTTTATCAATAAAACCATCTTCGTTAAAGTGGGAGACAACTAAGCTCCATATCACATTTTCTGGGTTACGTGTACCATCAAACCATTTACCATAAGAGCTGTTTGATGTTGGTAAACAATCATAGCAATCCTCAGTTAGTGCAGCCCTCATAAAGTATTCAGGTATCTTCTCTTTGGATTTATGCCCAAGGATGCCACCGGTGCTTCTACCCATATAAAATTTCGAGAAAAATTCTGTATATTTCAATCTAGCATCCCTCTCATATTCGTTAATTTATATTCATGTCCGAATTGTCGGAATAATGTCCTAGTCTGTCCAAATAATGTCCAAATCTCAGTCGGTGAAGATAGAAACAAAATCTTCTAAAATTAAATTGTAAGGTTGAATAGGACATTGAGGCTCTTGGTGGACAAGATTCCACTTGCGTAGAATCAGGTTCAATTAGGCTGATTCACACTTAATCATACTCTATTATACAAGATGCGTGCAGAACTTACAACACTATTACAAAAAAGTTCAGAAAAATTTGAAAAGTTCAGATTGCCGAATCAACCAAATGTTTTATGTCAAATAGGGTCGGACGACAAATTTCCAGTTGTTATAAATGGTCCGCAATTGACTTTGATACAACGGGACTGCGAATTACCTTAGAGCATCCTATCAAGTCATAATTTAACCATACGCTCTCAAAAGAGAGAGACAATTAGTCCGCAGGAGCCGCGGAACATACGGCTCTGAAAATATATCAACATCGCTGAGATGGCCATTAAGCGGTGGAGGTTACATAGAAGTTTCAGTAGCGGTGATAAAGACCGCCTCCTGAGCGTCGATGTATCACCACCTTACTTTATTGCGCCCATTTTCGGCACAAAGGGGTCTGTGTACATCGTATGCAGGCCCTTCTTTTGCTTCCTCCACCGCTTGCATCCAGCAAATCACAGGAGGAATGCAAAATGAAAAATTCTAAGAAAAACCAAAGTACTACCTACACCTACTGGCGTTGGGATGAGGAATCAAAAAGAACTCTCCCTATCACCATCACCGCAGGCCAAGACGGCGTAACTGAAGAGCATATTATCATGCTCAGTGATTTCGACCACGCAGCTGACCTTGGTGACCGCTACGAAAAAGAAAACCGCGATTATGAAACAGAGAACAAAAAATCTAAGTTTGAAACCGATCCTGAAAATTCAACCGGTGACCCTATTGAAAACCTTGAAACCAGTGCTACCGACCCCGCTCATATTTTGTTCGAAGAAAAAGTGGACGTGCCTAATCCACTCGTTGAACAGTTGCTGACGCTGATGGAGAAACTCACTCCCCAGCAAATCGACCTTATTTATGACCTTTTTGGCAGCGGCCGCCAGCTTACTGAAATTGCCAACGAAGAAGGCGTATCAACTACAGCAATCCATAACCGCAAAAGTAAAATTATCGCCCGCTTAAGGAAACTGTTCGCAGAGCAAGGCATCCTCTAAGACCGCTTAACTACTGCCTTTTGGGAGGGGGTTAATAAATTCGGCTATTAGTAGAGGAAGAGATAAGACGCTACTGATAGCCACCCTTCCTCCGGGTGCAGACCCGTCTGACTCAGGAGGTAAAGCCTATGAATCTGCAACACAAA
>JAQWBH010000368.1 GCA_028707405.1 Parabacteroides sp. | reverse complement strand
CTAGAAAAGGAAATCATACCCGACATTGTGTTGTTTGTGAATGGTCTACCTCTTGTTGTCTTGGAGTGCAAATCTTCCACGTTAAGAGAACCATTCTTTGACGGTGTAGCACAGATTGAACGTTACAAGCGGGATTTCCCCGACTTATTTAGTTATAACCAGTTCGTCATCTCAACTTGTCGTCAGACGGCGAAATATACAACAATTACCGGCGATGCAGAAAACTATCTAGAATGGAAAGAACCTTACCCGTTTCCGTTATCGGACATTGACCCGACCGGTGGCATCGTACCGAGCCAAGAGAAACTCGTGTGTGGCATGTTATCGCTCAGCGACTTTCTAGATATTATCCGTAACTACACAGTTTGGGATGGTGCGATAAAGAAAGTTCCGCGCTACATGCAGTATCGCGGCGCTCGAAAATTAGTGGAACGTATTCGCACCGACCGCAAAGGTGGCACAATTTGGCATACACAAGGCTCCGGTAAAAGCTTGTCTATGATGTATGTCATTCGCCAAATGTACCATTCGGATGACCTGAAGGATTGGAAAATTGTCCTCATCGTCGATCGTGATGATTTGGAAAAGCAACTCCGCCAGACGAGTGCAGTTTTAGGCTATAGCGTGAATGTAGCAAAAAGCATAGAGGGTGCGAAAAAGCTCATTTCTTCAGAAGCGAGCGACATTACTCTTGCCATGATTCATAAGTTTGGCGAAACGGCTGAGAAAGATGGGGAGAAGAAAAAGGTCTCTGTTTTTCCTGAATTGAATACATCTGATAAAATTCTTGTAATGATAGATGAAGCTCATCGAAGCGAGTACGGTGAACTTGCCGCAGGTATGATCAAAGCGATGCCGAACGCCGTTCGCGTAGCGTTCACAGGAACTCCGATAACGGCGACCACAAACACCTTTGGCGGCGTATTCGATACCTACAATATGCGCCAAGCCGTAGAGGATGGCGTGGTTGTAGAAATCCGCTATGAGGGTCGCGCTGAAAACAGCACAATCATCGATGAGGAAGCCATGAACGGCAAGTTCGTGGACATCTTCGGTTATGCTGACGATGAGGAAAAACAGGATATCATGCGCCGTTATACTCTCAAGGGCTATATGGAGGCGGATGCTGTTATTCGAGCTAAAGCCGCTGATATGCTGGAGCATTATATCGGCACGGTCTTTCAAAACGGATTTAAGGCACAAGTTGCTGCGTTTGATCGCGAAGCAGCTTACCGCTATAAAAGGGCATTTGAAGAGTTGCTTGCCGCCAAGATCGTCGCTCTCAAAGCGAATAATCCTGGCAACATTGACACCGCTCTTTTAGAAAAAATGAAAGTCGAGTGCATCATCTCGTCCGGCACCGATGACGCAAACCGATATCCGCATTTGAAGGCTCTCGTGGATAGTACTGATAAGGATGCGATTATTGGTGAGGAAGGCAGCTTTAAAACACCGTTTAGTAAAGGTGGATATACGGGTATTTTAATTGTATCAGATATGCTGTTGACGGGTTTTGACGCACCTATAGAGCAAGTTCTTTATCTCGATAAGAAACTGGTCAACCATAATCTTTTACAGGCGATTGCCCGCGTCAACCGAACTTACGGTAAGGATAAGACCTGCGGCTATGTCATTGATTATGTAGGTATTACTCAACATCTTAAAGAAGCCCTTTCGGAATATGCCTCGCTTGAGGGTGTTTCTGAAGAAGACAAAGACCCTATGTTGTCCGTTGCAGAGGACGTTGACCGCCTTAACTCATCATACAATGAAATTCTGACTTTTATCCGTGAGGAGGTCTGCTACGACATCTCCACCCAGACAGAATCCGTGATAGAGGAACTTGTGTCGGTTGAAGAGCTACGTGACGAATACAATGACCTTTTCAAAAAGCTGTCGAAGTATTACGACCGCGTCTTGCCTAATCCTGTAGCGCTCCAATACCGCGATGGCTACAAGCAACTGGCTTTTATCCGCGAGTCAGTGGCAAATCGCACCCGAGACCCGCGCTTTTCCATGAAGGACGCCAGTGCTAAGGTGCGAGCAATTATTGAGGAATACCTTGATGTTCAGGGCGTGGGATTGGAAGTGCCACCTGTCGACATTCTCTCGCCGGACTTTATCGCTGGAGTAGAAAAGCCCGACAAAACTGACCGTGCAATAGTGGATGAATTGGAATATGCCGTTCGCGAATACATTATTGAAAATACGCCGCGTGACCCGGAGCTATTCGAACGGTTCAGCGAACACCTAAATGAGATTCTGGAGTCGCTTAAGGGCAACTGGCAGGCACTCCGAAAAGCCCTTGAAAGATTTATTAAGACAGATCTCTATAATGCCCGTAAAGCAGAAAACACATACGGGTATGAAGCTGTAAAAGAAATGCCCTTTTTCTCGTTGCTTCGAAAAGAAGTTTTTGGCGACAAAAAGTTTGAGGACTTGACCGAATCTGAATTCGATGCCTTAAAATCGCTGACAGACGATTGTCTATCAAGGCTTAAGACTGATACCGCCAAACGGGACTTTTGGGAGCATGATATGCAGATTCGGCAAACAAGGGCTGAAATACGCTCAAAGTTGCTGGACATGGAAGTGATCGTTCCAAGTATAGACGGCAAGCTAAACGACCTCGTCCAGAAAATAATCGAATTGGGGAGGGAACATTACAAATGAACGAAATCCCCTACGAAATAGTACGTTCCAATCGTAAAACGCTCGCCCTGACCATCGATAGTGAAGCAAGACTTATTGTCCGCGCTCCGATGCAGTTGGGTGAGGATGTTATTCGAGACTTCATAAAAAAGAAGTCTCGCTGGATAGCCGATAAGCAACGGCACGTGAGAGACTACGCTACAAAACAAAGTGAGTTTCTTTTGGAGGACGGCGAAAATGTCCTGTATTTGGGGAAGTCCTACGCTGTACTCCGTAAGGACGTGCAGGAAGTCTCGACCGAGGGCAACTTCATAATTGTGCCTGAGAAAAAGACACTTGAGGGATTTGCCGATTGGATGAAAATACAGGGCGACAATATTATTCGTGAACGGGTCGACTATTATGCCAATCTGATGGGCGCGAAATATTCTTCTGTTAAAATGTCCAATGCAAAACGACGGTGGGGTTCCTGTGGAGCGGGCAACACTCTGAACTTCGCTTGGCGTCTTGTGATGTGCCCACAGTCGGTTATAGACTATGTGGTGGTTCACGAACTTTCCCATATAACTTATAAAGATCATAGTGCAAAGTTCTGGACGCGGGTCGCCACGGTCATGCCGAACTATAGAGAGGCGCAGGAATGGTTGCGTTTGAACCGTAAGTTAATGGAAGTTATTTAATGGAGGCCGAGGATGCAGACTTTGACGTTCGACGAGCTGTTGCGCTCGTTTAAACAGAATAAAGATACTCCACATTCGCTATTATTAGGTGCTGGAGCATCAGTTGAATCTGGTGTTCCGTCTGCTTCGGACTGCATCTGGGAGTGGAAACGAGAGATATTCCTGTCGCAAAATACATCCTTTGTAGACACATATAGCAATATCAAAGTAGACAGTGTCCGCTGTGCTATTCAGCGTTGGCTCGACAATAAGGGTGGGTTTCCTGCTAACGGTTCTGACGCAGAATACTCGTTTTATGCTGAAAAAGCATATCCCATTCCCGATGACCGTCGCAAGTATTTTCAGCATTTGGTAGCTGGAGTAAATCCGAGCATTGGTTATCATCTTATAGCTTTGCTTGCCGAGAACGGCTTATTTAAGAGCGTCTGGACTACTAATTTTGATGGTCTCATGTTGAAATGCGCTCATAAATACAATCTAAGTCCTATAGAAGTGACTTCCGAGACATCTGATCGCGTTTATCGCGGCGATGTGGATGGTGAATTACTCTGCATTGCCCTCCACGGTGATTACAAGTACGGTGCATTGAAAAACACAACATCTGAGTTGGATACGCAAAATGACGTGTTCGTTAGCACAATAAGTCACGAATTGGCAAATCGAAATTTGCTTGTCATCGGTTATAGTGGTCGTGACAATTCACTTATGACTGCTTTGGCTTCGGCTTATCAGACAAACGGTAATGGTAAATTATTTTGGTGTGGCTATGGAAACAATGCCCCTGCTCCAGTAATAGATTTAATCCAATTGGTAAATGAAAGCGGGCGTAGTGCCTATTATGTGCCTACTGATGGATTCGATAAAGCAGTTTACAGCCTGACGCGCCATTGCATGAGTGACGAAGCTGATTTTTTGCGCAGAATTGACGCGATTAAAATGGAGTTAGGATCTCCTGTTTCTGAAACCGCCAGTAAATTTGAAATATCGACAGCAAAAATTGGAAAAATAACGAATACTAATATCTTTCCAATTACATTCCCTAAAAACTGTTACCAATTTGAAGTTAAATACAATCAAGGCGAAAGACCGTGGGATTTCTGTAAAAATCTGGCCTCTAATGGTGTTATGGCTGTACCTCTTAACGGTTTTTTATATGCCTGGGGTGAAAAAGACAGAATACAGAATCTCTGCAGCGGCAGGATAATTGGCGAGTTATCTTTGACTCCTTTTACACGCGAAAATTCAATGAAGAATGGTTCGTTTAACGAACTGCTTCTCAAAACGGTTACTGCGATAGTTGGAACAGTTAATTCGTTACCTTATTCCAAGGATAAGGTTTGGGACACAACTCAAAAAATCAATAAGCGCGTAGGCATTCATACAATAATAGGAT
>JAQWBH010000367.1 GCA_028707405.1 Parabacteroides sp. | reverse complement strand
ATCGCGTTAAGTGTAAATGAGCCTTCATAAACGACCGGTAGACCAAGAACATAGTTTGAACCGTAATTACTCCAGTTCGGGACCTTATCCATCGGTAGTTTGAACATTTGCCAGTTTCCTGTGACTTCTTTTCCATCTATATAAACAGGACTAATAATACCTTTAAGGTTTTCAGTAATCAGTTTGCCATAATTGATGCGTCCCATATTTTCAACAAGGATATCTAAAGTCCCGTCCTTCGGAATGATTACATCAATACTGTCTTTTCCTGTGATTCGGTTTAATTCGCCTACTTTTTGACGATTGACATAAACAATCGCAAAATCGCGCAGACCTTTTATTTTCAACAATCCTTTAGTGTTCATATAGAACTGCTTACGATAAAGTACATAACCATGACCTTGATTCAAATCTTCAAAAGTCATTGGATAGCTATTGACAACAGGTTTTGTTTTTGCGATCATGTCGAACAGATTGACTTTCTTATTAAGTCTTATAGAAGTTGCGATCGTCGGAATAGCTTTTGGAACTTCAGGAACATTGTATGAAACATACTTTTTGAAAAGCCTTCTAAGTGAATCATATTTAACTGTCGCCCAACCCGCTTCACTGATAGGGGCGTCATAATCATAGCTGGTGATGTCCGGCTGTATGCCTTTTTTATCAGAGTAATTGGCGCCCGATGTAAAGGCAAAGTTCGTTCCTCCGTGAATCATATAGAAATTAAAGTTGATACCGTTTGTGAGATATTTCTCAATTTGGTTGTACACATCTTTTGTCGTAACCTTTTCAAAAGGTTCGCCCCAATGATCCAACCATCCGGGATAATATTCGGCAACCATGTAAGGACCTTGATCATTTGTGTATGGGTTGAGCATCTTCCTCAAATTATCAATATCCGTTTCGCCATTAGCTGTTGGGTGCGCACCTTCGATGGTTCCTTCTTTCAATAACCAATCGCCGTCTGAAGTAAACATAGGAATATCGAAGCCGGCGTCAAGCAGTTCTTGTCTGATTGCAGCACTGTACTTCTTATGGGTTTCCAAAGGAATATCAGGCCGTTGAGCCACATATGAGCCAAATTCATTTTCAGCTTGAACCATAATAATCGGCCCTCCTTCAGTGACTTGAAGTCCTTTCAATTGCCCGGCAAGTTGGTTTATATAAACTCTGCAGGAATCCAGAAACGGTTCATTCATTGTTCTTACGACCAATCTTTTCTCTTTCTGCAGCCACCATGGATAGCCACCAAATTCCCATTCGCCACAACTATAAGGTCCAGGACGAAGGATGACCATCAATCCCTCTTCAGCAGCAGTTTTGACGAACTGTCTGATATTGCGGTTCCCGGTTGTCCAATCCCAAACTCCGGGTGCTGTTTCGTGGTAGTTCCAAAAGACATAAGTAGCCACGGCATTCAATCCCATTGCTTTGGCCATTTTTAGGCGATGACGCCAATATGGAGCGGGGATACGTTCATAATGCATCTCTCCAGAATATATCTTGATTGGTTGACCATCATAGAGGAAATTACCATTTGCAATTGCGAAAGAGTGTTTTGCTTGCGAATAAGCTGAATAGCTTATGGTTGTCAAAACAATGATAACAAATGCCAGAAATACTTTTTTCATTTTACTGATTTATAATATGTTATTAGGTGATAAAACGATACCGACAGGACAATGATCCGAGCCTTCGATCAAGTCGAGTATAAAAGCCTCTTTCAGACGCGGAAGAAGCGAGGTGCTTATCAGAAAATAGTCGATGCGCCAGCCGAGGTTCTTAGCTTTGGCATTGAAACGGTAACTCCACCAAGTATAAGCCTCTTTTTTATCCGGATAAAAGTGACGGAACGTATCAATGAAACCACCATTGATAAGGTTGTCCATACCATCAATTTCCTTTTGTGTATATCCGGCCGTTTTGTTGTAGTTGTCTTTCGATCGCGCAATATCAATCGATTCATGAGCAACATTGAAGTCACCACACGCGATTACAGGTTTCATTGTCTCCAATCTCTTCAGATAGTTAAAGAAATCGTTGTCCCACGTTCCGCGATAATCAAGTCTTGCTAATTCGACTCCTGAGTTAGGGACATACACATTGATGAGGTAGAAATCTGAAAATTCAGCAGTGATAACACGTCCTTCCTGGTCATGCTCTTCAATTCCAATGCCATAATTAACCGACAACGGTTTCTGTTTGCAGAGAATGGCAGTTCCGGAGTATCCTTTTCTTACAGCAGAAGTGCAAAAGAGGTGATAATCCTTGATGTTAGCCAAAGCTTCCTTCACCTGATCGTCTTGTGCTTTTGTTTCCTGAATGCTAATCACATCTGCATCCATCAATTTTAGTTGTGATTCGAACTCTTTCTTTATGACAGCCCTCAGACCATTTACATTCCACGAAATAAGTTTCATCCGTTATTTTCCGTTTAGTTATTTCTTAATTCAGCCGCATATTTATTTGTAAAAAGCCTAAATCATTAAGAAACAATATCTCCCACATGATTTGGACCTGCCAGAAAATCCACTTATCTTAATGCCACAAAACATCCCCAACAAAGATTCCCAACATGTAGACAAAAGTAGTTATAAAAAATTCAAAACATCATTCTCGTCTGAGAATTTTTTCAAGTTAAGAATGAATTTAACCGCCATTTCGCTAATCTGATTGACCGTTCACTTGGAAGTCGATGCAAGTGAAAAGGCTTTAAGTATAGCGAATATCTATTACTTCACTCAAACTACAGTATTCGCCTCAATATTATTGAATCATATCGTCGATTTATATTCGCCAGGCGTAGAGCCTGTGAACTTTTTAAATAAACGAATGAAATAAGATTGATTTGTGTACGACAGCGTATAAGCCACATCTTTAACTGAAAGATTATCAAAAACCAACATCGTTTGCGCTTTCTCAACTTTCTTTTGTTGAATATATTCTAGCGGAGTGCTCCCTATCTCTTTCTTGAATAAACGAATAAAATGGTCTTCACTAAGGCAACAAATATCGGCTAATGTTTTGACAGTAATATTTTCACAAATATGCTCGCGCACGTATTTCTTCACATTGATGATTCCTGTATCAGAAGTCTGGACCAACACCTTGGCATAAGGAAGAAAACGCGAAAAAAGTTGCAACAAAATACCGCGTGTCTCAATAAATTCAGAATAATCGCCAAGGCCATTTTGAGAAATCATTTGTATCAACATCGCCTGATTATCATATTTTTTCGGATCACTATACTGAAGTTTTCTTCCTTTATTAATCTCTATAAGTCGCTCAATCAAAACCCTATCTAATGGCGTTGATTCAATTTCAAAAGGAAACGAGAAGTGTTCAAAAAGACTATAGCGACGATCTTCCATTGTTTCGAACACATGAATATAATAGAGACTGAAGTCACCCTCACAGCGGTCGGTATGCGTAGTGAAAGGAGGAATAATATACAAATGTCCGGACGTTAAAGCCTGTTCGTAATGATTTATAATAACTCTCGCCTCGCCGTTCACAACCAAATAGATTCGAAAAAACGGACTATTAATATTATCAAAATTCCAATCGGCATGATGCTCCCAATAACCGATATGCAGAGGTACAAACTGCGGAAATGCCAACTCCTTCTCCATACATATTTTTATATAATTGCAAAGCTACATAATTCTTTCTACAACTTCCGTTTATTTTGTGGAATTCACCGTATTATTCGTCGAAATCGGACTACAGATAAGAAAACAATTTTTAGTTACTTTGTATTTTCCAAAGAGAATAATTGTTTATCACATAAATATGAATGATCATGAAAACAAACACATTGAAAAAAGGATGGCGATGGATAACATTTCTCATAATGAGTTGCTCTATCTCAGCTATCGCTCAAACGACAGATCTGCCCATGCAACAAGGGAAGTTCAAGCCTACAGACGAATCGCTCAGGCAGTATCAATATCCTGAATGGTTCAGAGATGCAAAATTTGGAATCTGGGCGCATTGGGGACCGCAGGCTGTTCCACGGCAAGGCGATTGGTATGCCAGACGAATGTATCAAAATGGACAGAAGGACGGGAAGCCGGATAGTGATTATCTGTATCATTTAAAACATTATGGGCATCCATCGAATTTCGGCTATAAAGATATTATCCCTCTGTGGAAAGCAGAAAAATGGAATCCAGAAGAACTGATGAAACTTTACAAACGTGTCGGGGCCAAATATTTCGTTTCCATGGGAACACATCACGATAATTTTTTCCTTTGGAATTCGAAGCTCCATAAATGGAACTCTGTTCTGATGGGTCCTCATCGTGATGTAGTTGGCGAATGGCAAAAAGCGGCAAAGAATGAAGGCTTACATTTTGGTGTTTCCGAACATCTCGGTGCAAGCTATACCTGGTTCCAAGCGGCTCATGGAGCAGATCTGACTGGCGACAAAACCGGTATATTATATGATGGCAATGATCCTAAATACCAAGATCTGTATCACGAAAGAGCATTCTACGGCGACGATGAATGGCTGACAAAAAATCCAAAATGGCAACATGAATGGTACGACCGCATCAAGGAACTGATAGACAACTATCATCCGAACTTACTCTATTCAGATAGTAAACTGCCCTTCGAAAATGTAGGACGCAGTTTGATCGCTCATTTCTATAACCAGAGTTTGAACAAAGACAACCAACCGACTGTCGTTTACACGTGCAAAGAAGAATCACAAGGTCGATACGTACGTGATGTAGAACGTGGCGTAATTGAGAATATCAGTG
>JAQWBH010000059.1 GCA_028707405.1 Parabacteroides sp. | reverse complement strand
TCTATATGATAAAAAAATATGTCCTTTTTCTTGTTGCCACGAGTCTGTTTTTCGCTTGTCAAAGAGACGAACTGGCTTCCCCTTTGTTAGTACAGGCAGAACAACTCATGCAACAACATCCGGACAGTGCTTTAGCACTATTGGATATAACCAGGCATTCTATCAGAAAATCATCACTCGATAATGCCATCTGGTGTTTGCTAATCACTGAAGCAGAGGACAAATGTCATATAGAACAGCCTTCAGACTCGATAATCAATATTGCCGTAAACTACTTTCAACAATATAGGAAAAGTAAAAAATACATGTTGTCACTTTACTATAAAGGTTGCGTCTTAGAAAATTTGTCGCAAAAAGATTCAGCCGTGGCCTATTACAAGAAAGCCCTAAAAGTGGCATACTATAAACCCAGTTCTGCAAATCTGCTTCTAATCTATTCACGCATGGGAGCTTTATTCGCATCTATGCATCTACAGCCTGAAGCTTTAAACGCCTATCAAAATGTAAGCTGGTATGCCGCACAAATTAATGACAGTTCGTCTATTGCTCATGCATATATAAATATAGGAAGAATATATACCCTGTCACATGATTGGGATCATTCTGAAGACTACTACCAAAAAGCTATCCGTATAGCCCAACAAACGCATAATTATAAAGCACTAAAGTCTGCCCTCTTTGAAGTATGCGGACTCTATATTCACACAGAAAAATTCAAATCAGCATCAGCCTGCATACAATATCTGGATAGCATAAAAGATATATCAACACCGTTCGATTATGCAAAGGCATGCCTGACTATAGGAAATCAATATCGTGCTGTTAACCAATATGATTCAGCCATAGTATATCTCAACAAAGCCTCTCTGTCCGACGACCCTTATATCAGGCAAAGCGCCTATCAATCTTTTTATTATCTCTACGAAGGCCTAAATAAATACAAAGAAGCTATTCCCTATAATAACAAATATTGGGCTTATGCCGATTCCGTTCAAAAACGAAATAACAAAAAGGCAGTGATTGAGATTGTAGAAAAATACAAAAGCGAAAAGCTTCTGAACGAAACCACCTCATTACAACTAAAGAACACACGCATAATCATAACAGGCCTCGTCTCATTACTACTCTTTTCTATCCTTACAGCTGTCATTATCATCATATATCAACGACGGCTTTTACTCAGAAACAAAACAATTAATAGGATCAGACAGCAATTGGCCGAACTGATACAAAAAGTAGAAAACAATGAAAATACCATTCAAAACAATAAAATAATCATCGCACAGCAGGCCGCTCTGCTTCAACAGCAAAAGAATAATCAGGAAGGGACAACTCCTCAAAAAAGCAATCTCGAACAAATTAATCAGGAATTGGAACAAGCCAACCGAAAACTAAAAGAGATGATACGCGATAAGACTCGTATGCTAAGTGCCAAAGATGAAAAATTAATTGCCATACAACGTATTGCCGATGAGATAAAAGCTCATCCTAATATTCTGGTGCGACTCAAACAGGAAGGAAAACATCTGACTTCTGACGAAGAATGGGAAGAATTATTGGAAACAACCGACCGAATGTACAGGAACTTCAGCAAGCGGTTGCTCCTCGCCTATCCGTCATTAACAAGAAATGATATCAATCTGTGTTGTCTGATAAAACAAGGATATGATGCCGAAAAGATGTCCGAACTTCTCTCCATAACAGAAGAATCACTAACCAAGCGCAAGCAACGCCTGAAAAAACGTTTAAACAGGGATAGGAAATGGGAAAACGGTGAATTGGAATCACTTATCAATACTTTCTGATTGAAAAGTATCCATATTGTATATTATTTATAATAAGATAAAGCATTCGCACAAACTTTTATATAACCTGTCCATCTCACTAACAGCATTATTATCTGATTAATAACATTTTATATCATAAAAACTGTCCATCCACTTATACAAAAGATACCATACCTTTGTCACGAACAAAACAAAAAGTTATTGTAGATAGTGACTTATACAATACCTAATGCTCTTATCATTTACAGTCAAAGATGAATTCTTCATTATAGTCAATTGTTAATCAGTCTTTCACTAAGCCTGACATGTCTGATTCCAGCACTTTGCTGGATGTATTATGAAACATCTTACGATCTTTTTTATCCCTATGCCAGAAATATATATCGTATCTATTCTGTAGATAAGCATTCAGGGAATATATGATAAATCGTCACTCGCCCATCGAGCAGTTAATAAACTTCGTGCTTAGCTCTCAATTCATCAATCGCTGCATAGCTTGCAACGATACAAAGGATTACGGCCATGCTTTCCGTTGCACGATTCATGATCAGGGCAATAGGATACAAGCAAAGGAGGAAACCGGTAAGCTTGTTGGCATAGGTATGCAACCCTACAATCAATTTTCCGCTGCGATAAAATCTTATTCCACACGCTATCAATCGAAATAATACGATAATTACGATCCATATCCATATATATAACGGAAGATTAATATGGTCATAAAGAAGAATTGCCACCATGACAAATAGCAATAAATCAGCAATACTGTCTAGTCGTGAGCCGAATTCCGAAACGATTTTCATCCTTCGCGCCATATAGCCATCGATCATATCACTGATGCAACACATTACATACAATATCATGAAAGCGGCAGGTGATACAAACGGCAAAAACAATGTCATTACAATTCTTGACAAAGTGATGATATTGGCTGTGTGCGTCTTAAATATCATTTTATGGATGCCTATTTAATAAACGATCCAATCTCAAGGAGGTTTCCTTCGGGATCGGCAATATAGCACGTGCGTTGTCCCCACGGTTCAGTCGTTGGGGACATCACCGGTACAACTCCCTTTGTCAATAGATTGTTATACATATCATCAACCGCAGCAAAGTTTTCCACACTAAGTGCTATCTCGTAATGTCCGTTTATACCATCAGCATAATTAAAACCTCTATGGGTCATCTTTTCAAAGTCCGAACGACGATACAGTAGAAATAAAGTACCGTCTTTTTCAAGATATACATTCGTGGTATCCTCATCCTCCTTGATCTCAAACCCCAACACATCGCGATAGAAACGTACCATCACCGCCATGTCTTTTACCATTATTCCAAATCCATCTAATTTCATATGTATTTAATTTATCCTTTCCAAAGATATTACGATTCCGTTATTTCATTATACTTTTTACGTTCCTGCATGATACCCTCCATTTCTCCCTTGGCCCATTGTATAAGCGAATTCAGATGTGGCAACAATGACAAGCCCCTTTCACTCAGAGAATACTCCACTTTTGGGGGGATCTGGGCATAAACATGCCTTTTAACCAGTCCGTCTTCTTCCAATGTACGTAATGTCACGGTCAACATCTTCTGAGATATATCCGGTATCATGCGGTGAAGTTCCCCAAAACGCATGACGGGAATCTGTTCCAGGGTGAAGATCACCAGTATGGACCATTTGTCACTGATCCTGCATAATACATTTCTTATGGGACAATTCTGTATGAAGATATCATCCTTTAACTTTTCAACATCCATAAGTTGCTCTACATTTAATTACTCTACAAAAGTAAGTATAAATCCGTTATGCAACAAACTCACTATAATTATTGTGTTAAAGTTGATTAAGCACGAATTCATAAAAAGCTAATATCCAGTAATAGTTTCCTTGTAGTAAGTATCTGACTAAAAAGTGCCTACTTTTTTATTTCAATAAAATATCCGATCTTTATAGTCATAAAAGAACAAAGATTATATCTTTATGTAAAACTTTAAAATTAATTGGTATGTTCTATTCATTTTTATTTCCGAAGAGTTTGAACAGAGAAAAGGGAGAATCCCTTTTACTGTTAGGCATGAGAGTCGTATTCGGCTGTCTGCTGATGGTCCACGGTTTTCAGAAACTGGGTAGTTATGACACATTAGCCGGTGGTGCTTTCCCAGATCCGCTGGGAATTGGGAGTGGGGTTTCCGTGAGTCTTGCCATTTTCGGAGAGCTGTTCTGTTCTATAGGCTTTATTACCGGTTTCCTATACAGGCTCAGTATGATCCCCATGATTATAACAATGCTCGTGGCATTCGTCTTCGTTCATAAAGGAAACGTTTTTGAAGGAGAGTTAGCTGTTGTTTATCTGGTTGTATTTGTTTTTCTCTATGTTATAGGGCCGGGTAGATATTCTTTGGACAAACCTATCGCAAAGTTTCTGAAAGACCGTCATAAATAAACATCCGGAAATTTTCCGCAAGTAAAGAATAATTGTGTAAATCATATTCAGTATTTAATCCAAAATTAGTTATCATCATGAAAAAGGTAGTATTGATCGGAGCGAGTGGCTATGTAGGGAAAGCCATTTTGAACGAATTGTTGGAAAGAGGTCATCAGGTGACCGCCGTTGTAAGGAATGCTAAGAAAATCGAGCTGAGTAATCCGAAGCTGGATGTCAAAGAAACGGATGCAGAAAACCTGCCCGAAATGATTAAGATCTGCCAGGGAAAAGACGCCGTAATCAGCGCCTATAATCCGGGATGGAGCAATCCCAATCTATATGAAGACACACTGCGCATCTATCCGCAAATACTGAAAGCGGTAAAAGAAGCAGGAGTAAAACGTCTTTTGATAGTAGGAGGAGCCGGAAGCCTGTTTGTCAAACCGGGACTGCGTCTGATAGATACCGGAACACTACCCGCCGCATGGATACCGGGCAGTAAGTCCATGACTCTATTTTATCTTGAGACCCTGATGAACGAGAAGGAACTCGACTGGGTATTCTTCTCTCCGGCTGCCAATCTGGGAAACCTGACTAACGGTGTGCGTACCGGAAAATTCCGTTTGGGAAAAGATGACCTGATCGTTGATGAAAAAGGTGACAGCTTCATTTCGGTGGAAGATTATGCCATGGCCATGGCAGACGAACTGGAACAGGAAAACCATCACCGCGAACGCTTTACCATCGGATATTAAAATACGAATAAAAAGCAAGACGGATAACAGGGAACAAAGTGCTGCATAGATTATGCAACTTTAAACTACTTTATACTATTCCTTCTGTAACATGAACTATAGAAGATTTTTCGTTCTTTGTCATCATATTCCTATTCTTGTCTTTTGATAAAAAATATGTATTGCATTATAAAGAAAAAACGTCGTTCACCATAAAGATTTACTTTATTAGGATAATTAATAAAATAAAAGGACTGAAGCAACAATAACATTCAGTCCTTTTTATATTTATCCTTAAATAAATACTATATCCTCATCATTTGTTATTGATAAAAATTTTTCCATTCTGAATAATCTGTTCAAAAACCTTTTTGTCTGCTTCCAGATTAGATGGACACGATTGTTCAAAACCGAATTCAACAAAACGGGCTACAAGCTCATTCTCTTTACAGAGTTGTATGAACGGTTCATAATTGACATTTTGCATAATTCTGCTTATCAAAAAACAAGTACAACTGTGTGCTGCATTTGGAAAATAAGACCAATCACCCACTTTTGCTTTTTCTTCCATTTCCACATTCTTACCCAAAGCCTCTTTAATTAGGGCTATTTTCTCTTCTTTAGATAACTGTTCGATAAATTGCGGTTGAGAAAAAAGAAGCTCATAAGCATTCCTATAAGAAGAGAGCGATAGATTAACCGGCATCACCTTGTAACGATCAAGCAGACATTGAGCAGCATCTTTTCGCGAATTCAACTCAGTGTATGCATTTAGTCCTTTGACTATATTGAGTATATGATCCTGAAAACTATAACATGAACTACTTTCATTTCCCCAAGAGTTAAAAAATGGGTATTCCCACAAATCTTGAATGACCGCTTGAGTAGACTGGGCTTTCAATATATCTACTGGAACCTGGCAGGCATCAGTCATTTCTTTCGACGATTGAAACACTTTCCATTCCTCCATTCCGGGAAGACATGGATAATTGTACGAGTCAGCAGGGCGAGGCATACCCATAACTTCCAATGCATCTTTTATATACAATTCATATTCTGCATTGTTTTTTGTTTTTGGTTGAGATATTTTGTCGTTACTGCATGAAAAGGAAATCATAACAAACATCAATAGTAAAAAAACAACTTTTTTATTCATAATCTTAAATTTTAAACGTTAACTATCCGTATAGAAATAACTACTAATATAGATGCATCTTCAATTCTATTCTATCCGCTGCATATGATATGCTAAAAATATATAATTATTCCTTTAAAAACAAAGTAATGCCAATCGAAGCAAGTGGCTATATGAAAAAATCATTCCGAATGAATTATTGGAAAGAGACCATCAGATAAATGTTCTTATATCCAGATAAAAATAGGCATTACTTTGAATAAAAAGAAAAGAGAGTGAAGATATATTTATTAAATAGTGACGTTAGATCGTTATTTTATAACGTGAAATACTTATTTTATGTCAGTATTTAATTATTTCGTGATGTGAAATAATAAATGAGTCCTGAACCGGCAAATTTCACTTCCTTATGAACAAAACTCTTTATAAGGAAGAACCGCAGAATATAAAGGCAACTAAATGGATGTGCATTACGCGTAATATTAAAGGTATATACGACCTTTATGTTCTATTGCCTATTAAAAAAAATCCTCTTCACAGGATTTCGCCAACCAAAGACAAATTCGTGTGAAGAGGAATACAGACTAAAGCTCCCGAAAGAAATATAGTCAGCAATTTCAAACAGAATACTAATCTGCTAAATATTTATTTACTTAATACCCAGCTTTGATTTGATTGCTTTCGGAAGTGCATTTTTATTTACAACAATATTCATTGTCTTATAAGCAACAAATGCTTCTGATGCATACCAGATACCTTTATACTTGTTTTCTGTTCCCCAGGAATTCTTTACCATATAAAATTTTTTGCCATTCTGATCTTTAGCAATACCAAAAATCTGCATGCCGTGATCATCTGTAGTCTCATAATTATCATAACCCTTCTGGCGCATTTCCTGAGTAATAGTCAGCTCTTTGCAGCCCGGCTTTTTGATCATCTTGGCAATCTCATCCTCTTTTTCTTTTTTACTCAAACCAACCCATTTGGCTTGGTCGGAACCTGAAGTTTCCATCAACTTAATATCCGGAACGATAGCAATACCATCGCGTGTAAAACCCTTTTCGCTTACATCAGCGCCCCAAGCTACGGTATAGCCGTTATTAATGGCATTATCAAACACTTCCATCAGTTCGTTGAGCGGCAGGTTATAAGAATCAGACCAGCGCCAGTTGTCTTCCACTTCAATCGGGAAAGTGGTATAGAAAGGATGGTGCGTGTAAGAAGTCAGTGATACATAATCATCCATATCCAAACCCAGTTCCTTAGCAAATGTCTGAGGCGTATAATCCTTCCCGTTATAGGAGAACGATTCCGGAGCCTGTCCCAGATAAGAATCGATAATTCCATCGTAACCTTTCATCCATGCGGTCGAAAGCTTTCCGTTCGGATTGCGGACAATCGTTTTCAGATAAGATTCAGCCAAATCGTTCAGTTCGCCGTGAACATGGCTGTCTTCGCCATATTGCAAACCGGTCATAGCCGACTCCGGAACAATACCATAAGTCTTCCACGCATAAAGAACGTCATAGAATGAACCGCCTTGTCCGAAGTTCAGTTTACCGTGAAGGCGAACATACTTATCAGCCTTATCTTTATAGGAATGGTTGACAATAAACATCTCCGACAAATCGAACTCGCCCTTTCCCTGACGCAACAGTTCAGACTCCAGGAACCCGATAGTCGAAAAACACCAGCACGTTCCCGAACGATTTTGATTTTTAACCGGAGTAATCTTCAATTCTTTAACTGGAGTAAATACATATTCCTCACTTTTTTCCTGCGCTACTACCGTTGAGAGCGAGAAGGCCAGTATCAGACTGGCAAGCCAAAGTTTCTTCATCTCTTATTTATTTATAAATTTAGCAATTTGACGCAAATATACGGTATCTTTCATAAGATACAAATATTTTATTTACATTTGTGCCGTCTTTGAAAGGTATTTAAACATAATTATTCATAGGAGATCTTTGTATGAAAGTTACAATTATCGGTGCCGGAAACATTGGTGGAGCTATTGCCAAAGGCTTAATAAAAAGCCAGAAAGTGAATGCTTCGGATATTACTTGCACTGCACTAACCCAAGAGACATTAGACAAACTCAAAGTTGCTAATGCAGAAATCAACACAACCCTTAATAATGTTGAAGCCGTAAAAGAGGCCGATATTATTATGATTGCCGTGAAACCATGGCATGTAGAAAAGGTGATCGATCAGATCAGAGATGCCGTTAATTACGAGAAACAAATCATTGTTTCGATTGTTGCCGGTGTCACGTTCGAACTGTTTAATGCTTATCTCACTAAAGATACAGACACACACAGCGATCATGTTGCCCCTACAATCTTCCGTGTTATTCCGAATACGGCTATTGAAGTACTCAGCAGCATGACTTTTGTTTCTGCCTATAATGCCTCACAGGAGCAGAAAGATTTGATTCTTTCAATATTCAATGCCTTGGGTTGCAGTATGCTTATTGAAGAACGGCTGATGCCTGCCGGTACAGCACTGGCATCCAGCGGGATAGCTTATGCACTGCGCTATATCAGAGCTTCTATTGAAGGAGGCGTCGAATTGGGTTTCTATCCCAAACAGGCACAGGAGATTGTTGTTCACACGGTAAAAGGCGCAGTCGACCTGTTATTGGCCAACCTTTCAAGTCCGGAGGTTGAGATTGATAGAGTGACAACTCCGGGAGGTATTACAATCCGGGGATTGAATGAGATGGAAGTTTCGGGCTTTACCTCTTCAGTGATCCGCGGTCTGAAAACAGGAAAATAAAAGTACAGCCAATTAAGAAAAGTGCTATAAGCATATCGAATGATGATTATAGAAACTTTCTTAATTGTCAAGTATCATATTTATCAGGTTAACCTGTCAGTCTTTCTTCAAGAGATCTCTTATCTCAGTAAGCAACTGTATGTCGGCAGGCGGTGCTGATTGAACAACAGGTGCTTCTTTCTTCTTGCGGGTAAGCGCGTTAACACCCTTAATCAACAAGAATACGGCGAAAGCGATAATAACAAAATCGATTGTCACCTGAATAAATGTACCGTAGTTGATCGAAACTTCCGGGGTAATTACTTTATCACCCTGCATGACCGCATTTTTAAGAACAAGTTTCAAATCCGTAAAATTCATACCGCCAACAAGTAATCCTACTGCCGGCATAATAATATCACCGACCAATGAGGATACGATCTTACCAAATGCAGCACCAATAATGATACCTACAGCCATGTCGATCACGTTGCCGCGCATGGCAAATTCCTTAAATTCTTTCAATATGCTTTTCATAATAACCCATTTAACATTTAGCATTCAAATATAATAAAATTGTTTACAAAAAGACAACTTTAATTACACAAAAATCATTATAGTGTACTTTTGATAATCATTCTGCATTTTATACTTATCTTTGGCACATTATTTAATAAATAAGATACAGCAATGAATGAAGACGAACAAATAAAGCAGATCGCAGAACGACTGATCGGACTACGTGACGCTATTGGCATAAAGCCTGAAGAGATTGCTAAAGTATGCAACCTTACAACAGAGCAATATCTGGAACTTGAAAAAGGAGACGCCGATATCTCAGTTAGTGTGCTGCACAAGATTTCGCAAGCTTATGGTATTGAACTGACCACCCTGATGTTTGGCGATGAGCCCAAGATGAGCAGCTATTTTGTTACCCGCAAATGGAAAGGGACTGCTGTTGAACGCACGAAAGCATACAAGTATCAATCCTTAGCAGCCGGTTTTGCCGGACGCAAAAGTGATCCGTTCCTTGTTACTGTTCACCCGGCACCGAAAGAGGCTCCTATTTATCTTAATTCGCATGCCGGACAAGAATTTGAAATGGTTCTGAGTGGACGCATGTTAATTAAAATCAATAATAAAGAACTCATTCTGGAGGAAGGCGACAGTATCTATTTCAACTCGGAACTTCCCCACGGCATGAAAGCCCTGGACGACGAGAAAGTCGTTTTCCTTGCAATCATCTTATAAAAAGACAATAACATACATATATATATCATGTTAGAAAGATTTGTGGAACAGACGACCTTTGTGTCGCAAGAAGATTTTATCAAGCACTTAAAGATAAAAACCCCGGAGAACTTCAACTTCGGATATGACGTAGTAGACGCCTGGGCGAAAGAAGACCCTAACAAAATTGCCTTGTGCTGGACCAATGATCACGATGCGCATATCGACTTTACTTTTGCCGACATGAAACGTTATACCGACCAGACCGCCTCCTACTTTCAGTCCTTAGGTATAGGACATGGGGATATGGTAATGCTCATCCTTAAGCGCAGGTATGAATTTTGGTTTTCTATTATCGCACTTCATAAAATCGGTGCCGTAGCCATTCCCGCTACTCACCTGCTGACGAAGAAAGATATCGTATATCGTACTAATGCAGCTGATATTAAGATGATTGTCTGTGACGGCGAAGAAATAATCCTGAAACATATCGCCGACTCGCTGGCTGATTCTCCTTCTGTTACAAAAGTGGTATCTGTTGGTCCAATCATTCCTGAAGGATTTGACGATTTTCATAAAGGAATTGATAACGCTGCTCCGTTTGTTCGTCCTACGCATCCTAACAATAACGAAGATATTTCCCTGATGTACTTCACATCAGGTACAACCGGCAACCCTAAAATGGTCGCTCACGACTTTACTTACCCGTTAGGACATATCGTCACCGGTTGCTTCTGGCACAATCTGCATGAAGGCAGCCTGCATCTGACTATTGCCGATACCGGCTGGGGAAAAGCTGTATGGGGAAAACTATATGGACAATGGATTGCAGGTGCGACCGTATTCGTTTATGATCATGAAAAGTTCACACCGGCAGACATGCTACAAAAGATTCAGGACTATCATATCACGTCTCTTTGTGCACCGCCTACAATCTTCCGGTTTCTGATTCGCGAAGACCTGGCTAAATATGACCTGTCGTCGCTCAAATATTGCACCATCGCTGGTGAAGCATTGAATCCGGCTGTGTTTGATACATTTTACAAACTTACCGGAATCAAACTAATGGAGGGCTTCGGACAAACAGAAACGACACTAACTGTCGCTACCTTCCCCTGGATGGAACCGAAACCGGGTTCAATGGGCGTTCCGAACCCGCAATATGATGTAGACCTGCTTCGTCCTGATGGGACACGTGCCGAAGATGGCGAACAGGGGCAGATTGTTATTCATACCAACCATGGAAAACCTCTGGGATTGTTCAAAGAATATTATCGCGACGCAGAATTAACGCACGACGCCTGGCATAATGATATCTATTACACCGGCGATGTAGCCTGGCGTGATGAAGATGGTTACTACTGGTTCGTCGGTCGGGCCGACGATGTCATCAAAAGTTCAGGTTACCGTATCGGACCGTTCGAAGTAGAGAGTGCATTAATGACACACCCGGCAGTAGTCGAATGTGCAATCACAGGCGTTCCTGATGAGATTCGCGGTCAGATCGTTAAAGCAACGATTGTCCTTTCAAAAGAATATAAAGACAAGGCGGGCGAAGCGCTGATCAAAGAACTGCAAGATCATGTCAAACGAACAACTGCACCCTACAAATATCCGCGTGTCGTTGAATTCGTTGACGAATTGCCGAAGACAATAAGTGGTAAAATCCGCCGTGTGGATATCCGCAACAAAGACAATAAATAAATTCTCTCCCATAAATATTCAGCGCAATCTTTAAACGGATTGCGCTTTATTTTTGTTTATCTGTAAAATACAAAATTCATGAGAATATTAGTTATAAACGGCAGTCCGCGAAAAAAAGGCACTATAGCGACAATGCTCCATTCCATTGTCGACCATATTGAAAGAGCTGATGTTCATTGGTATGATGTGAACGACTTGAAGGTTCGTCCCTGCACCGGCTGTATGCGCTGCCGCACAACAGGAACCTGCATTCTTCCTGAAGATGATGCTCATAAGATTGCCGAAGAGATGAAACTTTGTGATGCACTGGTGATCGGCACTCCTGTATATTGGGGAAACATAAGCGGACAAATGAAGCTGGTATTCGACCGAATCGTCCCCACCATGATGAGTGAATCAAAGCGAGGAATTCCTATTCCACTCCATAAAGGGAAGAAAGCGGTCATCGTCACCGCATGCACTACCATCTGGCCAATAAGTGTTTTATTCCGTCAGACAACCAACGCTCTGCATGCCATGAAAGAAATTCTTCACTATTCAGGTTTTAAAATCACGGGCAAATTGGTCATGTCCGGCACAAAAGGCAGAACTTTCATTCCACAAAGGATATTGGATAAAGGGCAAAGATTAGGAAAGAAATTGTTTTGAATTTCCCGATATCACTCTTATGAGAGTGATTCCTGCAATACTTCTATTTTGCAATATTTCACCTTGAAATCAATTTATTCTTCAGTAGGACATCAAACACATGTTCTCTCAAATCCCTGGCAACAGGTACTTTATGCGGTCCGATAATCAGTTGGTTTCCCTCAATAGCCCGGATCATGGAAGTATTTACAATATAGGAACGATGTACCTGAATAAACTGTTCGGGCAAATAGTCTGCCAATTTCTTTAGCGGTGTGTAAGCAATCTCTTTCGAATCAAGAGTATAAATGATCACATAGTTTTCCATACTTTGGATAAAAAGTATATCATTCAACATCACTTTTTTCAACATCTTATTGCTCTTCACAAAAAGATAAGGTTCAGGAGATTCCTGTTGTTCTTTTTCCAGTAAACCCCGCACCTTATTCACCGCTTTCAAAAAACGTTCGAAAGAAACCGGTTTCAACAGGTAATCGGCTACCTCTAATTCGTAGCCTTGCAAAGCATATCGTTCGTAAGCCGATATAATCACAATCTTCGGAGGATTCTTCAATTGCGCCAAAAAATCCATTCCCGACAAGTACGGCATTTCAATATCCAGAAAAACCAGATCCAACACTTTCTCAGGCAGGAGCTTGTTAAGTTGCAATGCATCCTCGCATTCTCCCTGCAAATCAAGAAAATCTATCTTTTCTATATAACTCCGTATGCCTTCGCGGGCAATAGGTTCATCATCTGTAATTACACATTTAATCTGCATGGTTATCCAATTCTATAGTAAGTTGCACTGAATAATAACTCTCACCGGGTATGATTGATAGTTGATGCTTGTCGGGATATAAGAGGTTGAGCCGCCGACGAAGATTCTCGATACCGATGCCTTTCTCACTAAAATCAGTCTTGACTACTTCAGGCCGAATGGAATTACAAGCCCTGAAGGTCAGAAGATTTTCATTAAGTTTAAAACTGAAATGAATTTTGAAATCACCGCCCACATATTTAAATGCATTTTCCAATAATGGCTGAAACAGTAAAGGATGTATTTTCTGATCCCCTATCTGTTCATCATATTCCTGGGTGAGTTGTAAACGCCGACTCATACGCATCTGCTGAAAACGAATATAAGACTTCAAATAGTCGACTTCCTGCCGGAGCGTTACCTTCCTTTGTATATCATACAACTGATAACGTAACAGATCAGAGAGTAATTCAATAGAAGACCGCGCTTGTGTATTCTCTCCTTCAATCTGAAAATAGATCGTGTTGAGTGCATTAAACAGAAAATGCGGATGATATTGCGACTTGAGAAACTTCAATTCCATGGCCAGCTTCTCCACCTTCTCCTTTTCAAGTTGAAGTGTTTGGCGATGATAATTACTTGCTATCTTATCGCTTCTCACGATTGTATAATATAACATAAAGAAAGGAATATAAATAACATTGGCTATGACATAGTCATTCAATTTATTTCCCATGTGCAGCAGATTCATTGCTTCACCTAATATCATGATCAGATTTAAAGAAACAAACATGATTAAAGCAATCCGTAGGTATTCCTGAAAAGCAGACAATTTATTGCTCACTATATTTCTGTTGAGAAATTTCCGGCTCCAGTAATCAAACAAGTAACAACATATAACGGTAACGCCCAAAGCTTGCAGATGATATCGAATGGAATGTCCTACCCAAAAACGTTCGTTTTTAGGGAGATCTGTCACCAGGCGGATGCAATTAAACATGACTGTACCCAAAAGCAATGGTGATATCCAGCGGATGATTGTTTTCATTTGTATCATTAATATTACAAAGTTATTCTTTTGCTTTCAATAATCTCCTTTTTTGTATGCGAATCTTTCATTTCTTTTCCACTATGAAATTTGTACAAGAAGCTTATTCCCAGCATGGCATGCTTGTCGTCTTTGTACCACGCTTCCTGACCGAAACTAACAATTTTAACATTCGTGCAGCGAGAGGAGAAAGCATCATCGGCAAACAGGCGAATCGACCCGTTACCTTCTAGTATGCTTTTCGAAATAGCAATAGATACAGACCATAACGGCTTTATCAACCCTTGTCCCATAGGTGTTTTTCCATTCCAATAGCCGTTAACCTCAGCCGACCATCCATGCGTTATCTTATATTGATTTCCTGCGTAGAGCATCGGAGTTATTACTTCATTATCATATTTCTTTTTCTCATTTAGCCAGGCATACTTTTTATAAATACATACGGCATTGGCATTTATGGTCCACCAAGGCCACGGGTGCAGGTTGATTCCGGTAAGCCGGATTCCACAGGCATAATCTGAAGATAAGTTAAGCGGATATACACACGCCCGGTTGTTATCATCCGAGTAGTAACTTTTGCTGATGGGATTATGTGTATAAGTACCAAAAACAACGATCCGATATCGTTTTTTTAAGAGCAATGCCAATTCTAGCTGTTGGCTGATCTCTGGTTTCAGATTTACATTTCCCTGATTGAACAGATAGCGGTCATTGATAGATACAAATGGATTCAAATCCTTGTAATTAGGTCGTACAATACGACTGCCATAAGTAATCGCCAGTCTTGCCTTATCAGGAAGTAGATATTCCATCGACATGAAAGGAAAAAAGTTTGTATACCGGTCGTAAAAAGCAGAATCACTTAACGATGCATATTCCAGCATATTCCCGTTAATATGTGTGTGCTCTATCCGAAATCCAGTTTCAAAGCGGTTATTCTCACCTACTTTTCCTTGCAGTTGAATATAACCTGCATATACCGCCTCCTTGTAAAGAAAATGGTTGCTCATGCCTAAATTGGGAATCCACACACCACCTTCTCTGTTTTCATAGGTGGTTATGTTGTCATTGCGCACAAATGAAGTTTTAAATCCGCCTATCCATTTTATGTTGTAATTCAACGGCGCTGATACTTCTGTTTGTGCCGTATAAATGCGAATGTTCGCTTTCAAATCACCATTGAGCGTATCGCGTGTTTCCATTCCTTTCTTTGACGCAATATTAAATAAATCGTTCTGATCCTGGTTATCAGGAGAATTATAATGTTGAAAATCAAAAGACGTATCCCATTGTAATTGTTTCGTCGACTTGTAAGTCATGTTTATGCCACCTTGCCGGTTTGTTTGAAATGCCTTATCCCTGTTCCATGTCGTTAAAACCGAGTCAGCCTCAAGTGAGACCGATGTGAAGGCTGACACCATGGTTTCTTTGTCCAAACGGTCTGCCCAACTATTACTGGAATATAAAGCAATACTAAAACGAGGTGAAAAATCATAATCCACACTAAGGCGCAAATAATGTACTTTATAATCGCTTGTCCGATGAGCTGCTTGATTAAGCAAGAGCGGTGTCACCAATGCCTTATCATAATCCGTATGATTCCGGAATATGATGGCCGGGTGGAAATCAGTTCCTTGATAATAAGCATAATTGGAAGAAAAATTCAGTTTATCTTTACACATTTGGAATGTGACTCCTCCATTCCCTTTACTATATATTTTATATTGTTGGTAACCGACGTTGTATGAAGACATGATCCCCTGGGTCGTGTTCTTCGACATTTCTATTTTTATCAGGCCTGTTTTTCCTCCGGCATCATATTGAACCGAAGGCGTGCTCACCAGCTCTATCTTTCCGATAGAAGAAGCCGGAATTGTTTGCAAATAACCAGCCAGACTACTACCTGACAGATAAGTAGGCTTTCCGTTGATCATCACAGTAGCACCTGTTTGCCCGTTGATCAGTATTGTACCATCGTCTCTAACCATTATACCCGGAATTCTTTTTAATGCATCAAATAATGTACCTTCCGAACTCAAAATAGAAGAAGAGAGATTCACTACAATATTTGATGCGCTGAGTTCCATTTGTGGTTTTGCTGCCGTTGCCGTCACACCATTCAGAACGTAAGCTTCTTCATTAAGACGTATATCTCCCAGTTGTTTCTTTTCTTTCCGTACAAGTAAAAAAGAAACATTCAGCTTTTTATATCCGATACACGAAAACTGAAGTATAAATTTTCCTGGTCGCGGCAAAGATAAAGAGAACGACCCGTTTACCGTTGTAATACCGCCGGTGACATACGACGAATCATCCGCTTGCAAAACGACTGAAGTAATCCCTTCCAGTGGTAAATTTTTATCGTCTATTATCCGTCCTTCTACCGACTGAGATCGTAGTGGAGATGCCATGATAATGCACACAAATATGCAACCAATAATCTTATAACTCATTTTACCTTTATTTTTATTTCGAGGCAAAAATAAGAAGACCCGGATAACGCTTCAAATTATGCTGATGAACGGAGTAAAATACTTGACGAACGGTAAAAGCCGGCAACCACATCAAGAAGATACATAACTATGCATTCCCCCCAAAGCAAAATTTACACCAAAATAGGTCATAAGCACTATCAGAAAAGACAAAACAGTAAATACATGAAAAAACAATGGTTTCTGAAACAGAGGTAATGATTCAGGATGAAGCGCTAATGAATAGACTAAAAGAGTAATCAGCGCCCACGTTTCTTTAGGATCCCAGCTCCAATAACGTCCCCATGATATATTCGCCCACACTGTATAATGTAGCAGATGATATTTCTTTTTTGCCTTAAGCACATGTGCAGAAGGGCATGTACCACTGACATTCTTCTTCTGATATTTCCCTGACTTTTCCAATATCAGTGAAACACGCTTATAATCTTTCAGAATTACTGTTTCGGACAAATAGCTCAATGATTTCTTAACAAAAAACCATTCATTTTTATTCATAGTCTCTGGTAACAAGTCGGCTTGCGAATATCAAACCAAATCGTCATTAAACGGGAAACATCTTTTGCAGCTTCCCTGAATTAAGTAATGCAATAAGATTATATTTTTCATCAACAAAAGAAGAAACTTGTTCTCCCTTATTCACTTGCAATATGCCATGTTCACTTGAGAACCATGAGACTTAATGCTCCAATGAGGACAAACACAAGCGACAAATGAATCAGGAATATCACAGGATACTTGTGTATTCAATCGGCAGTTCCTTATTCATTAAATAACCCATTAGCGGAATTAAATTAATGCGTATTTAATTCCGCTAATGGGTTAGTTTATTTATTCGTTATTATATTTTCCTATATTCCATTATTTTATCTTTCCTTGATTAGCTACAGCAGCCATCTGTCTCTTAATCTCTTCATCATCCCCAAGAAAATAATCTTTTATGATTTTCAAGTTATCATCGAATTCAAAAACGTAGGGCACAGCTGTAGGAAGATTAAAATGCACGATCTCATCGTCGGATATATGTTTTAGATACTTGACTATTCCACGCAGACTATTTCCGTGAGCAACAACTAACAGATCATCAGCAACTGCCAAATCAGGAAAAATGGTATGCTGCCAGTAAGGAAGAATGCGTTCTACCGTGTTATATAACGATTCAGTACGCGGAAGATCTTCATCCGGTACGCTCTGATAACGTGCTTCAAATCGAGGATTACGAGGATCCTCTTCATTTAAAGGTTCAGGGGCAATATGGTAGCTTCTCCGCCAGATCAACACTTGCTCCTCACCATATTTGGCAGCAGTATCGCTCTTGTTCAGCCCTTGCAACGCACCATAATGCTTCTCGTTAAGACGCCACGACTTCTCAACCGTGATCCAATCCAGATCCATCTGATCGAGCACACAGTTCAACGTTTTTACCGCACGTTTCAAATATGACGTAAAAGCTTTATCAAAATGAAAGTTTGCGGCTCTCATCAACTTACCTGCTTTATAGGCATCAGCAACACCTTTATCAGTCAGATCTACATCCATCCAACCCGTGAAACGATTTTCTCTGTTCCACACACTTTCTCCATGACGGAGTAAAACAATCCTTTTCATACTTTTACATTTTAAATTATTAACCCGTATACATTTATACTCTTCTATTCCTTTGTTTGTGATAAAATCCGTATATGAGATTTTTCGTATATTTACTCCTTTTGATTGATTCGTTTTCCATTCTTTTATCTATTTCAATTGCAACAAAGATAGTCTTTCATTACAGCCGAGACAATCCCTATTTAGGGCTATTTTTGAACAAAAGATAATGCCTTATGAGGAGATTTTATCTGAAAAGATAACTATTTATAGGTATGTCTACAACGGAAATAATCAATTGTGGGGATTGATCATCTGTCTGTACAACCGTAATTTTGTCCTCGAAAAAGAAGAAATGATGTAATCATTATTATCTTTGTACAAAATGCATCACAATATGAAAAGGAATATAACAACATTCTCGGGGCGCATGAAGCTGGCAGACATGATCCTGGCAGACTGCAACTTGCTTTCTATACTCGAGCGTCTTAATATCCGTCTTGGATTCGGTGAAGCTAGTGTCACGAATGTATGCCAAAAATACAAACTCTCCACCGAATTGTTTCTTATCATCTGCAATATTTATTCTTTCGAAGATTACACGCCTCATATTAATACACTAACAAAAGAAGATATCGCTAAAACACTTACTTATCTTCACACCTCGCACCAATACTATTCAAAAGCTTGCTTTCCACATCTGCACGAGAATATTCATCTGATGATGGAAGAGTGTGATGATCTGAACAGCAAGATCATTAACAAGTTCTATGATAACTATGATACCGAAGTGAGCAATCATTTTGATTACGAAGAAAGAATTGTATTTCCATATGTAGAATCACTACTTACCAGAGAGAACTGCAGGTCGCTAGATTACAACATTGCACAATTTGAACGCAATCACAGTAATATTGATGAAAAGCTTAATGATCTGAAAAACATTATCATCAAGTATCTCCCTGAATCTTGTTCAACGCCGAAGCGTAATGAAGTTCTACTCGAAATCTTCCGTATTGAGAAAGATTTGCGTAAGCATACATTGATAGAAAACAAGCTTCTTATTCCGTTAGTATCTAAACTGGAACACAATGAATAGGATCAAGCGATACAAAATCATTCTTATTGAACCTTCACCAATTGTTACGTTCGGATTGACTGAGGCGTTGAAGCAAACTGGTGAGTTCGTCGTCACGCACACATTCAACGACACCTCCGGAGGTATGGAAGCAAAAATCAAGACAGAGGTACCTGACATTGTTATTATCGATCCTGTTATAATAAATTATACTGAGAGATCATCCATACGTTCTTTCCTGGGCATTCCGTCCGACACGGCTTTAGTCGCCATGGTTTGCGGACCATATGATGACAATGCCACACATGCTTTCGACGGCTGCCTAAGTCTATATGATTCGCCGGCGCAAATCATTCGCAAACTACATGAATCGCTCACTTCAATAGGCCATACACCGCGTACTGAACATAATGACCTTACAGTCCGTGAACGCAGCATCCTTACAGCCGTAGCTCAAGGTAAAAGCAATAAA
>JAQWBH010000366.1 GCA_028707405.1 Parabacteroides sp. | reverse complement strand
GCTGATCGCCAGTCTAAATATCTCCCAAATTTGTCAAGAAAAGCTCGCTTGGAACCATCTCGACCTGCTTTTCTCTAAGAACACAAGGAAAGTAGCATAATGAAGTGGGAGGTATTGAACAGTCTCCAAAAACATAAGGGGGAAGGGCAGGAATTATTCGCTTGACATTTAACGTGATAGTAATATTCTGTTTTTAGACTATGTAAATTGAAAACTGAACCTGCAAAATGGTTTATTGCGAATGTGGGAACTACAGACTTGATGTGAGTAATGCACTTAATTGAAGACTTCGGTCTATTACAAACAATAAGGAGATCAGAGAAATGATCAACCGAAAGCAAGGTGTGTTTACTCCTCCCACCTTCCACTTGGCATTGCGTTACAAAAATGTACTGCTATGTTTGTTTTTAATGCTGGTTCTATTTGGAACCGCTTGGTCCAATCGAACTACGTGGATCAGAACTCAATATATTTTTTCTCCCCCTAATGAAGGAGTGTTATTATGAAAAAGTTTAGTATACTAATCAGCATGCTGATTATGCTAATACCTCTTTTCTCCGAACCTGTACCCGAAGCTACAATCTTTCAAGTTGCAAAATACTGGATTGATTTTCAACAACCTGGAGTAAATCACGTTGTAGAAGACTTTCAACCCATATTCAGCCTACAGGACTCAATAAATCCATTATTGTATAAAATTGATTACACGCCGAATGGATTCGTAGCCATATCTGCAGATGATAGTTGTATTCCTATTTTAGGGTATTGCGACTATGGAGACTTGGTGCATCCAGATACCATTATCGAAGCAGCTGAAGATTTGATTCAAGATTACCTAGTACAAATTGAAGACATTAAAACAAACAATCGCAACAACTCAGAAACACTTCCAATATGGGATGCATTAATTAACCAATCAATCTCTATCGCTGAAGAGCATACTGTAAATCTCAATGGAGTAGGATTTGAGTCACCCCAATGGGGAGGGTCCCATCCTTATAATACTTTTTGCCCTTGGGATGATGTCTACCATAGAGATGTGGACGATCAAATTCCTGAGGGACATACTGAACGTAGTGTTGTTGGTTGTGTGGCAACAGCAGTTGCCCAAATATGTAACTACTACAAGCATTGGAACTTTCATTCTTTCGGACCTTTGGATGAATACACATCTCATCATAATGGTTTTATTTGTGAAATCGACTCAGATGCGGTCATACGATATTTCCCCAATTTCTCTACGTTGAACAGCTATTTGGAAACGCTTGAAGCAAAATATAATGGCCAAAACACAGAGCCCTTAACGAATAACGATAAAGCTGCATTAAGCTTTGCCTGCGGAATTCTGGTTCATATGAATTACTCCTCAATAGGTTCAGCAGCATATAACGGTTTGAATGTCTACGCTAGATTGAACATGTCATGCCGGAGTGCATCTTCATGTTATTATACAAGTGGAGATTGGCTAGACATGATTAAGATCCAATTAAGGTTAAATAGACCAATTGAGTATCATGGTAGTATTAGTGCTGAAGCTGGTCATGCCTACATTATCACAGGTTTTCAATCCACTAATATGAATACAACGTTGAATTTGGTAAACTGGGGGAGGCCATGGTGTCATCCTGAATATTGGAGTTTACAGCCTATCAACCAGGCAAGTCCCTATCCTTACGAGCATAGTATGATTTTTGGGATCGCACCTAATGAGTCTGTCAGTCAAACAATCCTATTGGAAAATGGCAGTACTGATTATTCTGGAATTCGCCTTCGTGCAATAAGTGATGATGGGATAGATAAAACAATTACAACCGACAATGGAGTTTTCGAGTTTGGACTTCCCCTTGGAACATATGATTTCACATTCACTGATATAAACAACTATTTCTTACCTGTCCAGATTGATAGTATTACTATCCAAACAGGAACTAACAATATATCACCTGACCCGATAGTTCTTACTCTCAGGCCAAACGTCGTTGTTGTTCCGTCTGAGGTACCAACCATACAGGAGGCGATTGATTTAGTAAGAAATGGAGGAACTGTAGACATCCTAACTGGAACCTACCCCGTTTCCGGATTGACTTGGCAAGACAAACACATAAAACTAGAAGGTCGATCAGAAAGCGGAGTTGGAGTTGTTATAACCAATATTCCCAGATTGGGGTTACCTGCTATAGAACTTACCGGAGTATATATAAACAACCAGGATGTAATCTCAAACGTAACTTTCGAGAATTGTAGTCTAACCGAAACAGGTGAAAAAACAGGTGCCGCAGTTGTACTAAAAGGTAGAGTAGCACCGATTTTTTCTAACTGTACATTTTACCATAACAATGTAGGAAATTCCCTCACATCTTTGGATGGAGTAGGCGGTGCAGTATTCGTGAACGTCCGCCCAAGCTTTCAAGCTAATACACCACAATTTGTAGATTGCACATTTACAAATAACTCTACGCTTGATGGTAATGGAGGAGGGGCAATTGCTCTATATGGACCAGCGGAGTTCACGAGATGTGAGTTTTACAATAACGAAACCATTGTAACTGAAGGAATTGTAAATCCTCAAAGCAAGGGTGGAGCAGTAATTATTAACACCACGCAACATTCAGGAGACATTGATTTTGATAACTGCATTTTCAACAACAACATAGGCATAGATGAAGCAGACGATGTATTTGTGGCAAATATTGATGCGCTGGACACACTACGCTTTAATAACTGCACTTTCACAGCAGATACACCGCACTCTAATGGAGCTAAACCGGCAATCAAATTCTTGACCGAAACTAATACCTACTCAGAAGATATGCACACTAATCTGATCCTGACAAACAATAAATTCCTGTCATGCCGGGAGGGTGCTTTATATTTCTGTGATTTTTATGGAAAGAATCACTTGACCTTTACTGGAAATGTGGTTGCTAACAATATGTATGATGGTTATGGTGTTTATTCTTGGTATCCTGATGGGACTCCTCCTGAAGATACGAATTATTCTACGTTCAACAACAACACATTCTCAAACATCGATGGTAGCGGAATAATCCTATTTCAAAGCCCATCTACAACAGTAAATAATACTGTTTTTGAGAACTGCAGCAGTTACGGTATAAACTGGGGAAATCATGAGGATGGTCATCCAGATTGGGTAACTAGAGGGTTATCCACAAATCATTGTTTGTTTAGCACTACCAGTCCCCGTTACGATTTTCGAGGCAACACAAATTGTCCCTTGGTTGAAAACTCCGTATCGAGTGTTCAAGCTATGCACATAGACAGCTATTATCGCCCGATCTGGAATGCAAACATAATCTCCCCCTGCATTGATGCTGGGATTGGTGATTATGACGACGATGGAACTCCCCCTGATATCGGAGCAATTCCTGCAGTCGAGCATAGTCATTGGGAATACAGTTTTGAGGATCAGCACGACAGGCATAAGTGGCATTGGGTGAGCTACCCGGTGTTGAATACAATTACTGATAATGCCCTGAAAGCGAGTGAGTTCTTCAAGGAATTGCTTCATGTTCATCAAACTATTGAAAACGGAAGTTATGTAGACACCCCCACCTATCTGGATTCTATCATGTGGGTTGTTGGCCCAAACGCATATCCATATTATGTTAAATGGTTTATTGATGACAACATTTGGTCCCCAATTCAAAACGACCACATTGTCTCCAGTCCTCAAGGATACAAGATCAAGATGCAGTCCCGTCTTGATCCTAGTTTTACATGGCCGGTTACTTTGAAAGAAAGTGGGCTCAAAACGCCAGACAGCACCATATTTCCAATTTACGGCGGAGTGGAAAACTGGTTGGGATATTTCAGAGATGATGCTAGAATGCCTCAGGATGCTTTTGCCGATATTTGGGATGATATAACGATGATCAAAGCCAAAGACTGGAGCTTGTTCCGATTACGCAAACCTGGTAATTACTGGGGTATGCAGGGCAGAGTGATGCCCATACAGCCGGGTGATATGGTCATCGTTCACACAAATAACACTCATACCTTCCAATGGGGTACCAATACTCCTGTGCCTCCGGATAAAAAAGCACAGCCCAAGAGCTTTGTGTATGACGAAAAGCCGGATTATATCCCGCTTTTCATCAGCATTGCCGACAGCATGAAAGTAGATCTCACGGAAATCGGCTTGTACGTGGATGGAGTCTGCAAAGGCGCGGTAGTGGTGGAAGACAGCCTGGAACAGATCTCGGCTTATGTGGATAGTGCTGCAGAATTGAGTGAAGGAAATGTGGAATTTGTCTTCTGCTATAACGACAGCAAGAGCATGGCTCCACAAATGAAAAGCATGGACTTGCCCGCTGGCAGACTTCAGGCTCAATATGGAACAGCGGGATCCGCATATCCTTTCTTCGAGGTCACCCTCAGCAAGGATGAGATGGAGAATGTGATTCCGCATGACTTTGCTTTAAGGCAAAACTACCCCAATCCCTTCAATCCCAGTACCACCATCTCTTTCTCCCTACCCCAGGCAAGCAAGGTTCATCTTGACATCTACAACCTGAAGGGACAATTGGTCAAGACCCTGGTCAATACAGATATGGAAGCCGGGATCCACAGCGTGGTCTGGAACGGTAGAGATAAAAACAACCAGACTGTAGCCAGCGGAGTATATTTCTACCGCCTTAGCAGTCCGGACTATAGCCAAACCAAGAGAATGCTCTTGATGAAATAGTATCAAATGACTATAGGATGTCTTAAAGCCTTGTATTATATGGGTTTTCTTAGGCATCTGCCAAAATGAGAACGTGGGC
>JAQWBH010000365.1 GCA_028707405.1 Parabacteroides sp. | reverse complement strand
TCTCGCGTTTTGTTCAATTGAAAGAAATGGACAAAGGCGTCGGACTGGGATTGGCTATATGTAAAGGACTGGTGACTCAAATGGGGGGGAGCATCCGAGTTGAATCCGTTTTAGGTAAAGGAAGTACATTTACTGCCATTCTTCCGATCATTAGCATAAACGAAAAAACGGAGATCAAAGAGATAAAAGGAATCTAAGGAGTTATTTTATATTTATTGAATAAGTTTTTATAAACGAGGCACTGCAATGCGTATTAGTAAAACAGGGGAAAACCTTGTCATCGGATAAAATTATCAACTGACTTCTTCTTCCTAAAGGAAAGGGGGTTCAAAACACAAACAGATCTACGAAGCAGTATATCTATGAAAAAAGAGAGAGATAAATTTTGATAACACACTCATTTTTATTACTCAACATAAAATAAACCGGAGATCAAAGAAGAAAATACAATACATCTTTTCTTAAGGCTAGTCTATTCAAATATTTCGTATAATTATGTATTTGCTAATTTGCTATATATTGCCAAAAAGTGTAAAGCTGATATTGAAAAATTCAGAAAATATATCTATCTTTACGAATCCTATACAACTGATATATTTTTTCAAACTTATTGAATAATGCGATGAAACAGACAAGACAAGGACTTATTAAATTTGGTTGCATTAATACATATACGTTTGTTCGTCTCTCTACAAAAGATGCTGGAGAAGGTATTACCGAGAATACAATTGAACAAATATTCAAACGCTCCCATTTTTATTCCTCTAATAAAAGGAATAAACCCGGTTTGGCTATTTACAAAAAAACATTTGACCAAATAAAAAACAATATTGCTATAGTAAGAACTACCGAGAAAAAATCCATACACCAGTTTACTTCCCTTTCTTTAAAATCTAAAAATACAGATAATCCTGCTATATGAGAATAATCTGCCTCATACTAGCCATTTTTACTTTTTCTTCTTTTACTCCTCTTAAAGAAGATATTAAAAGAGAAAACGACAGACTCATCCACGCTGTAATGAACTTGCGAGAGAGCAATCGCCTTCGCCTACTTGACCAATGGACTAAAGAGCATTCGAACCAAGATACAAAATATTTATTTTTACACACATTCGTTTGTGAAGCAGAACACCAAAACAATGAATGGTATAAAGGCGAAGCTTATTTTCTTTCAGCCGCTTTTTTTTATGGTTTCAATTCCGACAGCATGCGATACTATATACAAAAAGCCGAACCTTTGCTCCTAAAAGCTCACAGAATAGATAATGTATTCAAAATGAGAACATGGAACATTTATTCCTTAGCGAATGAAGGAGAATGCGGGCAAGTACTTCCTGAAATACAAGCGCTAAAAGACTACGCAAAAAAGATGCACTATCCGATGGGAGCAGATATGGCTACACAATGTCTGGCAAATTTCTATTATGTAAACGAACTGACAGACGAATCAGTTAAACTTTATCGTGATGCATTGGCAAACATGAACAATCGCCATGAAACGATGGAAAGATGTGTATATGTAGTCAGCCGATTAATCAATATTGATACAGATACAACCAGACTCAAGGAATATTCAAAAATAATAAACAGTTATATAAATGTATGTAATGCAAAAAAGATTCAAATACTTGACGAGATAAACACGATTGATGATCTGAAAATCCTTTACAATCATTCCTTGTATATGATTGCTTACGCAGAAAAAAAAGCCAATGTAATGCTTGATTATATTCAATTATCCGAAAAAATCATCAGTGATAAAAAACTTGACGGTGAAATCAACAGAATACAATATGCACGATTACTCTACTACAAATTAACCCATGATTATAAAAAAGGAATACCCCTGAGCGAGACTATCTTGAAAAGATATAGAAAAATAAAACGATACAACAAAATTATACAAACACTCAAAATCAAAAGTGAGCTACTTGCTGAAGCCAGATTATATGACGAAGCAATAGCTTGTTACTGGCAATACTATACCCTGAAAGATTCTATATCAGCTGAAGCCCAATATAAAGCGCTCGCCTCTTTCAGCAGTCAGCATAAATTCAATCAGTTGAAGTCAAAAAATGAACAGCTAGAACTAGATGCAACTCAGAGCAATTATCAGATTACAGCTATGTATTACGCAATAGCACTGCTAGTTTTGATATTTGTTATGATGATTGCACTTGTATGGATATTCCATCACCACTCCGTACGTTTTCAAAAAGCCAAACATAAAGCAGAAGAGGCAGACCACATGAAATCAGCCTTTTTGGCAAACATGAACCATGAAATACGAACACCGCTAAATGCTATTGTCGGTTTTTCACAAGTGCTCACAGATGAAGAAGATCAAGAAAGCCGGAAACAATACGCAGAGATTATTGAGAACAACAACATTCTTCTTCAACAACTGATCGGCAATGTCCTTGATTTATCACAAATTGAATCAAATAACATTAGCCTTAACTATAGTGAAGTGGAATTGACTTCTCTCATAAAAGAAATATATAACTCGATGATATTACGAATGCCTGAGAATGTTGAACTGCAAATAAAGCCATGCATTGCTTTTACCCTATATACGGACAAAATCAGACTGACTCAAGTCTTATCAAATTTGTTAAATAATGCAATTAAACATACAGCTACAGGATTTATTCGCTTAGGCTATGACATAAAAGAAAATGCAGTCAGATTTTTTGTTGAAGATACAGGAGAAGGTATTCCTGAGGACAAACTAGATAGCATTTTCGGGCGCTTTACTCAGCTCTCCAGCTGGAACAAAGGCGTCGGACTAGGACTCGCTATTTGCAAAGGATTAGTAACCAGAATGAAGGGTTCAATTGAGGTTAAATCGAAATTAAACGAAGGTTCGAGATTTATAATAACGCTTCCGATTTCACATAACAGTACAAAAACGCAAACAGCATCATGAAAAGAATTTTCATCATATTATTTTTCTTTACGCTATCTGCATCTTTTATACAACTAGATGCAAATGAAAATGCTGAAAGAGAGAGCATAATGCAGATTTTAAATAGACAACCGGAAAGCATCAGACTCGAATATCTAAATAATCTGGCACAAAATCATATTATAGAAAACAGATCCATTCTGTATGCGAATATGCTGTTTTCGGAGGCATCGCATAATAATAATAAAAAGTATATTGGGAACGCCTGTTTCTTTCTTTGTGCCTATTATTTCAACATTGATAATGACAGCATGCGATATTACATGAGAAAAGCCGAGCCTATTTTCCTTTCAGACGGACGATACGAATACTTGTTCAGAATAAAATGTTGGAATCTTTATATCCTTGGATCTGAAGGGAAAAGTGAAGCTGTCTTACCTGAGGTTAACAAAATGAAGCAGTTAGCAAAAAAGGTGAATTATCTGGAAGGATCAATAATGGCCGATCAAGGATTAGCAAATTTCTACTTTATTACCGGACTGAAAGCTGAAGGGTTGAAACTTTTTGAAGAATCATATTATAAGCTAATAAAAATAAAAGCCCCTATACGACTTGTAATATATCCACTCCAGCAGTTGATCTATCGAAATGAAAATATCCAAAAACGTAGATTTTACCTAAACATTCTCAATAGCTATATTCATAAATTTGAAGTAGAAAAAATTACAAGAGTTGATGAAATTCTTTCTGTAACCGTTTTAAAATTGACATTCTATAAATATTCGAGTTTAACCGAATATCTTGCAAGCAATGCAAATAGGATGTTATACTATAATGAATTAGCAAAGAGATATGCAAAAGAAAATAAATTAAACGACCAAGATTATGCATTTAATTATTTAGACTTCTTTTATTATTATCTGATCAACAACAATGAAAAAGCACTACAGATAAGTAATTATTTGCTGGATACAGCTCTAGAGAAAAATAGAATGGAGGACTATCTGTCTGTCTTAAAAACAAGAAACAATATCCTTAAAAGGATGGGGTCCTACGAAGAATCTCTCAGAGGTTACCGCAAATATATGTATATCAAAGATTCCATTCATTCCAGAACCATATATAAAGAACTGGCAACATTACATGATCAACATGAGATTAATAATCTGCAAGTAAAGAATCAACAAATGGAACTAAGGGCTTCACAGAACCGACTACAAGTAATTACTCTGGTAACAGTCATCGTGCTGTTAATCATGATCTGTTCAATACTCATATACATGTCCTGGAGCGGCCGCAAGAGAGCTCTCCGGTCTAGAAAAGCAGAAATAAAAGCCATTGAAGCCGACAAAATGAAATCAGCTTTTTTAGCCAATATGAATCATGAAATACGAACGCCCTTGAATGCTATTGTAGGTTTTTCTGAACTGATTACAAATGAAGAAGATCTTGAAACAAGAAAGAAATATGCCGATATTATCATGAGCAACAACGAACAGCTCGAGCAACTTATTGGCGAAGCTCTCGACATTTCAAAAATTGAATCAAATAGCATTGACCTTACTTATTCGGAAATTGAATTGAATTCAATAATGAAAAACATTTACAATTCTTCCAAAGTCAGGATAGGTGAGGATGTTGAACTTATACTTGACGATTGCGAAGACATTACTTTTTATACAGATCGCGTAAGGTTAATTCAGATCATGAACAATCTGCTTAACAATGCAATTAAACATACAAGGAAAGGACATATCCTATTTGGGTATACCAGAGAAGAAAATCAAATTCGTTTTTATGTAGAAGACACAGGTGAAGGCATCCCCGAAAATCAACTAAACACCATCTTCGTCCGTTTTACCCAACTCAACGCCCCAAAC
>JAQWBH010000058.1 GCA_028707405.1 Parabacteroides sp. | reverse complement strand
CCCCACGGGTGTTGAGCCCGGCGGATTTTGAGTCCCTCAACATTACCGGAAGCATTGGGAATGTAACGTACTCTAACGGAATCCTCAGACCCCAAAAAACCTTGTATAATGGACGTTTTCGGCACTTAAAACCCGGAATCCCACGTCACTCCAAGGCTCTCTCAAAAGAGCGGTTTTGACATCAATTTTGGACGTTGGAGGGATATTGGAGGGATATGCTGGAGGGATATCCGGACCGTCTGCCGTCAGAACATCGAACGTGTAGTAATCAAAAATCACATATTGTAACAGTCATCCTACCATTGACAAATATTTTCAGGAGTTGATGACTGTGAAAAATCAAGAATATTACGAGCAGCTTTTTGAGCCGTATCCTGATGTCGTTACATTGGATGAATTCAGAGCAATGTTGGGCGGCATCGGAGAAACCACGGCACGAAAGATTTTGCATGGGAACCATATAAAATATTTTTTCATCCGCAATACCTACAGAATACCTAAAGTATGGGTTATTGAATATGTATTAAGCGACCATTACACCAAATACCGAAAAGAGCTAAAAGTACAGGTTTAGCAGTAATTAAAATGAATGATCAAGAGGACATAGGTTTGCGCTTATGTTCTCTTTTTATATGGAAATAAATTCATATGGCTGATATAATTTATATTAATAACGTTGTTTTCATTGATATTATATGGAGGTTTTTTGATGCCAGATGTTAATGAACTTTTAAATAATGCAATTAAAGAAACAGAGAATTTGAATCAAAGGGAAGTTTTCCTTGTAAGAGATTTATTCAAAGGCTATGAGTGGAACCGTATTTCTCGTAGTGAACGGCTTCTGCTGGGGACATTGTTTTTAAACTATGTGAACACATCAAAGGCTTCTATACAAGCGATTGAGAAGACTTCTTCCGGACAGCAGAAATATAGGGTTAAATAGTTAGGCTATAATGCCAAGTTAATTGAGTTTTCTATATATGGGAAGTTTGAATTTAGGCTACAAAATTAGAATACACGTGTATATTTGATATTAGCGAATGAACAATTAGAGGTGATGGAACTAATGGCTATTACTGATAAGGCCAGAAAACTTCTTTGGGGAAAATCTGGAAATCGTTGTGCAATTTGCAGAGTCTCACTTTCAGTGAAAAAATCCGATTCGCTTGACGAGACATTAATTGGAGAAGAATGCCATATCATATCAAAATCAAAACAAGGGCCTCGTTACAAAGAGAAAGAGAATTTCAACTACGATTCTTATGAAAACCTTGTCCTTCTGTGCAGAAATCATCATTCATTGATAGATAAGCAATGTGAGACATACACGACAGAATTAGTAAGAAAAATAAAAAGAAATCACGAGAAATGGGTAAGTGAAAAACTGCATGACAATAAAAAGAAGCCTACAGGTATAAAGAGAATTGAAGATAATATTCCGGAAGTACTCGCAGAGATAAAAGATGGAAAAACCTTGTTTGGCTTGATTAAAGGTGTTATGGCACATAATTTTGATTATGATGAAATAAGGAATGATGTGGAAAAGGAAATTATTCAGGAATTTAACTGCTGTATAAGTGAAACTATTGATGCCTGGGACTTGTACGAAGGAAGTTCATATATTGACTTACATCTTATGTTAGATGAGAAGATTAAAAAACTAAATGATAGCAGAATCATGGTTTTTGGAGAAAATGAAATGATGTATCTAACTGGTGGAAACTCACTAGAAGATACTCCATGGAAGGTTGCTCATATCAAAGTAGTACATTCAGACAATCCTGAAGTAGTAAAAATGTAGTGGTTATGTTGTACTACATATAACACAGGGATTGGCTGCTCTGGCTATCACCTTTGACCTAACTTGACAATTGTCATGCTTTTTTTAGTGATTGATGAGTTTTTGAGAGCAACACCATGCCAACCTTCAAGGTTGTAAATCCCGGGATTATTATCAATTGGACAGTTCGTGAATCGCAAAAATGTTAGGTTGAAAGTGCAAAAAAATGATTGTTCTGGAGGCATAATATGACTACATTCTATTCTGGGTCTGGGGCCAGTGGATTCGAGATAATTACACCATCTTTACCTGAAGATAAATGGGAGAAAATAAAGAATACAGTAAGGAATCTTTTAATAACGAGGAATTTAGATTATGCTGCTGAATTATTAAGTTCTGTTCCTTTCAATTTAAGCGAAGGAACTAATTATTTTGGTGACGAATTTCATGTTCTTCATGCTAAATTACCTACCGATAGGTATGTAGAACTTGTAGAACTCAAAGCTGATCATGAGGCAAAATTAGCGTTTAGACAGATAGCTAACACTTTTTCTGAAGTAGGGTTCTATGTTCGCTTTATTGATGTTTCAGTGTCTACCGATGGCAAAGAAATGGTTCCACAACCAACGCCTGAAACAAGTACCTACGCTGTAGAAAGAGCATTGAGAGATTCTCAACAACTTTTACAATCTTCTGGAGCTGTTAGTGCGGTTGATCGTGTTCATACGGCACTTCATGGTTATCTACGGGAGATTTGTAAAAAAGCAAAAATTCCAGTTGCAGAACGAGCATCACTTACTGAGTTGTTTAAAACCATACGAACCACTCACCCTGCCTTTGATAATATTAAAACAGGGAACGAGGAATCAAAACGTTTATTTGGAGCACTTGCGACTATAGTAGATACATTGAATACTTTGCGTAACCAAGCAAGTATTGCTCATCCTAATGATAACATTCTAGAGGAAGCCGAGGCTATCTTAGCTATTAACTGCGGAAGAACTTTGCTAAACTACCTTGATGCCAAATTTTGATAGCTAATACACCTTCGCCTAAACGAGCATTCCTTCAAGGGGCGCTAAGGACCGTGCACTGGGGACGAACCCTATTGCACGGAGGTTGGGGTCTGATCTGTCTGTCAGGTTCTGATTTGGCTAATGCGCAGTTGGCAGGTTTCAGATTTTAGCAATAATGCGCAGTTCGCCCACGGTAATTAAGTACCATAATGCGTACTTATGAGAGCTAGGAGTACGGTTATATCCTGTGAAATAATACCTCAAGAAATTCGGTGTAAATGCCTATATATCGAAAGAAAAAGCAGGGAGAGACGATATGAATATTTCATCTATATATGTTCAGAATTTCCGAAAACTGCAGCGGTGTCATATAGATTTCAGCAAGAATACTACTCTTTTCGTTGGGGCTAATAATAGCGGGAAAACGTCAGCCATGGATGCACTAGGAAAATTCTTAGCGGGGAGAGGCTTTGCCTTTAACGATTTCACTATCTCAAACCGTACTGCAATAAATGCAATTGGTGAAGAGTGGGCAGGGGAAAAATGTGAGATGCCAGAAGACTTGGCGAAATGGAACAACCTTGTGCCCATGATGGATGTTTGGCTAGAAGTTGAGCATAGCGAAATTCACTATGTTGCCGGCATCATTCCTACATTAAAATGGCGTGGAGGAAAGCTTGGGGTTCGCTTAGCCTTTCAGCCTAAAGATATTTCAAAGTTATTTACAGAATATCGGGAGGCTTATTCTGCGGCTCGTACTACTGAATCTGCAGGAAAAGGAAAAGATGGGGCTCATATAAATTTATACCCAAAAGATTTATGTGATTTCATCGACAAAAAATTAACTGTGTATTTTTCTATTAAGTCATATGTACTTGACCCAAAACAGTCATTAGCAGAACCACCACAACCAACACCTTATGCAATGGAATGCTTCACTGATAACCCTTTAAAGGGTATCATTAGGATCGATATGATTGATGCTCAGCGTGGCTTTTCCGATCCAGATTCTTCCGATGAAAGTGAAAGGTCACGAAAACAATTGTCTACCCAAATGCGGAGCTATTACGACAAACACTTAGATCCCGAGAAGCTCCCTACCTCTGAGGATTTAGAGATATTGGAAGTTACCGAACAAGCAAGAGGTGTCTTTGATAAAAGCCTAGCCGATAAATTTGCCCCCGCAATTTCAGAACTGGAAGGCTTGGGCTATCCTGGCGTAACTGATCCCAAAATTACGATTACAACGAAGGTTAGTACGAGTGAGACATTGAAGCACGATTCTGCCGTACAGTATGCTCTTAGCAAAAACGATGGGACATTAAAACTGCCGGAAAAATATAATGGTTTGGGCTATCAGAATCTTATTTCAATGGTATTCGATCTAATGAGTTTTCGCGACAGTTGGATGAGGGTGGGAAAAGCCCGACAAGAACAAGACACTGCAGATACAATTGAACCATTGCATTTAGTTTTAGTAGAAGAGCCGGAAGCGCATTTGCATATGCAGGTGCAGCAAGTATTTATACGGAAAGCCTACTCAGTGCTGCGAAATCATAAGTTTCTTAATGACAACAAAAATTTTGCCACACAGCTTGTGATTAGCACCCATTCCAGCCATATTGCGCGCGAGACAGACTTTGCGGATTTGCGCTATTTCAAGCGACTTCCCGAATGTGCCAGCTGTAACATTGCCACAGCAAAAGTGATTAATCTATCCGATGTGTTTGGTAAAGAAGATGAAACAGATAAATTTGTAACGCGATATCTGCAAACAACTCATTGTGACTTATTCTTTGCAGATGCTGCCATATTAGTTGAGGGTTCTGCTGAAAGCATGTTAGTACCTCATTTTATAAAAGATCATTATCCTGAGTTACATCAAAGATATGTTTCTATACTTAATATAAATGGTCGTCATTCACATCGACTCAGTCCTTTAATTGATAAACTGTGCTTACCAACATTAGTGATTTCCGATTTAGACTCTGTGGAACCAGAAGGCCACCATAAGGCTGCTCGCCCTGTGCGAAACAAAGGTCTAATAAGCAGTAACTATGCAATTACTGATTGGCTGCTTAAGGAAAATGGTTTGGACACGCTTCTTGATCTTCCAGCAGAACGAAAAGTGTTTACAAATGAAACAGCCTATAAATATTCTATTCGTATTGCCTATCAGACTCCAGTGAAAATTGATTTTGATGGAACGCCAACAGAAGCATTATCGAGCACATTTGAAGACTGTATGGTCTACACGAATTACAAATTACTCAAGAGCCTTAAAGAAGACGATGTTGGAAATGATGCCGGGAGCCTTATTAAGAAGGTAAATATCGCACTTAATGCTGCAAAATCATTTGATGAACTCCACAAGCAAATATATGGTGAGCTTCGTGATGGAAAGTCTGATCAAAAAGCTGAATTCGCTTTGGATTTAATTTATACAATCGATCCCCGCAAACTGACGGTTCCTCCGTATATTGCAGAGGGCCTAGAATGGCTTCAAACTTTTCTGCGTCCAGAGGAGTGTTGAAAGATGGAAAATAAAATAGCTGTTCAGCAATTATCTGATAACCATATAGATGATCATGTGGACGACGAAATAAAGCTGTGTTTTTCTGAAGATAGTCCCAAAAGCTTCTTTATGTTTGCAGGAGCAGGTTCCGGTAAAACGCGTAGCTTAATTAACGCGCTTTCATTTTTAGCCAAAGCAATGGGATAAAAATTATCTGCACACTCCAAACAGGTTGCGGTTATAACTTAAACAAATGCTGCTAGTGATGAAATTTCTAAAAGGCTTCAATATAAGCCTATATTTGCAGTGTCAACTATCCATAGCTTTCTATGGGAACTGATTAAAAATTATCAGCCCGATATAAAGACTTGGGTTATTGAATCTCTGAAAAAAGATATTGCCGAACTAAATGAAAAACAGACTAAAGGGCGTGGTGGTAATGCCGCCGTTAGAAGAGCAGAAGAAACTAAAAGGAAGACTACTCGCCTTGCTAAGATTGAAACTGTAAAGAAATTTTCCTATAATCCTAATGGGGATAATGTGGGTTATGATTCTCTAAATCATAGTGAAGTTGTCAAAATGGGTTCTGAATTTATTGCCACCGAGGAAACCATGCAGGAAATCTTAGTGGGTAAATATCCAGTCTTACTAATTGATGAGAGTCAGGATACAAAGAAAGAACTTGTTGATGCGCTGTTTATTATTTACGAGAAATATAAGGACAGATTTGTTATTGGCATGTTTGGTGACACAATGCAACGGATATATATGGATGGCAAAGACAATTTAGCTGGCTGTATCCCTGATGAATGGGAAAAACCAGAAAAGGTCATGAACCACCGTAGTGCTACGCGAATAGTGGAATTAGCCAATGCAATTCGAAAGACTATTGATAAACAGCAACAGCGTTCACGCTCTGATTCCGAGGCGGGAACAGTGCATCTATTTATAGCAGACTCTTCTGCGAATAAAGAAGAAATGGAATGTCGAGCAGCTCAAATTATGGCTGAGAAGGCCAATGATAAAGATTGGATCGATTCTGCAAAGTATAAAAGCTTAATACTGGAGCATCACATGGCAGCCAGCAGATTTGGTTTCTTTGACCTGTATGCACCGCTTAATGAATCTAAATCTTTCGACACATCTTTACGTGATGGATCAATATCTGAAATATCATTCATGGCTAACGTTGTTTCTCCATTAATAAAAGCATATAAAAACAATAACGACTTCGAGGTTTCAAGAATTGTACGGCAGCATTCTCCTCTTTTAAATAAGAAGGCTTTCCGGGAAAACTCTGCAGATCAGACTAAGTTACTAGAAGCTGCTGAAAATGCAGTCGAAGAATTGCTCCTTCTTTGGAAAGGTGGAGCCATTCCTACTTGTATTGAAATATTAAAGGCCATCAAAAAAACTAACCTTTTCACTCTCAACGATCGTGTAGACGATATCCTATCTGAACCAATAGAAGACGAGGATAAAAAGGTAGCAGCTTTGAGGAAAGCGTTCTCTGTGCCTTTTGATGAGTTAGAAAAATACTCGGCATATGTAACCGACAACACCCAATTTGCTACGCATCAGGGAGTAAAAGGACTAGAGTTTCCACGAGTCATGGTTATTATGGATGATACTGAGGCCAAAGGATTCTTATTTAGTTATGAGAAGCTTTTTGGCGCAAAGTCTAAAACAGATACGGATATTAAAAATGAACGTGAAGGCAAGGATACTGGGATTATGAGAACAACACGGCTTTTCTATGTAGCATGTACGCGAGCAGAAAAAAGTTTGGCAGTTGTGGCTTACACAAATGATAAAAACGCAGTCAAGGATACCGCTATTTCAAATGACTGGTTTACTGACGAAGAAATTGAATTGTTATAAAAACCATATATTAGGAGGTGCAAAATCTAGCCCAAAAGACGAATAATCATGTCTTAATTCGCTATAAGAAACAGTGCCGCTATTTCGTCTAATGTTTACACTCTGCGAAGGCAGAAAAGCACTTTCCCAAGTATACGGAATATTATGGTTTTGGCTTCAAGTGTTCTTTCATATTTGAGTAGCCAACTTGGGGAAAAGGAGGAAAAATGGATATCCGTGAAATCGAAACGGTTATTGACAATTTACATAAGAAGCACCCTGCTTTTTCCGGAACAAAAGAACAGGTGACATATGAATTGTTGTCTGCTTTTGAAGACCTATGCTCTCTCGCGGTAATGAGCAGCATATTGAATCCATTGGCTCTGAAAAAGATAACAGATCATATGGATGCTCTAAACCAGGCATTGTATTGGGTTGAAAAAAGTGACTTACCCACTGCAACCGTGCAAATCGCTACCGACATTTCAGAAGAGAGATACAATCAGTGTGTTTCTCTTCTTACTGATTATGCGTATCCGTACTCAGTGATATGTAGCGGCTATATTTCATTTTCAAGGAACCGGTTAGTAGCCAAAATTGATGACAACACAGTTACTTTTAATTCTCCAACGGATCACAATAATTCTGCGTGGAGCGATATTCTTAGAGAGGCGAACCAGTCTTCACTCGGCAGTTTTATGGATTGTATTAATCCGGTAAAGATTGCAAAGGCTAATGCAGAATTACAAAAAAGAATTCATATTGAGGACGGATGCCTGTGTTACGAATTAACAAACGAAATAACAGATTCATTTTTTGAAATTGCAAACGAACAATGGAATTCTACAAAAACCTTGCCCGACTCATGGAAGTTTGACCTATTTACATTAGATGACTATCGGCGAGCATGGAAATGTATCGCAGCACTTTGCTACATACATTTTTTCAGCTGCATTACAATAAAAGACGCGCTAATCAGATTGCGAAATAGCACAATAATTCTGCCGATGAGCAAGATAGTAGACTATATTGTGTCGATAAGCGGATTGAAAAAAGAATCGGTCGAGAGTATTGTAAAATATATTACTTTTGAACCGTCCAAGCGTAATGTAGATATCATGTATCAGCCGATAACCGTGCTTAGTAATGAAGTAGCGATCATTGCCCCTATGTTATTTATTGGCTCCCGCCCGGAACGGAATCTACTTGCAGTTGTAAGTTCAAAAAGCGATTCGGAGCACTCAAAAGAGGTAAACGATTTAGAAGATTTGATGGTACAGGAAATAGAGGCTGCTATCCCTAGTGCAACTACTCTGAAACTCGCAAAGCACAAAAACCTTGGTGGGCGCTTGCCTGATGTGGATTTTGGACTGCTGGATACAGCCTCAAACGCTGCCTTGCTATGTGAACTTAAGTGGTTTGCTGCCGCGGATTCCTCAAAGGAGGTATATGCCCGAGAAGATGAGATAACTCACGGGTGTGGACAATCTGAATCAATTATGACGTATGCCATGAGTAATCGGAAACGGTTTATTAAGCAAGTGTTTGACGTTGACGATGGTGACAACATTGATTTGTTTTGTTGTGTGGTTGCAAGGCATAATATTAGAACCCAGCATAAATATATTCCTGTAATTGACTTAAAAAAGCTCCAGGAATTGTTTTCGAGCAAACCAATTATCAGTGTGTTACATACTATACGAAACCACGAATACAACGAAACCATGCCTGAAGACGCATCAATAACACACCAGGTCATAAAGTATGGGGATTTTACGTTCAAAATACCTGCGATTTGTTTCGAGTCAATGCCACTATTAAATGAAGATAGATAACAGAATTATTAACTGTAATTAATATGTCCTTCCATTGAGGGCTAAGCATTTATAAATATTAATTTGTCGAGAAGTACACGAGCACTGGTACACTGTTTTGTACTTCACAGTTTGTTTATAATCGACTAATTCTGTCGCGTTGTGAATTGCATATTATCCATATTAAAATCAAATAAATGAACAAAAGAAATAAATTCATATGGCTGATATAATTTATATTAACAACGTTGTTTTCATTGATATTATATGGAGGTCTTTTGATGCTGGATGTGAATGAACTTTTAAATAATGCAATTAAAGAAACAGAGAACTTGAATCAAGGGGAAGTTTTCCTTGTAAGAGATTTATTCAAAGGCTATGAGTGGAACCGCATTTCTCGTAGTGAACGGCTTTTGCTTGGCACATTGTTTTTAAATTATGTAAAAACATATAAAAATTTTATTCAAGCAATTGAAAAAACATCGTCAGGGCAACAGAAATACAAAATAAAGTTTGAAGGCTGAGGCGATAACATGGAAGATATTAAAACTAATGCAGGAGCGCTACCCTCTAATGCTGGCGATGATTTTCATCTTCTATGGGCAGCTCAAAAGATATTGGAAATGCTTAAACCAAATGCAGCAGTTACATCAGTAACGGTAGAAGGACCTGCATGGCAAGATTCAATTGTAGCTGATATAGATGATAGTAAGTTATATGCGATTGACTTAGCTGAATATTATGGAGGTACAAATTTTCAAAGTGCATCAAAAATAGTTTTTTCTCAATTAAAATATAGTACATATATGGGCGACGCAGTATGGACTGCTGCAAGGTTATGCGATTCTGACAACAAGAAAAAGGATAATTCAATTATTCGTAGATTTGCCGATGTTTATAAAGAATATACACAAAAGAATACGAATTCCGCGGATAAACTTACTATAAAATTAGTCAGCAATCGTTCTATTTCTGATAGTTTGAAACAAAGTATCGCTAAAGCAAAAGAAGTTTTAGCGAAAAAAAACTATAAGCAAACAAATACCTTGATTAAGAATCTTTGCCCAGAATTTAAAATTGAAATTGAAAGATTATATAAAGAATCTAACCTTAATTCAGTAGCATTTCTGGGTTTTATTAAAATGCTTGATTTTGAAGATTGTGGTGCGGCGACAAGAAGCATTCAAAAAGCAAAAATTATTCAACAACTAGGCAATTGGGGTATAGATAGCTTACAAAACAAATATAACGAGATAATAATGACCTTACGCGATAGAATGATGCCTGGGAGAAATGCGAATGTTCCCATGACAAAAGATTTTGTATGTTCTCTTTTTGGCGGTAATTATACTCGATTTTTCCCGGCTCCTACAAATATTCCTTTGTTAAAAAGAGGTTATATTGAAAGAGAATGTGTTCATGATTTAGTGAAGATTGTATTAGGTCAAGAAAAAACACCTATACGTGTCTATGCGACAGCTGGCATTGGAAAAACTACACTTGTCAACAATATGCAAAAATATCTTCCCGATGGTTCTGTTGTGGTCTTTTATGATTGCTATGGAGGCGGGACATATCTACAGCCTTCCGATTCAAGATATGAATGTGATACTGCCATACCTCAGATTTGTAATAGCTTGGCACTTGAATGTAAAACCGAATTTTTATTGGAACGCAGATTGAAGGAATCTGAGTTTTTCCATGAGTTATGTATACGACTGGAACATGCAGTCAAATATGTAAAGTCATTTTCTGAAAGTGCTATTGTTTTGTTGATTATTGATGCAGCAGATAATGGTGTCTTTGCAGCAAAACAAAATGGAAGGACGTGCTTTATTGATAAATTACTGCAACAACCTTTGCCTCAAGGTGTACGATTACTTTTGACGTATCGAACAGAACATGAGGATTTTTTTACCTTTCCGGATAAATCAATGTTTTTTGAAGTTCCTGCATTTAATTTGCATGAAAGTTCAGAACATATCAGATCATTTTATCCCGCAGTGCAGAAAGAAGCTTGCTTAGAATTTCATAATTTAAGTAAAGGGATACCAAGAGTCCAGGCATATACGTTAACTTCAAAACGAGAAACATTTCATGAAGCGGTAGATATGCTACGTCCAAATGGTAAAACTACTGAAGATTTACTTAATGATATACTTGAAGAAATCCGGCAGAGATATGGAGAGAAAAATGAAGAAATTTCATTAATATTTGGAGTCCTTATTAATTTACCGCGACCGATACCAATAATGATTGCTACTAAAATACTTGGTTGCACTCCGGAAATGTTGCAGAGTTTAAGTGTAGATTGCTCTTTCGGACTTTATATTGAAAATGATTATATTTACTTTCGTGATGAAGACTTTGAAACATTTTTACGGGAAAAATATTGTGATAATTTTAAAGCAGTCACTACCATTACAGACTATATGTACCAGCATCGACACCAAGATTCTTACTGTGCAAAATATGTGCATAGTTTCCTTGCCAAACAGACTGATATATCCAAACTTTTAAATATAGCTTTAAAGGAATCTATAGATGAATCGCTTGTGGATATTACAGAAGCTAGCAGGATTATGCTTTCACGTATTAAAGCTACTTTATCTATTCCTGTTATAAGCACACAGGAATATTGGAAGGAATCTTTTCAGTTAATATACAAAATCATTGACTTTTCTAAAAGTGATGAGGCTATTAATAAATTAATACAAAGTAATCCGGAACAGGCATATTTGTATTGTGATAATAACACTCTTTTAAAAGTATTTACCACTGATAGAAATGATTTTGACAGTTTGGGGAAAGCAGCATTTATCTTCTCAATGAAAGCTGAGACAATGACAAAAGCCCTTTCCTACTTGGATAGCTATAGGGGTGCCATCCATTATTATTATAGTAAGCCTAAAGAAAAACAAAATCCTGTAAAAAGACCACACCTTGGTGATATTGTCAATGTAGCAGAATCGCTGCTCAGGCTCAGAGACGAAAAATCGATGAAACGCTGGATAACCTCTTGGAGTAATAAAAAATTCCAGGCAAACTTATTATTCGAAGTTTTTGTTCGATTAATTAACCGAAATGATATGCAATTAGCAAACCAAGTTGAAGGAATGAATTGGTCATTTCATTTTAAACTTTCTATAGCGGCAGCTTATTTAAGGTGCAAAAAAACACCACCAATTTATTTGGTTGAATATCTTATAAAAGTGTTTAATAAAATGCAAGTTTTGAATTTGGCTAATCTTAATAAAGATCATGTGATTTTGCTTTTCGAGTATCTCTGTAAAGATGATAAAGATAGGGATATGCTTCTTAATATTATATCAAAGTACCAGATTAACTATCGTGTTTTATATTTACCCTATATTCATGGTGACGATGAGCAAGAATTAGATTGCAATGTAAGATTCTATGTATTGGAGAAAGCATTAAGGAACGAGAATGTTAATTCCGAAGATTTTTGTGATAAAGATGGCCTAAAAAAGGATGAACGATTAACACAGAAAGAAATAAATGAACGCATAAAAAATATTAAGAAAGTCTACGACTTTCTCCTCCCTGCTTATATGTATCGAATTCAAGTAATATTAGGGGTTAGTACAGAGGCTACAGAAGTATTATATAATGATTGTTTGACTAAATTAAATCGGTTATTTTGGAGCGATCTTGATAGTCAAAAATCTGGAAGTATTCGCCTTCACCTATTAGCTTTATCTGATGCTGTTTTGTATATGAACACAACGGATTCTCATGCAATACATAATAATCTCCTAAAAATAGCACGAGCTACTAAAATATATCGTGATACGAAATTTACTTTAGCAGATTTATGCTCGTATGATCGTCGTTCGCACCAGTTCACTTTAGAAACACTGAAGTCTATATCTGATGAACTCATTCAACACCCTATATCAGCTATGGAAGCATCGGAGGCTTATATTCAATGTGCTCAGATTGGGCAAAAAGTTGAAACCAGTGTTGGGCAGATTTATTTTGAAAAGGCGCTTCAAGCTGCGAAAGGGTTAGATTACGAATCATATCGAAAGCTTGGGCTTTTTAATTTTTTGGCTAATGTCGCTTCTAATAGAGGGCACTTATCGGATATCGAGCTTTCTCATGAGTTTGTACGTTTAGCAGAAGATTATTATCGAAAAATGGGTGATTCAAAGAATTTTCCTTATGAGGAAGTCTTTGAAACAGCAACGACATTATGTCCAGAGAATATTTTTTCTGTAATGTGTCGGCTGGATGATCGTAACGATTTCGATCATTTTTCCTTACCTGAAAGTGCTTTTCATGTATTATCAGGATTATTGGAAAAAGGTATTTATCAAGCTGATGTTATATCATCTCTGGCCACTATTTTGCTACCAGAACAGCCCTCTGATTATAGCGATCTAGTAAAGAAAATCTTGCAGAAGATAAAAAAAGCTCCCATTTCAGTTCAACAAAAGAGTTTAGACATTCTGATTAATGATACCTTATACAATGTACCATTAAGCTATAAAGATACACTGATAAAGGTGATTACCGCTTTCATCAATGAATATAAACTTTCTAGTTGTAAAAATAATCAAGAGATTACTGCCTTACATGATTTTCTTTGCTCCATTGATAATCAGGAAGCGAAAGAACAGCGGATAGAAAATGAAAAAATAAATTTACCTATTCCAGATATGGAATATTATATGCAAACCCACCCCATATCAAGCTCTATACAATTGGTGGACTATTTAAAAGAACTAAATAGGGATAGCCAAGTCAAATTTATTGACCTATGGCTTGCTAATACTTTACCAGAAGGTTATGTTTCTAACGCCAACATTTTGATAGAAGCCTGTTTAAATGGAATATATTCTATTGAATGGACAGGGATTATGGATGTTTTTATAAAGCACATAAATGCGTGGAGTGTTTGGCCATCTGTGGAAGCTTGGAGAAACGATATAAGTATCCAAAGAAGAATATTTGTAGATCATATGGATAAAATTTTGAGTTCCTATCGTAATGATTATGATAAGTTGACCAGTATTTTTAACATTCAGACAGGTGATATTCGAGCATTTTTTATAGAATACTTGATATCACAAGATAATGTTCCAAGTGAAAACATCATCGAAATATTAAAGACATTATCTGTACGTCTTCCCGCAAATTTTGCGGAAGAAGTATTAAAATGGTGTGTCTCTATAGAGAGTCCTTCAGTACATCCATTATCCGGTGATAAACCGTTTTCTGATAGTTTTTCACAGATCGACGAGGATTTACTGCCGGTCTGCAAATTGCTATGGCGGATGTTGGGACATCCAGATAAAAAATATCGTTGGACTGCTGCACATATATTACGAAACTTATATTCATGTGGGTACTCAAGTATTATAAAGCATCTTATTACTTTATACCACGCTCCTTTTGATTCACGATATATGGATAAAAATAACTTTTTCTTTGAAGAGTCAGCTAAAATATATTTTTTAGTTGTATGCCTTCGGATTTTTGACGAAGAACCGAAAGATGGAATCCCCTTTTATAACTTCTTTAAAGAAATTGCGTGCTCAGAACAAACTACTCATGCATTACAAAGAAGGTTCGCCAAACATATTAGTCTTAAAATTGCTGATACAAGTTACCCTGGTGACGTTGCGCAGCTACTGAGGTCTGATGAGCTAAAGCTGGGAAAAATTAAAAAGACTCCTAGATATGCAAGAGCAAATTTTTCCTCAAAGCAAAAATTCCGTTTTCATTTTGATACGATGGATACGCTCCGCTATTGGTATGATGATGTTGCTGATATCTTTAGCCTCACTCAGGAGGAAGTTGCTAAAGACTGTGATAACTACATCCAACAGTTCGGAATTGATAACAATAAAACTCAAATCTGGCGTGATGAATATTTGCATTATAATAGATACCGCAATCGTAATACTTACAATGATCATGGTTCCTTGCCAGAAATCGAAACATTAGAAAAGTATGCAGAATGGCATGCAATGTTCTATGCTGCAGACCAATATCGTTGCACCTTGCCCTATTCCGAAGATTCATATAAAAATTACTATGACTGGCTCGATTCATATCTTCCCGGCTATCAAGGGTACTGGAGTTGTGAATATCGTGATCATATTCCCTTCATTCCATTTTTATGGGAATTTAAAAAGTACAAGAATCCGGAAAATGACCGTGAATACATGATTCAACCAAATTTAATTAATTCGTTAATTATAACTGGAGACAACATAATCACTTATTTGAACTATAATTCTTCTTTCGATCAGAGTAGCCAGATTATAAATATAAAGAGCGCATTAATTGAAGAGAAAAATATTCCTAAGTTAATAAAGGAACTAAAGAATCCTCATAACATATTTGAGTACTTTTATTTTGAACCAGATCCGGAAGAACGTAGATATATTAAAAAGGCTGCCGTAACAATTTGGCCTTTACGTGTCGATATAGATGATGTAAGAGGTAACCGGCTTGATCGGCATGACCCATTTGTAAAGGATGTATTTACGAATATTTATTCTTTTTCACAGGATGTATTGGCTTATGGTGGATATGAACATTTAAATGCGGAGATGCTTTCGCTTCCTGCAGAAAATAAAAATTTTCTGTTTCATATAGCAAAATGGAGTGAACCGAGCGAGGAAGGCGGATATACAAAACAAGGAACTTATGGCAGTATTGCAGAAATAAAAGCCGAATTACTCTTGAAATATCTTGATAGTGTTAAAAAAGCTCTTATTTTTGAATATAGCATAGTCTTTGAAGATCAAACCTATCAATTTTATGGAACGCCAAGTAAGGCAGCTAAAAAACAAGGTGTTTTCATCATTCATTTAAATGGTAATACCGAGTCATATGTATTAAAGCAAGATTCAGATGATGTTGATTATGAGTAAATATAAATTCAAGGAAGTGAATACTATGGCATCTGTAAGAACTTATAATCTTGATACAATAGATATAGCTGGAATACGGGCTTTACTTTGGGAGGCATTGAATTTGAAATGGGTAAGAGATGGTTATTATCCTGTTCATTCAAACTACAGAGTAAAATATTATGATATTTGTATGTCAATTGCAGAATTAGCTGCAAAAAAGAATATAATCCAGAACCCTCCTATTCCACAAATGCAACCTTTTACAAACGAAGTTTCTACCCTAGCCCAGCAGAGAATAGGAAGTGCCATTTGGGAATTAGTGTGCCAACAAATTTTATATATAGATCTAACGCAAAACAATTATTCTGGGAATCAAGGTTTTATTTTTGACATAACTGAATATGGGCAAAAAGTGCTTGCAAATGGAAAACCGATTCCTCATGACCCTGACGGATATTTAGATTACTTAAGACATGAAATTCCAGATATTGATAATGTTATATATACCTATGTGGCAGAAAGCATCCATGCATATAATATTAATTTACTTTTATCTGCTACAACAGCAATTGGATGTGCATCTGAAAAGGCGCTCCTTCTTTTAATTGAAGCTTATATCCCGTTCCTCCCCACAGAAAAGGAACAAGCAAGTTTTGTGCAAAAAACAAAAGGTAAGTTTATTAAAAATCAGTTTGAAGAATTCCAAAAAAGTTTAGGAGGACAAAAAGGTCGTATAGATAAAGAATTGGTTGATGGTATAGATATAGTTATCAGCGGGATATTTGAATTACTACGTCAAAACCGAAACAGTGCCGGCCATCCAACAGGTAAACAAATGAAAAAAGAAAATGTATACGCATCCTTACAAATTTTTATTACTTATTGTAAGCGGATTTACGCGCTGATGGAATTTTTCAAAAATAATTATGTTGCCAAAGTTAGTGATGATAAATAACCATATAGGTTTTGAATTGTGCTCTCATTCTATAATAAGAGGCTTTTACAGATACAGTATAATAGTTCGTACTATAGCGTTTTTATTTGATTGAAATATAAGAAATAATTTAGCTAATGCTTTTATTAATTGAGAGGAGGAAAAGATTTGAGTACATTCTATAACTACTTGAAAGAGTTTGCCGACGATATTAAAAGACAGTTTGATACTTTAATTAATAATTATTCTGATCTTGTTTATAGTCCAGAAAAAAGCTACCCAGGAGTTATTATGATACCAAGGGGCGATTATTACTGGAAAGAATTATCAGAGGAAGGTAAACAACTGCAATCAAAGCTAAATAGTGATTACGAGCAGTTTGCGAGTATAATTCGAACACTTTTAAATAAACAATTAGATCATATACGTGATTCTTTTGAAGCCTATTGTAAAGACATAAGACCTATAATTGTGCAGCAAGGTTGGACCTTTGAATCATCAAAGACCTCTTTTCTTAAGGAAGCAATAAGGCTTGTTGACGAACAAATATATTGTTGAAAACAATATACGACTCATGTTCCCGAAATACAATAATTGTACCAGATACTAATTCATTGATTTACAACCCTAACCTTGAGGACTGGGAATATGATACTATTCCCAAATTTGAACTTATTCTGACACCAACTATTCTTGAGGAACTTGATAAATTAAAGATATTTAGAAACGAGGATGTAAGAAAAAAGTCAGAAGGATTGATTACCAGGTTAAAAGGCTACAGAACGAGAGGACGACTTATTGATGGAATACCTTTAAGAAAAGGTGTAAGTTCCTTAAGGACAATGGCATTAGAGCCGGATTTCAGTACTACACTTCCCTGGCTGCGATCAGATAACAATGATGATAAAATAATAGCATCCTTTGTTGAAGTAATTAGGAATCATCTTCATTCAGAAGTTTATCTTTGTACAAGAGATATTAATTTGCAGAATAAGGCTGAATATGCGAGACTTCCATTTATCGAACCCCCTGAAATCTCAATATGAATTTATACTTTATAAATTCATTTGATAAGTAAGCGTCAAAAACTTCCCACGTATGAAACCAGCAAAAAACATGAGAAAATAGCCTGAACACAAAAACAAGGAGGTGTTCAGGAATGATCAATAGTGATCTGCACAGCCTGTGGGAACAGCGTCTGGCAGAATACGAAAACAGCGGTCAAACGATCAAAGCCTGGTGCCAGGAGCAGGCAATTAAAGAACACCAATTCTATTACTGGCGCAAAAAACTGTGTATGGAGCAGGCTGAATTGGGGCAGCCCGTTAAGTGGCTCCCGCTTGACATGGATCGTAATAAGCAAACGAGATTTGCTCAAGATTCCATAGCAGTTCATATCGGTGAAGTAACCATTGAACTCAAAAGCGGGTTTGATCAACACCTGTTTCGTGAGATCATACAGGCTCTGCAAACAGTATGATCAGTGAGATATCAAGCAGACAGGTTTATCTGGCTGCCGGCAGTACGGATCTTAGAAAATCGATTGACGGATTGGCGGTGCTAGTCAAAGAAGCCTTTGACCTGGACCCCTTCAGTCCGTGCCTGTTTGTGTTCTGCAATCGTAAATGCGATAAGATTAAGATCCTTCAATGGGATCATAATGGATTCTGGCTGCATTACAGACGTTTGGAACGGGGTAAATTTGATTGGCCCATGGCCAATACGGATGTAGTAAGCATTAGCTATCGTGAATTTCGCTGGCTGTTGGATGGCCTGTCCCTAAAACAAAACCATGCGCATAAAGCGGTAAAACAGCGAACCATTCTCTAAGGCACAAACCTTGATAATTCGGGATTTTTAAGCGTTTTTCAGCTGCAAAAATGTCGATTTTTTGGTATAATAATAAGTATGAAAACGCAAGAAAATACAGCTCAGACCATCGAACAACTTAATGATAAAATTTTGCAATTGGAACAGCAAAATGCTGAACTTGATGCCAAATTAAAATGGTATGAGGAGCAATTTCGCTTGAGCCGCCAAAAACAGTTTGGTGCTTCCAGTGAAAAAACCTCTCCCGAGCAGCTTAACCTATTCAATGAAGCTGAAGATATTGCAAATCCAAAGCTTGAAGAACCCACCATAGAAACGATCACTTATCAGCGCAAGAAAAAACAGGTGGGGCAGAGAGAAGACAAGATTAAGGATCTGCCGGTTGAAGTCATTGAATACCGTCTCGATGAACACGAACGCGTATGTCCTTGCTGTCAGAGTATCATGCATGAGATGAGCACCCAGATCAGACAGGAAGTCAAAGTTATTCCAGCTCAAGCAGTTGTGGTACAACATGTTCAATACATCTATTCTTGCCGTCAGTGTGAAAAAGAACAGAGCAAAACGCCGATTATCAAGGCAGATATGCCTGCTCCTATCTTACCCGGCAGTTTAGCGTCTTCTTCTATACTGGCATATATCATTGATCAAAAGTATACCAACAGTATGCCGCTATACCGCCAGGAACAGCAGTTATCCCGTCTGGGGTTTGAACTGTCACGCCAGACAATGGCCAATTGGGTATTGTCGGTTGCAGATCCATGGCTGAAGATCATTTATGATCGGCTCCATGAAAGGCTGCTTAAGAGAAATATCCTGCATGCTGATGAAACGACTTTGCAGGTGCTCAAAGAACCCGGGCGATCAGCTCAATCCAAATCCTACATGTGGTTATATCGTACCGGAAGAGAGGGCCCGCCCATTGTCCTGTACGAATACCAAACAACCAGAGCAAGCAAACATCCGGACAAATTTCTGTCTGGTTTTGAAGGATACCTTCAAACAGATGGCTATAGTGCATACGGTAAACTGACTGATGTAATATCGGTCGGCTGCTGGGCGCATGCACGCAGGAAATTCACAGAAGCCCTTAAAGCCTTACCGGCTGAACAGAAAAACAAACCTGTTGCAGCCCGTGTAGGATTAGATTACTGCAATAAATTATCTGCCATTGAAAAACAGCTGGAAGACGTCTCCGATGAGGAGCGCTATACCAAACGATTAGAACAAAGCAAACCGTTACTGGACGAATTTTATGTATGGCTCAAAAAGCAAAAACAGCAGACCATTCCCAAAAGTGCCTTTGGTCAGGCAATCACTTACTGCC
>JAQWBH010000364.1:771-4809 GCA_028707405.1 Parabacteroides sp. | reverse complement strand
TCTGCTAGCCCAGGACAAGGTTTATCTCCTGTACGATGCTCTGGAAGTGGTTGATAACCAGATTGCTCTGGACACCAAGTATAACAGCCTTAATGATGCACGGGAATACATCAAAGCACTCGCACCCTGGGTTAAGGACGATCAGATCGAATACGAATCAGAGATGAATCCGGTTGGTGTCTCCGGGGCTCATACTCCCTTTCCTCCAGTTCATTGGAAGTGTAGGACGACTACTGTCATGCAGTTATAATTATGAGAAGATAGAAGCCCATAAATTATCAGTTTTCCTAATGATAACACTATCACCAGCAGCAATTTTATATTGGTGATTATCAAAGTCCATATTGATTATTATGTCTCCATTAAAGTCGGGTAGCATCTCATGCACAATCATCTTGGCGTCGGTTAAGATGCTCTCATTGTACCACTTAATCTTAGCATAAGCATTATTAACCGCTTGGGTTGAGGTAATTGAGTTTCCATGAGTTGTAGAACCAAGCCCAATCGATGTATAGATTGTACCATCATTCAGTTTTAAGATGGCGTTTGCATGTGCTTTCCTAAGTTCCTTAATATCACCAGAAGATGGATTTGATGATATGTCTATTACTCCCATTTTGCTAAGGTTAAACATACTGATTGTTTCCGGCCAATTATCATGTATTATCTGTACACAATCTCTATTTGCCCATTGTTTATGATCAGGCATAACATCAATTAGGTATGCATTCGTTTCATCGAATCTCGCAAACAAAACTGGTCCTGTCCTATCAACGAATGAATGATTCGGTGGATACGGATTAACACCAAGATGTAGGTGATAAATTCGCCAATCATTTAACATGGGATCAAAGTATTTAATATTTTTGATTTTCGTGCTCAAATGAGGTTTCAAATCGATACCACATTCTATTTTCCTCTCTATTTCATCCAGACCAGCCCTAAGATCAGAAGGACAAGAGAAACTTTTACTTTTTATTATATGCCTTGCCTTTGTTGGAACAAGTCTCTCAAAGTAGTTGATAAAAAGGATTACTAACTCTCTGTTAGGTATTGTTGTCAGATTTGCAAAACCTTCTTCTGTTAAGTAAGCAACAATTCGAGAAATCACATCTCGTTCGATGTCGATGTTAACTGATTGAAAACTCATCTTTTCTCCTGAAATAGGACTATACTACTTGGTTAATACAACTTTCTTAGTTAGCGATGTACCACCTGATTTTATCATGAAGAAATACAGCCCTGAGGCACACATATTACTACTATTATCCAACCCGTTCCACGTAATTTTCCCTGACTCATTTAGATTATTAAAAGACATCACTTTCTGCCCCTTTATATTGAAGATATCAATAGAACTATTTTGCATCGTTTTCACTTGATACTCAATATTAACAGATGTATTAGACCTGACTGGATTGGGGTACAGAACCATATTTACGACTAAAGGGGATGCATTTGTTTCATCATTATTTTCAACAACTTCGCCTTTGCTGATTTTGCCAATTGCGTAGCATGAACTCATGGTGGCTGTAATATTAATACTACCGAAATTTACATTGTCCGATACTGGTGTTCCTAAGTAGAGATATTGACTATCTGCATTTAGTTTTGTATTCCACAGATCATTTACAACTTCAGCATAAGCTAAGCCAAACCAATGGTTTGTAGTTTTATTAAGTCCAGCTATGACATGACACTGATGATCAATCGGAATATCACTTGGATACCAAGAAAAATCATCTCCAAATTGAAGCGAAGAATAATTGTTTGCCATTGCTCTAGGTATAAGTACATAAACACTGTTATCATCAACTACGAGATTTGACACAATTGCTTGAGGATAGAAAGCATTAGCGATTCTGTTTACGCTACTCCAGGAGCCACTATTGGTTAATGATGCAATAAATATATTTCCAGGTTGCGAAGTAGTTGTATTAATAGGATCTAAGGTAAGTTGTCCAAAACTGGTCTGTAGAGTGTATCTTCCAGTAACAAATACTACGCCATTCTTTTCCGCCAAAGCAGCAAATTCATCTTCACGAATCCCCCCACACTTGCATCCCCAGCCTACATTGCCATTCGTATCTACTTTAACTATGAATACATCCTTAAATCCACTTGAAACAAGTTGTGTACTCCCTGCGATCATGGTTGAAGAAAACTCTCCACCAAGATAGATATTACCGGAGACATCACTACACAAACCTTTAATGTCTTCATCAGATGATCCCCCAATTGACTTGACCCATTGAATATTACCTTGAAGATCAATTTTTGCATACAAGATATCATAATCAGTAGTAACTCCATCATTGAAGCCACTAACGGAAATGTCAACAAATTGTAATGCTTCATTTGGTGAACGCCAAGTACCAGCAACGTATATTGCAGAATTAGTTACAGTAATTTGATCAAAAGAAATATAATGGTTTAGTGGAGCATAAGAGGGGTTTAATGCAGTACCCATAGTACATACTCCTTGTGAGTTGAATTTTGCTACAAATGGTCCTAAATAAGGGTATGAGCCTGCATTTCCATTAATAGTAATCCCATCTATTGTCATTGGATAGTATGTGTAACCTAGAACATATACATCATTATCGACACATTGTATTTGTTCAATTCTCTCCCAAGGTCTATCAGTCCATTGTTCTGACCCCCAAAACCCGCGAACCCACAACCACGAGCCGTTGCTGCTGAGTTTACCTATAAACAGGTTACCTGAACCTTGGCATTGCAATGACAAGCTTCCTAAAGTTAACTGATCCCTGAAAACATCACCACAATAGGTATTCCCAGTATTATCCGTATCAGTTTTCATCGTGAACCCGTAAGCATAGGGTGACTCAACTTTATTAGCCCATTGCCAGTCACTAATCAACTGATATGAAACCAACTGTGATTTAACCAGCAAAATGCTAATAACCATCATAAACAATCGTGTTTTCATAACTCCTCCATTATCGTAAATTTATATATTTAGGTAAAACACTCACTGATGGGTCAGGAATTCTCATGGAAGTTATATCAAAATCTGAAGTGTTTACTGTGAATTCCTTGCCATCAATAACATCCGACAAAACCAATAGCTTATTCTTAACAAGAGGCAGAGAGCTATATTTTGAACTCAACAAGCTTAAGAATGATTCTATATGTTGATATAGTCCTGAATTTTTGGTAGGTAGCTTTAGATGAAATCGATTGGGTTCCAGCATTAATAGAATCCTCTCATTAGAAGGTAGTTCGAACCACAATCTTATCAGCTTTTCCATTTTATCATGCCTGTCTATTTGGCATTGTTTCAGGATTATGTTGTTATAATTTTTTCCACTATAAATCAGCTTCGTCTCTCCCAAATAAACCGTGTTTGAAGCTAAAATGATAAAATCAAACTCACCAATACCATGTTTTCTACCAAAACATGGTCTGTATAGAACTATTGAATTCTGCGGTCCACAACCATCATTGAGCTTTGAAAACAATATGTCTATCTCAGCACTTAAAACGTACATTGTATAACTATCTTCACCATAGCCAATTAGCTGCATACACCCATTCCTTTGAGGTTGATAAATTGTTGGAGCTAACAATTCTCTTTCGGATACAGGTACTATTTCTGAATAGTCCACTCTTTCGGTATGAGAGCATTGCCATTTCGCCATCTTTCTCTGATTCTCTCTTCAAACCATTTATCATTGAACCGAGCATGATCAGTAATAATAACCTGGAAACCTAGATCAAGCTCTTTTACAACGTCAATAACTAACTGAAACATTCTTATTACTGATTTTCTATCTTCATCGCTTCTCCCTACTGACTCTCCTTCTGCATCTGCCTTATCCTCAGGAAAATACACTTGAGAAGGTTGATCAATGAATAGAAATCTTGGAACAGGACTATTTCTTTGCACAAATAGAATATGTAATGCTAAATGAACAATAATGTGGACTCCGACCCATGTTTCACCGCTTCCCATACTACTAAACGGGATCGGGCGATCTAATGTATCTGCATAAATTGTTAGCTTATTTGCAT
>JAQWBH010000364.1:0-761 GCA_028707405.1 Parabacteroides sp. | reverse complement strand
TTCAAGTTTTAACTTTACCGCCATCTCACTAATTCGACTGTTTATAAGAGATACGATTGAATCAACTCGATCCTTTACAGATTCTATGCTAAGACTGCTGTCAATATCCTCAATTTGTTCATCAATTTTCTTTAACTCAAGTCCAAGCTTAGGATTTTTATCCATCTCAATAAATGATTCTAAATACAGCTTAATTCTTCCTAATGTGTAGGCCTGTTTCGCAATTAAATGACTATTTGCTTTAAAAACAGAATCCAACTCTTCAATGGACTTGATTTTAGATTGATTATCCGTTAATTGGAATTGTAGGTCTCTTTTTTTCCCTTCTAATTCATTTAAATACTTCTCAATTTGCGGATTGCTTTGGCTGACTTTACTTGACGTTGTTTCCAATTCCCGCATAGCATTGCTAAGCGTTTTCAAATCTGGGATAGAACCACTTTCAATAACAGAATTGCACAAAGGACATTGATTACCTTTCTCAGATGTAAAACAGCCTACTGCTGATAGTCTATCAATATGCTCAGAGATCGAATTCAAATAATCATTACTACCATTATAAAGACTTCTAATATCTTCTATTAGGGCGATGACATCTCTGATCTCTCGTCTGATTTGTCTATTTTCGTACTGCAATGCTTCCAATTGGTTATTGTCCGATTTTGGTTCATCAAAATGGTCTGATGGTATTTCTAAGACACTTTTTAATACCTTTATGTATTCGGTGAAGTCTCGAGGAACTTCTGATGTAGTTAACAATC
>JAQWBH010000363.1 GCA_028707405.1 Parabacteroides sp. | reverse complement strand
GACCTGTTGCAGGATCAATGCCTAGTTGCCCCGATGCAAATAGCATTCCATTAGCGACAATAGCTTGACTATAGGGTCCTATAGCCGCCGGAGCCTTTGTTGTTGAAATAATTTTCTTCATTCTATTTAATTGTTTGTTCAATCATTCTTTGCCTAACCGCTTCATATACAAAGATTGAAGTAGCAACAGATACATTCAGAGATGCAATTGTTCCGAATAACGGAATCTTTACTAATTCATCGCACATGTGAAGATTATCAGCAGAAATCCCTGTATCTTCGGCCCCCATCACAATAGCTACCGGACCATCGTATTTAACTTGAGTATAAATATTTGTCGCCTTTTCAGTTGCAGCAAAAACTTTAACGCCACTTTCCTGCAAAAGCGTAATTGCCTGAGATATGCTTTTTTCTTTACATACAGGCAACGTCAACAGTGCACCCGCAGATGTTTTAATAGCATCTGCATTTACGGTAACGCTTCCTTTAGATGGTATGACGATCGCATCAACCCCTGCACACTCACAAGTTCGAGCTATTGCACCAAAATTGCGGACATCCGTTATGCCATCAAGCAAAATAATGAAAGGATCCTTTGCCTGTTCATAAGCAAAGGGAATTATATCTTCTAATCTTTGATAGGATATGGCTGAAATAAAAGCAATTACACCTTGATGATTTTTACGTGTCAAACGATTCAATCGTTCTTCCGGTACACGTTGAACTTGTATATCAAGTCCTTTCAAGGATTCAAAAAGCTCTTTTGAAAGCGGACCTTGCAGTTCACGTTTTACTAAAATCTTGTCTATCTCTTTTCCGGCTTGAACAGCTTCAATCACTGCACGTATGCCAAAAATCATTTCATTTTCTTTCATTATTCTCCTTTGATTATTGTGTTATTATCTTTTTGACTACGCCTATTATTACGTGTTACATCAAAGCCACTTCTATCCGAATGGGAACCATTGCTTGATTTACGATTCATTGAAGAATTATCGCGCTGTTCATCGCGGTTGTTTACACGCTGATTACTTCTCCCAGTGTTGTCCGGCTGCGATTCACTACCAGCTCTGGATCTGAAAGAATCAATCTTCCTATTCGAGCGTGAATCGTCCGATCGGTCGTTGTTGTTAAGTTGAGACCTTCCAGTAAAACCTTTATTATCAGTAGAATTATCAAAATTATTATTTGCTCTGCTATTATCCCGGTGTTGATCGCGGCCACTATTGGGATTCATATACTGGTTAGATGAATGGTCGTCTCTCCTCTTTTCGGGATTCCAACGAAAATTGTTATCATATCTAGGCTCTTTATCGTAACGTGAATTAGGCCTATATTCAGGATATTTATACTTACCAATATACCAGTCATTATCATCAAAACGAGGATACCAATGATTACGGACAAACTCCCACGAACTATGCCAATAGTGATCTTCATACTGGTAGCATATACTTGATGGATAAGAATAAACATATCTGCGTGCATTAAACCATCCGTTCCCATCATGTATACGAATAGGTTGCTCACGAGAAAGAGTAATATAAAGGCGGAATTGTGCAGGTGAAAGAATATCTTGTAACCGAGTGTCGCGAGCCATTCTTAGCTTATAAATATTTCTAGCTACCTGATCCCAATACCTGTAATTACGGTTGGTTTCTCTTTCAATCCTCTTTCCATATTGATGAACAATATATTGATAATCGTAAGCTTGTCTGCCTGACATTCCTATGGTATTTTCCATCCAAAGACAGTATGAACAATCAGGATCGTCCCAATCAAAACCAATATTCCATTGTGCATATCCCGGTAGACAAAGTACCAAAATAAATGCTAATATACTAATCTTCTTCATGTTTTTTTGCGTCTAGTTAATAATTTATATTGCTTTATTACTATTAGAACTATTATGACCCTAAAAGGTTTAATTTCCAATTCCTAAAAGTTCCTTCGCATTTATAATCGAAGCATTAGTTATAGTCGATCCGCTCAACATTCTGGCTATTTCTTTTATTCTCTCATTCGAGTCTAATTCTTTTATTCGTGTCACCGTAGAATCTTTCAAGTCTTCCTTATATACGATAAAATGACAAGTACCCATAGCGGCAATCTGAGGAAGATGCGTAATAGTAATAACCTGCATATTATGTTTCCCTAATTCTTTCATGATAGTTCCCATCTTATCCGCGATATCGCCTGAAACCCCGGTATCTACTTCGTCAAAAATGATAGAAGGCAAGGCCGTATATTTTGCTATCATTGCTTTAAGGCAAAGCATCAAACGGGATATCTCCCCTCCCGAAGCCGTTTGAGCTACGGGTAACAGTTCACTATTCTTATTTGCAGAGAACATAAAGCAAAGATCATCCATTCCATCCTGTTCAGGAATTTTTTTAGTTACAAAATCCACATTGAAACGGATATTTGGCATTCCTAGTGGCATAAGCATTTCCATTAGCTTAGTCGACATCGATATTGCACCTGCTTTTCTTTGATTACTTAAATCTTTAGCCAGCTGGCATAAATGAGTAAAAGATGAATCCAACTTCTTTTGTTTTTGCTTTATTTGGTCATCATAAGCATCTATTTCTTTAAGCCTGAGAGAGTATTCATCTTGTAGTGTCAATAATTCGGAGATTGTTGAAACCCGATGTTTTTGTTCTAGGGAATAAATTGTATTTAACCTATCATTAACCCATTGCAATCTATCCGGATCAAACTCAATATTTTCTTTTTGGTTATTTAATTCAGAAGACAAATCGTCCAAATCTATGTAATCCGAACGCAAACGCTCGGTTGCTTGCTTCGCTTTAGGATAATAAGAACTGATGCTTTCCGATATAGATAGAGCCTCTTTCATTGCTGAAAGTATCGTATTTTCGTTATCTCCATCCAATAATTGAGTGATCTTAAATAGTGAATATTTTATTTCTTCGGCATGTGAAAGTGTTTCTTGTTCTTGCTCCAATATTTCTTGTTCCTTGTCGGATAAATGAGCCTCTGCCAATTGTTCAAGTTGAAACTTCAAATAATCTTCTTCCTCCTTTGATTGGTTACTTTTTTCCTTTAATTCTTTCAAACATTTTTGCAAGAAGACGTAATTCTTGTATTCATCTTTATAGTTTGATAAAATTGATTCAGTATTTGCCATAATATCAATCACTTTCATTTGAAAATGAGTGTCTCCGAGCAACAAATTCTGATGTTGCGAGTGAATATCTATCAATTTAACTCCTAATTCTTTTAGTATATTCAATGGCACTGGCGAATCATTAACAAACGCACGCGATTTACCGTTTATCGAAAGCTCTCGCCGAAGAATACAGTTTTCTGCATCATAATCCAGACCATTTGTTTGGAAAAACTCTTCTAATTCATACTGAGAAACATTAAAGACGGCTTCAATCACACATTTATCAGCGCCATTCTTAATACTCCGTCCATCAGCTCGCTGACCGAGAACTAATCCTAAAGCTCCAAGAATAATGGATTTCCCTGCACCGGTCTCTCCTGTGATTACCGAGAATCCTTCATTAAAATGAATATTCAAGCTATCTATTAAAGCAAAATTCTGTATAAATAACGAAGCCAGCATCTTTATTATTTTTTAAGAGGTTCCAGGCGGGTCGAAAAAGCCGGAAACAAATTAGACAAATCATTATATCCTTCCTGTTTCTCTTGCGAAGTAGCTTCAGAATAAACATTCACCAGTTCATCTAGTTTTGTATCAGCAAAAACTTGTATCAATGGAGACATCGGACGTGTGCTTTTAATCTGTTTCAAAACAGGAATGGAAGAAAGTATAGTTGCTCTCCCCCGTTCGGCATTTGCCACCATCTCATCTAAGCCTTTTCTGTGATAATTATACCACATATCTCTAAAAACATCGGATGTATTATCTGTTAATGCAGTAATCAGTGCATGGCGATTTCTATCATTTTCAAAAGCTTTCCATCCATTCCACGATGTTTGTGCTTGTGCCAGATTCACAATCTGTTGAGCCTGCTGAAAGAAAGCAGTTCCTCCTTTAGGCGAAAAACTGTCAAAATCAAGACCGAGAATGGTATAAATATAAAATACAACAGTAGCTACCAGATTACTATTCAACGTATTTTCAGTATATTCTAAAGGTTCAAACTCTGTATAATCAAAAGAAAGCTCCTTATCACGGAAATTCAACAAGGGGGTTGTATAACTTGCGTTATATACAGGACGTCTGGCTTGCACTTGAATTTCTGATTTAAAACTGTTATCAGAGGGCATCTCACTCACAATAATAGTCATTGAGCAATCAATGCGCTCATTAGGCGAAAAGGTGGCATCAGTCCATTTCCGTGTATTGACAAACTCTCTGAGCGCATTTTGCAAAGTTGTAAAAACTTGTTTGTTTGTAGTCTGAACCTTATCACTATTGATTGTGATATTCGCATTGAGCTCTTGTGCTTTACCGCTAAATGATAAAACACACAATAAACAAACCAACGTTATTCGTCCAACTTTTCTCATTTTAGTAGTGTTGCCAATTTATTCATAATATCTTTAGCTACATCACGTTTCTCCTTTAGAGGATAAGCCTTAACTTCTCCTTTTGTATCAATAAGAGTCACTTTATTTGTATCACAGCGAAAACCTGCACCCTTATCACGTAAAGAATTCAAAACGATAAAATCAAATTTTTTGTGTTTCAGCTTCTCAACTGCATGCACAGTCTCATCATTTGTTTCAAGAGCAAACCCTGCCAAAATTTGATGCGGTTGCTTAATTGCTCCTAAGGAAGCCGCAATATCCTTGTTTGGAATAAGCTTAAGTGTCATTGCCCCC
>JAQWBH010000057.1 GCA_028707405.1 Parabacteroides sp. | reverse complement strand
ACAGAGCGATTGTGGGACAACAATTTTTTTACACAACTGAACTACGAGAGTCTGCTCACTAATGATTTGAGTTTTAGAGCAAATGCCAAATATGATTATTCATTCAGCAGATATCGGGAATTAGGCAAACAATATTCCGGCGGCGAACAAATAGATCTGAACACGCAAAACGAATATTACGGTTCGACCGGTCTGCTGTACAGGCCATGGCTTTATACTTCATTCAGCATAAACACCGATTTGTCGTACAATACATTGACAAATAATTTCATGAATGCTCCGACACCAAGGCGCTGGTCTTCACTGACAGCTGTATCCTTGCAATACAAAAGTTCGTCACTAACGGCTACAGCCAGCATACTAGGCACATATATTACCGACAAAGTTAAAAACGGTGACCGTCCGGCCGACCGCAAACGATTATCGCCTGCCTTAAGCCTTTCATGGAAACCGTTCGATAGAGTGCCTTTCCGCATAAGAGCATCATACAAAGATATATTCCGTGTGCCGACTTTCGCCGACCTGTATTACCTGCGCATGGGCAATACGCTGTTGAAACCGGAGAAAGCAACGCAGTATAATTTGGGATTTACATGGGAAAATAAGCCCGCGAAGTTATTCACATCTTTTAGTCTCTCGGCCGACGCATATTATAATAAGGTAAGGGATAAAATAGTAGCTATCCCATCCATGTATATTTGGAAAATGATGAACATGGGACGGGTAGACATCAAAGGAATGGATATAAATTTGAACGCGGAAATACCTCTAGAAAATAAAATGTCGGTCATTATGACTACGGCTTATAGTTATCAGCATGCCGTCGATATTACCGATCCCACGGAAAAAAATTATAATGATCAAATTCCCTATACGCCAAGACATTCGGGTTCGGCATCCATCACTTGTGAAAATTCATGGGTAAACGTCTCCTACTCTGTAGTCGCTTCAGGCAAAAGATACGCATTACCTCAGAACATCAAAAGCAATCAGATCGACTCGTACATGGAACACAATTTCTCTGCAAACAGATCATTTGTTCTGAATAAATGCAAACTACGCATTCAAGGCGAGCTATTGAATCTGTTGAACAAGAATTATGATATTATACAATATTATCCGATGCCCGGCCGCTCATGGAGACTTAGTGTAAGTTTAATATATTAACAATAAATAAATAATAGTACAATGGAAAAAAAGAATTTACTTTTCAAACTGGCGATAGGTATTTTGGTATCGTTATCGGTTGCCGGTTGCAGCAACAATGATGAAGACGAACCGATAACCCCGGCATCAAAACCGGTACCCGGTATATTTGTCTTAAACAGTGGAAAATATGAAGGAAACAATGGGTCGATTTCGTTCTGCAATATTGATAAAAATACGGCTGTTACCGACACTTTCTCAATAATAAACGGACGCGGTTTGGGTGACACGCCTAATGATATGATTCTTTACGGTTCGAAAATGTATGTTGCCGTTTATCGTTCAAACGTTATTGATGTCATCGACCTAAGTGGAAAATCCATCAAACAAATCAAATCAACAAGTAGTGATCCATTGCTGCCGCGCCACTTTACGGCTTATAACGGAAAAGTATATGTGTCGCTATTTGACGGCAATGTAGCGCGAATAGATACAACATCGCTCGCTATCGAAGCGACAACAACTGTTGGACGTAATCCTGAGGGTTTGGTCGTTGCAAATAACAAACTTTACGTGGCAAACTCTGGCGGCCTGGATTATAATAAGGAGATTGGCTACGACAAAACGGTTTCTGTCGTCGATCTGTCAACATTTAAGGAGATAAAGAAAATCAATGTGGTGACGAATCCGGTAAACTTAGTCAAGGATAATCAGGAAGACGTCTATCTGGTTTCTATGGGGGATTACAAGAATATTCCGAATACATTCCAGCGGATAGACTCGAAAAGCGATGCCGTCACCACCATTACGGAAACAAATGCGACAGAACTAGTATCTACAGGAAATACTTTGTATATGATGTATTCGCAATATGATGCGAACTGGAACCAGGTGATCTCATTCATTTCTTATGATGCAATCAATGAGAAAGTATTGAGCAATAACTTCGTAACCGATGGCACGACTATTACAAAACCATACAAAATAGGCGCCGACAGTTCAGGTAAATACATATATATTACTACATCTGATTATAAAAACAATGGCGACGTTTATGTTTTCGACCAGTCAGGCAAAAAAGTGTATCAGTTCTCTGTCGGCCTGAATCCGATAAGTGCAGCATTTGTTAATATCAATTGATAAGTCCGGCAAACATGAAAAAAATTGTCCCGTTTCTCTTTATGCTCTGCTTCGTATTAAGTTGCAATACGAAGCAGGGCAACTATCCGAAAGATGTAGAATTATTGTCTGACACCATACGCTATGCAAAAGGATTTGCTATCCATCACTATAAAAATTACATAGCTGTCGATATTCGTGATCCGTGGGACAGTACGAAACTATTGCAGCGATATTTGCTGATCTCGCGCAACAAACCTGTTCCCGAAAATTTACCTAAAGGAACGATTGTACGGACGCCTATCCGTAATTTGGTGGTATATACTTCTGTACATGCCTCTATTATTGACCAGCTGCAGGAAACAAATAAAATAATAGGTGTTTGCGAATCGCGCTATATAAGTACGCCGACAATCCAAAAAGCTTTGCAAAACGGACAAATCGTCGATATGGGTGAATCGACATCGCCGAATATAGAAATGATGATCGACAGGAAGGTAGAAGTTGTGATCGCTTCTCCGTTTCATAACAGCAGCTACGGACCGGTAGAGAATCTGGGCATTCCCATTATTGAAAGCGCCGATTACATGGAGCCGCTGCCACTCGGTCGCACGGAATGGATTCGTTTTTACGGGGTATTGTTCGAAAAAGAAAAAATGGCGGATTCAATATTTCGGGCAGCAGAAAAACACTATATGGATTTAAAAAAAGTGGTAGCCTCTGCAACTACCCGCCCGACTGTCTTTGCTGAAAAGAAGTTCGGTCAGTCATGGTATGTTCCTGCAGGCGACAGTTACACTGCAAATCTATACAAAGATGCAGGCGCCAACTACATTTTCAGCTATCTGCAAGGGGCTGACGCAGTGCCATTGACTTTTGAAACGGTTTATGATAAAGCCATACATGCTGATCTATGGCTAATCAAATATAATCTGAACCAGGATATGACGTATAAGGATCTTAAGACTGAATATGCACCGTATGCCAATTTTGATGCCTTTACAAATCATCACATTTTCGGATGCAACACGGGAATTGTGCCTTATTACGAAGAATTTCCTTTACATCCGGACTATCTTCTGGCAGACTTTATCTGGATTTTTCATCCGGAACTTATGCCCGATTATACTCCCTGGTACTACAAGAAACTGCAATAATCAAGAAATAATACACAAATAAAACTTATACTAAAAAGTTCTTCGTATGTTTGTAACGCAAAAAATGCTTTATGGGACGAATAACATACACAAACGCGTTGATAACTTTAGCTAAAGGTACCGACGCCGGACTTTACAGACTTATTCCTGAGAAAGTAGAAGTGGTCAACAGCGAAGCTGATGTCCAACAAGTACTTGCCGAATGCAGGACTGCGTGCAAACCTGTTACATTCAAATGCGGGGGGACGTCATTATCGGGACAAACCATCACAGATTCCGTTTTAGTAGAAGTCGGACCTGATTATGGTTATAATAAAATCAGTCATGATGGAACCGAGGCCACCTTCTCTTGTGGAATCACGGGAGAACGGGCAAATATGTTCCTGAAGAAATACGGACGTAAAATAGGTCCGAGTCCTGCCTCTATCAAATCCGCCCGTATCGGAGGTATTGTATCCAACAACGCCAGCGGTTCCAGTTATGGCATCACATACAATTCGTACCATACGATAAAAGATATGCGACTGATTCTAGCGGACGGATCGCTCCTTGATACTTCTTCCGCGGAAAGCAGGCGCGAATTTACTCAAAGCCATGTCGGACTGATTAACGGTCTGCTCGATCTCAAAAAACGCGTACATAATAATCCGGCTATAGAGACACGCATCCGGCATAAATATGAACTGAAAAATACTTGCGGATATGGTGTAAATGCGCTGGTAGACTACGACGACCCGATAGATATATTGATGCATCTGATGATCGGCAGCGAGGGAACTTTGGGATTTATCTCTGAAGTAACCTTCAACACCGTACCCGACTTAAAGCTGAAAGCTTCTGCCCTGCTCTACTTCGCATCTATTCGTGAAGCCTGTAAATCTATACTTCCTTTACGCGAATGCTGCGTGTCGGCGGCCGAACTGATGGACCGAAATGCGTTGCGAGCTGTTGAAAATGACGAAGGCATGCCGGAAATACTCAAGTCCTTACCTGATAATGCCGTCGCATTGCTTATTGATACTTCGGCCGACGACGAGGCAACATTAAAACAGCAATTTGCCGAGATCGAACAAAAACTGGCATCAGTCAAAACGCTGTATCCGATCTCTTTCACAACCGATCCTACACTATATACAACCTATTGGAATGTTCGCAGCGGACTTTTCACATCAGCTGCTGCAGGACGACCGAAAGGAACTGTTTCCATCATTGAAGATATTGCTTTTCGCGGAGAGATATTAGGAGACGCACTAACAGATGTGCGCGAAGTTCTTGCAAAGCATCACTATCCGGACGCTGTGATGTGGGGACATCTATTAGACGGGAATGTGCACTTTACTATTTTCCCGGATATTAACAAGCAGGAAGGAGTAGATGGTTATGCCGCATTCATGTATGAACTGACTGATGCGGTTCTTCGTCATGACGGCAGTCTTAAGGCCGAGCACGGCACAGGGCGCAATATGGCGCCATTTGTAAGAAAGGAATGGGGCGAAGATATCTACCAATTAATGAAAGACATCAAAAAGCTCATCGATCCGCAGAATCTGCTGAATCCGGGGGTTATTATCAATGAAGACCCGCAAGTGTTCATCAAAAACCTAAAAAAGATGCCGCTGGCCAACGATATGATTGATCGCTGCATTGAATGTGGTTTTTGCGAGAGATTCTGTCCGGCACGTAATCTGACCATCACGCCGCGTCAACGAATAGTAGCCTATCGGGCGCTCTCTTCCATGACCGAACAAAGCGAAAAAAATACAATGCTTTATCAGGAGCTAAAAAAAGCTTTTCAATATAATGGCAATGAAACATGTGCAACCGACGGACTTTGCGGTACAGCCTGCCCTGTTGGCATCAATACCGGATTATTAATCAAGGAACTCCGCTGGAAAGAAAACAGCCCGTTTGCAAATAAGATAGCCAGTTATATCGCCCGGAATATGAGCCGTGTACTAAACGTTCTTCGTCCTTCACTCCGTTTGGCTCATGGCGTAGCACATGTCGTAGGGTATGGAACAATGGAGCATATCACACGTGGATTATTCAAGATATCAGGACACCGTTTTCCTCTCTGGACCCGATTTACACCTTCCGGCGCACGCAAATTGAAATATCTTTCAGAAACGCCGCAGGCAGGACAACCGGAAATGGTGTATTTTCCATCGTGTATAACACGTACTATGGGAGCGTCTGCCGACTACGAAGAGAAAGCAAGTGTAACAGAGAAGACTATCGCTCTTTTACACAAAGCCGGGTTCTCCATTCGCTACCCTCGGAATATTCACCATTTATGCTGCGGGATGGCTTTCAGCAGCAAAGGCTTCAGAAGTCAGGCAAAAATGAAAGAAGATGAACTAAATACAGCCTTGCTGGCAGCAAGTGATAACGGCAAATTACCGATTTTATGCGACATGAGCCCTTGCCTTCTTCATATGCGGGAAACACTGGACTCAAGATTACATCTCTATGAACCGGTCGAATTTATCTACGATTTTATGCTTGATAAACTAACATTCAAACAATTGCCTGAAACGATCGCTATTCACAGCACTTGCAGTACAACTAAAATGAATATCACACCCAAACTGCAGGCTCTTGCAAATATGTGCGCCACAAAAGTTGTAACGCCCAGCGAAGTAACTTGTTGCGGATGGGCTGGCGATCGCGGATTCTTTTATCCCGAGCTGAACAGGTCTGCTTTGCGAACGCTTCGCAATAGCCTCGACGGAGCAACGGAAGGATACAGCAATAGTCGTACCTGTGAAATCGGACTGAGCATGTCCGGCGGAATATCCTATAAGTCGATCGTTTATTTAGTAGATAAAGCTACAAGAAAAAAATAGAATTGTCGTTTTTCAAATTCGAAAAAAAATACTAAAGGCCTCCAAACTCAGGGTTGAGTGGGAGGCCTTATTTAATTTGGCATTTATATTATAGGAGTTATTGTGGTTTAAATATTATGCATATCCATTAAGCATTCCATGAAAATATAAAGGTTTTAAAATATATACTTTCAACAGCCATGCAGCCCATTGCTCTTTGGAAGTATCCAGCAATGAAAATGGAAAAGATACTTCAGGCTCTTTGTCGTAATTGAACTCACAAAGAAGGACGTGGCCATAATCCGTGACAATAGGACAAGCCGCATAACCGTCATATTTTTCAACAGGTTCTTTTCCCTCCATAATTGAAATCAAGTTTTTTGCAGCTACAGGTACTTGTTTACGAACAGCAGCCGATGTTTTACTTGTAGGAACTCCGGCAACATCACCCAAAGAAACAATATTCTGAAATTTCTTATGAATCAACGTCTCTTTATCAACCATCACCCACGAACCTGCAGCCAGCTTCCCTTCGGTCCAGCCTAATCCAGACTGACGGACAAAGTCAGGAGCCGACATAGGCGGCGTAAAATGCAGGAAATCGTAATCTTCCACAAACGGTGTATATATCTTCTGATCTCCAACGGTTGATATTTGTTCAAAATGAACTTGCTTAGCCGCTGTATCGACGCCTTTTACACGCACATTTGTATGAATGGGAATATGCCTTTCCTTATATATCTCCAAAAGACGTTTGGTAAAATAAGGCACGTCATACAATTCCTTTTCTGCCGTATAATAGTCGAGTGTTACTTTATCACGCGTCCCCTGTTTTCGGTTATAATGTTCCGTCAAAAGACATATTTTTTTAGGCGCACCGCCACATTTATGTTTGGTATAGGTGTCAGTAAACACGCCTTTTCCTCCGGTTTTAGAAAAATCCTGTAAGGCCTTCCATGTTTTCTGCGCACCTTCATAATCATATATGCAATGAGCATTTCCCTGACCTAATGTTGGTTGAGTAATGCCTTCCACCTCGGTCCAGTTTATTTGGAGTCCGGGGGTCAGTACCAAGAAATCATATGATATTTTTCCGTGAGCTTTAGTAATTACCTGGTTCCATACAGGATCTACAGCCAGTACCGAGTCTTTTATCCAGGTAATCCCGCTTGGCATGCAATCTTTCTGTTTTTTCCATACCTCATCCGGTTGGTATACTCCTGAAGCTATCAATGTAAAACCCGGCTGGTAATATTGCCGGTCACTAGGATCTATCAATTGAATATCGGGTTCTTTCAGCCAGTGTTTCAATCGCGCAGCCATACTTATACCAGCCGCCCCACCGCCAATAATCACGATTTTACCTGTAGCCTTACTCGAAAAAGCTTTTGCTTTCTGCGTTCCTGCTATTGATAATAATCCGGCAGCCGACAATATTTTCACAAAAGAACGACGATCAACACCTTTCTTTTCCAAATCACGTAATTGTTTTTCGAGTTTATGCTCCATTTCCGATTTTTTGTTTCGGCACAAAGGAACGGCAATTATGAAAGGATAAATAAAAAGGAAGTACTACACCATTTGCGCAAGTCCTGTTTTAAAGAAAAATAAATACATCATTAGTTTCTCATTATAATAATATAAATGTTTAATATATTATAAATCAATAATATTATATATATACATTTCTCATGAAATATTTTTTAAAAACGTATCAAGAAATCCGTCAAATTAGTATCCCCTTCAAGCATTAAGCGCTTTCTTAGACGATATCGTCTAAGTTCAACAGCTCTAATAGATATATTCAAGAGCGATGCGATCTCTTTTGTAGACAAATTCATTTTAAGCAAACAGCATATACGAAGATCGCCCGGAGTAATATCAGTATACTGACTACGAAGTCTTTCCACGAAATTTTGATGAGCCGCATTAAAATAGCTCTCAAAAAGTTTCCAATCGGCCTTAGCATCCAGTGTTTCTTCCATCATTGACTTCAAACGAACGTAAAGCTTATTCGGATAACGCTCACCCAGAGCTTCCTTTTGTTTATCCAATTCATTAATCAATGCTTGTATCGATTCATTTCGTTTTAGCAGCGCCGTAGTCTGTAGTGTCAGTTCACTATTTTTGTTTTGTAATTCCTGCTCAAGCATCCGGCTTTTCATTACCTGCATTTGTTGCTGCTCATTCTGCTCTTCGATCTTTTTTTTCTGTTGTTCTTCTTTATGCAGGTTATGAAGATTATACTTTAATATACAATGCGAGACAAGCCATATCAGCCCTATATAACAGATCCACGCCCAGATTGTATTATACCAGGGAGGACGGACAGATATCGGAAGCGTCAACTCCAAAAACGGACCTCTAGATACATATTTCCGAACTTTCAGTTCATAGTCGCCTTCAGGCAATTGCAAAAATGAAATCTTTCCGCTCTGCTGCCAGGCCGACCAACCGGAGGAAACTCCTTCAATTTTATAGCTGATCAAATGATTTATAGTAAAAACAGAAGTTCCGACAAAGACTCTGAACTCCTGAAAATCATGCGGTAAAGATATTTCTTTGGTATCAAGTGAAATTTCATGAGTGCCCGAAGCATCAACAAACTCCAAGCCATACACTTTCAATGGTATGCGACCTGACGAATTCGAATTCAGTAACGATCTAATGTTTAGCATGGCAGCGCCCTGCATCACTGAAACAAGTGTCAACGTATCATTTAGCTGGATGATTTGCGGTCCGTTTGTCACCAGATTCATATTATAATCGTCAAGCAGCAGCCGGCATTTCAATGTTCCCTTTCCTCCTGACAGTTGAAACAATCCTATTTCATTTTCCAATGTCAACCAATATAAATTATCTCCTGCAGGATAAACATGCTCGGCCGCCGAAAACAAGCCCAGCTGATTCGCATTCGTAAATATTCTGCTTAATGGCAAGTGGTTTTCATTCCGCAAAGGTTTCATATATGGGATAGCTTCTTTCTCCGAAACAGATAACAATCTGCTATTTTTTATATCTCGTTTAAAATAGCCGTGATTAGTTTGTATATACACCTTATTTCCATCGGTTCCGCCATTCATTAATTTTCCTATGGAACTTCGTCCACCCAGCATCACTATTGTTGACTGAAATGTGATTCTCGAGAGGCCATTATCCAAAGCGAGCCAAACTTGCGACTCATTCTGAACATTCACAGCATGTACAATATTATCAATAAGCTGATTTTTTGTTGAAAGATGCTCAACAATTTGTCCCTTCTGATCCAGTATAAACAGCCCATCCGTATAGGTTCCCACAAAATAATAAAATCTATTGGCCGCAAAAGAAGTAGGCCTGGCGTTCTGCACTTCTTCCGGAAGTATAAAAGGGAGGGAAACGGGAGGCTCTGTAAAGTGTACGGCGGCAGGTAATTTTTTTAATGGGCGGCAATGTAGTATTCCTGCCTTGTCCTTTATCCACGCCGCAATACCTCGTTCACTTTGTGTATAAACGATACCTCTATCATAAGCAACACCAATAGCAGGAAGTTTGTCAGGCAAACTATACAGTTTCCATGTGTTTCCATCGAAGACCAATAATCCGGCCGTATTAGCCACACATAGTATGCCGTCCGAAGTAAGCGATAATCCACGGTTCTGACAACTTGCCCGATAATCTTCTACTGAATAATTCTTCACAAAAATATCGAGGATATTGGCAGACGCGCGCAAACTCACAAATAGTACGACCGAAATGAAAAGCAATAATCTGTTCATCTTATAACACCTTCGAACAAAAGCAAAACATATTATATTACGGTTACAAATATAGCCATTTCCGGAAAGAATCAGACAATCAGACAAACAAACTTTTTTCCCCTCTCTACTATAACCCTTTTCTTAAATGACCGAAGGCTATAAAAAACAGACTGAATGCAAAACCTTTCATCCGGTTACACTGTTCTTATAAAATAAAAATAAGGTATAGTTTTGATATGCATAAATGGAAACAAGATGACAGAAGAAACCGACTATAAGCATTACAAATTGGGATTAGCGCTCAGCGGCGGTGGAGCAAAAGGGTTTGCACACATTGGGGCATTCAAACTCCTGGAAGAATGCAACCTAAAGCCCGACATCATTGCCGGGACTAGTGCCGGAGCATTGATGGGCGCTCTTTTTGCAGATGGTTATACAGCCGATGAAATCAAAGAACTATTCACGGGACGCGAATTTTCTGAATTCGCACAAATTCAATTACCCAAAGCAGGACTATTTGACAGCAATCGTTTTAGATACTTTCTCCGTCGTCACCTCCGTGCAAAAACATTCGAAGAGCTCAGAATTCCTCTTGTTGTGATTGCTACAGATTTAGATCATGGAGAAAGCCATGAGTTCAAGAGCGGCCCACTGGTGGAGGCTATTACTGCATCATGCAGCGTTCCAATAATATTCAGTCCGGTTATGATAGGAGGTGTTCATTATGTTGATGGCGGGCTTTTTCGAAATTTTCCTGTTTCAGTCATACGAAAAGACTGCAAGACAGTAATTGGGGTAAATGTGAGTCCCCAAATGCCACAAAAATACAAACAAACGATATTCTATATTGCAGAACGTTCGTATCACTATTTATTTCACGCGAACACGTTGAAAGATCGTGAAATGTGCGATGTATTGATTGAAACAAAGAAATTCGGTTCATTTAGTATGTTCGACCTGCAAAACGTCGGACAGATCGTAAATATTGGTTATGAAGCGGCTATCCGAGCATTCGAGCTGGTGGTTCAAAACAATAACAAGGAAGCCATAATAGAAACAATTCGTTCGGGCGGTAATCAGAAGTTACTCCCTTAAAATTGTTTGAAGGCCTTATAAAATAAGCTTATGGAGCAAATAAATAACAAAATAATCATTTATCAGGTTCTACCCCGTTTATTCGGAAACACGAACGATAAGCTAATCCAAAATGGAAGTGCGAATGAAAATGGTACAGGCAAATTTGCCTCATTTACTAATAAGGCATTAAGTGCCATAAAAGAACTTGGTGTAACTCATATCTGGTTCACTGGCATTATTGAGCATGCAACAACAACCGATTACTCTTGCTATCATATACCCAACGATCATGCAGCTGTTGTCAAAGGAAAGGCCGGTTCACCCTATGCCATTAAAGACTATTACGATGTTGATCCGGATCTGGCCGAGCAAGTTCCACACCGTATGAAAGAATTTGAAGCACTGGTCAAACGTACGCATAATGCCGGAATGAAAGTAATTATCGATTTTGTTCCTAATCATGTAGCCCGTCAGTATCATTCAGACAGCCGGCCGGTGTATGTGGAAGATTTAGGAGAACACGACAATACTTCCAAGGCGTTTGATATCAACAATAATTTCTATTATATTCCTGGACAACCTCTGACATTATCTTTTGACGCGCAAGAGTCAGACTTTGAATATAGTGAATTTCCGGCAAAGGCAACAGGCAATGATCGTTTTGGTGCCTTTCCAAATAAGAATGACTGGTATGAAACAGTAAAACTCAATTACGGAATCGATTACATCAATGATCGGACAAAACACTTTTCTCCTGTTCCCAATACGTGGAACAAGATGCGTGATATACTGCTGTTTTGGGCAAGTAAAGGAGTTGATGGCTTCAGATGTGATATGGCAGAGATGGTGCCGGTAGAATTTTGGAACTGGATCATCCCCTTTATCAAACAATATAATAATAATGTATGCTTCATTGCTGAGGTATACAATCCGGCCGAATATCGGCATTTCATAGAATTCGGACATTTTGATTATATCTATGATAAAGTAGGATTATATGACACACTACGGGGAGTGATGTGCGGAACAGCATCCGCAAAACTGATTACCACTTGTTGGGAAGCTAATGAAGGTATTCAGTCGCATATGCTCAATTTTCTTGAGAACCATGACGAACAGCGCATAGCTTCGAGTTTCTTTGCAAACGATGCAAACAAAGGCATTCCGGCAATGGCTGTTGCGGCCATGATGAATACGAATCCTGTAATGATTTATTTCGGACAGGAATTAGGCGAATGCGGAATGGATAATGAAGGATACAGCGGGGTCGATGGACGTACAACGATTTTTGATTATTGGAGCCTGGCTTGTATTCGAGCGTGGAACAATAACGGAGAATTTAATGAAGATGCTTTAAGTCCGGAACAAAAGGAACTAAGAAAGAAATATTGTCAGTTGCTACACATTGCGAAGACCGAAGCGGCTATCACTGAAGGAGCGTTTTATGATTTAATGTACGCCAATTTAAATAGACCGAATTTCAATCCAGACAAACAATATGTATTTTTACGTAAATACAAAAACGAGATTATATTAGTCACTGTGAACTTTGATAAAGAAGTTCAGACAATAGATGTCAATATCCCGGAAGAAGCCTTTCGTTCATTAGGATTTGAAGATAACAAAGCGGCGACACTCACAGACTTATGTACAAAAGAAAATTGCATAAGCACATTAACTGCTGCATGCCCATTCAGAATTACTATCCCCGGATATGATTACAAAGTGCTGAAGTTCGCTTATTCTGTATAGTGAGATTCGTCAAATTGAGGCCATCATAAAAAATTGCCGGCAGTCAGTTGTCGTTTCTCAATTGTTTTATACCTTTGCACCACAATTAACATTCAAAAAGACATAATATTTCGAAATAATGAGTGCACAAAATCCTTTCTTGGTGTTTTCAGGAACTAACTCACGGTATCTTGCAGATAAGATCTGTAATAACTTAGGTTGTTCTCTCGGACAAATGAACATTCAACACTTCGCTGACGGAGAATTTTCCGTATCATACGAAGAATCTATCCGCGGAAGAGACGTATTTCTTGTTCAGTCAACTGTTCCAAATTCCGACAATCTGATGGAACTGTTGTTGATGATTGATGCCGCCAAACGTGCTTCTGCTCATTCTATTATTGCAGTAATCCCGTATTTTGGCTGGGCTCGTCAAGACCGAAAAGATAAACCCCGTGTATCCATTGCTGCCAAACTGATTGCAGACATGTTAAGTACAGCTGGTATCAACCGATTGATCACAATGGATCTGCACGCAGATCAGATTCAGGGATTCTTTAACGTTCCTGTTGATCACTTGTATGGCTCATCTGTCTTTCTTGATTATATCAAAGACTCCCTGCCTATGGACAATTTGTGTATTGCAACGCCTGATGTTGGTGGAACAAAACGTGCCAGCAGTTATTCCAAATTTCTGGGATTACCCATGGTTATCTGCCACAAATCACGTCTGCGTGCAAACGAAGTAGCAGAGATGCGTATAATTGGCGATGTAAAAGGATTCGATGTTGTGTTGGTTGATGATATGGTTGATACAGCAGGAACCATTACCAGAGCAGCTGCATTGATGATGGAAAACGGAGCAAAATCCGTTCGCGCTATTGCAAGCCATGCGGTCATGTCTGATCCGGCTTCCCTTCGTGTTGATCAATCTGATTTAAAAGAAATGATATTCACCGATTCCATCCCTTATTCAAAGAAATGCAGCAAGATTAAAATCTTGTCTGTTGCTCCCATGTTTGCCGAAGCGATTCGTCGTGTATGCAGCGGTGAATCCATTAGTTCATTGTATCTTTTCTAATAGTTTTAGCTATAACTCACCATATATAATGATTACTTTAGTCGCTCTTCATATGGGGAGCGACTTTTTTTATCCTCCTAAAAAATCATTATTTATAAATAATTTATATCTTTGGCTGTCACAAAATCATATAAATCAATTATAAATTTAATTCACATGAAAAATAAAGGGTATAAGCGTTTAACAAGAATAGCTGCAGCTAGCCTCTTTCTAGGTTTGTCTCTTTCACTCTCCGCACAGACTCCAAACGAAGTCCAAATTTTCCAAAGCGTGAAAGGGAAAAGCACCATGATGGAGAAATTGAGCCCTATTAAAATGGTCTCTGACGAGTCAACCGAAATGGAAGTGATAAACATCTATCCCAAAATTCAATATCAGTTGATTCTTGGATTTGGTGGTGCTTTTACTGAGACTTCTGCATATAATTATATGCAATTAAGCGGACCGCAAAGAAACAAACTTATCGAATCCTATTTTGATAAAGACAAAGGCATAGGCCTGAACTTTTGTCGTACACATATCAATTCTGCCGATTTTTCCGTAAGCGAATACAATTACGTAAAAGATAATGATATTGAGCTGAAAACATTCTCAATAGAACGTGATAACAAATATATTATTCCCATGCTAAAGGCGGCACAAAAATATGCTCCCAACCTTTATCTGTTCGCCTCACCATGGTCTCCTCCCGCTTGGATGAAAAGCAATAACAAGCTGATCAATGGCGGTAAGCTATTACCCAAATATTATGACACATGGGCCAGATATTTTGTCAAATATCTGGAAGCATATAAAAGTGAAGGGATTAACTTTTTTGGAGTAACCGTACAAAATGAGCCGAGAGCCATCCAGACATGGGAAAGCTGCCAATACAGTGGAACTGACGAAGGCAATTTTGCAACCAAATACCTGAAGCCGCAACTTAAAAAAGCGGGTTTCGACAATATCAAAATCATGATATGGGATCATAACAAAGAGCGTGTTTTAGATCGCGCCAGCGAATCATTAGCTGTACCTGGGGCTACAAATGCTATTTGGGGTATTGCATGTCATTGGTATTCCGGCGATCATTTCGATGCTTTACGTATGACACACGAGAAATTCCCATACAAACCCATAATCCTGACTGAATTCTGCACAGGTATTGAAAATAAAGGTCCAAACTTTGCAGCAAGCAATTGGGATGATGTAGAATCATACAGCAACGAAATCATTGGCGATTTAAACAATTATGTATCAGCTATTGTCGACTGGAACCTGGTTGTCGATCTGAATGGCGGACCATACCATAATCGTACAGGAGGTTGTAAAGCTCAGATCGTTGTTGATACAGCAAAAAATACATTTTCGCTGGAACCTCTTTATTATGCATTCGGACATTTCAGTAAATTCATTGAAAGAGGAGCCAAACGCATTGGGAGCAGTTGCTATACAGATAATTTAAAAGTATCATCATGCATTAATCCAAATGGCGAAGTGATTGTAGAAGTTTTAAACAAGAGTGAAAAAGCAGCAAATCCCAAATTAAGGATAAATAATTATTCCGCCTCACTCAATATCCCTGCAAAATCGCTTACCACGTTGGTAATACCAACAAAATAATATATGTATAGCGATTAAAGATGATATTAGGAGCCAATTTTAATGCTAAAGAAGATGAAGAATTACTTTCTTTGCTCTACAAAGGTAGTGAAGATGCTTTTTCTGTCATTTTTAATCGCTATAATAAGTTGTTATATACATTAGCTTTCAACTACTTAAAAAGTGATGATTCTGCCAAAAATGCTGTTCAAACAGTATTTATGAAACTCTGGGAATCACGCTCAATCCTAAATATCAGCATTAATCTGAGGAATTACCTTTATACGATGTTGAAGAATTACGTTCTCAATGAAATACGAAACAACAATTTGGCCATTGAAAAAAATTATGAGATTGCCCGATCAATGCAAGAAAACGAAGACGATACCTTCACAAAACTTGCTAATAAAGATATGATTCAAAGGCTTTATGAGGCAATAAAAAAATTACCTGCACAGAAACGCCTGATCTGTCAACTGAAATTACAAGGCGATTTATCAAATCAGGAAATTGCTGACAAGATGCACCTTTCCGTTCCTACAGTTAAAACACATTACAATCAAGCAATCAAAATGCTTCGTGAATATTTTACAAAGATAATTATCATCCTTTGCTCATACTTTTTTATGAATTAAGTGTCAACAAATAAAGTAAGAATATGAAAATTCCGGAACAATCCATCATAGATAGAGTATTCAATAACGAAGCGACCCACGAAGAAATTCATGAAGTAGTTCGCTGGATGGCTACCAAAGAAGGTCAATCTATGCTTCAAAACCGGATGAATCATGATTACGAAATGGTTAGTCCGGGTCATGAAGAAGAATACATTGGTCGGGTTATTTCTTCAGAAGAAATCTATGCCATAGTCATGCATAAGATACACATGAAAAGATTTTGGAACTTCACTTATAAAATTGCAGCGGTCATTATCCCCTTAGCATTAATTATAGGTTTATACATTAACCTTAATTCTCGTGTCGATCTCTTTGCTTCTTCCGAATATGAAGAAGTAACCGTACCCAAAGGTGAACGCCTTCAACTGATGTTTCAAGACGGTAGTAAAGTTTATTTAAACTCTGACAGTCACATTCGTTATCCGAAAAAATTCGGATTAAAAGAACGCAAGGTCGAATTAAAGGGAGAAGGTTGGTTCGAAATAACTAAATTAAAAAATCGTCCCTTTATAGTTAAGCTAAACGAACTTGATGTCCAAGTATTAGGAACTACTTTTAACGTCAATGCATATTCAGAGGATCCAAATATTTCTATAACTCTCAATACAGGCATAATCAGACTTACCGGATACACTTTTAAACCTCTAAATTTAAAACCCGGCGACAAAGCCGTTTACAACAAAACTTCCAGAAGTTGTACAATATATCATCAAGCCAAAGTTAAGCAAGCCTCACTATGGAGACAAAATATATTAGTTTTTGATAATACACCTATGCAAGTTGTAATGTCAACACTAAATCATCGTTTTGGTTGTGAGTTTAAAATAGAAAGTAACGATGTAATGAAATATAACTACACTTTACAAACACAATTTTCTGATCTACGCTTAATATTGAACGAGCTAGAGAAAATATCTCCTATCAGATTTACAATTAAAGGTAAAAAAGTGATTGCTAGAAAAGAAAAATAAAAAATCCCCCCTTCCTCTCATACTTTCATAAACTTCATGTGTCTATTATTTGTAATTTAAAATTTAAATAACAATTAATATTTCAACGACATGGGAAACACATCATGACTACAATAAAAACAGCTGAGAAGTTCGCACCTCCTCAGCTGCCAGCGATCGAAACAATTTTTTATTTCAAACACTTTAAACTCATCACAAATATATGGAAAAAAATCAATTACTGAATTGTATGAAGTTAACATTTGTATTTCTTACCATCAGTATGCTGAGTTTTACAGCTGTTGCATCAGCTCAACGAGTCTCCATCACGGCAAACAATATAAAAATTGAAAATGTTCTTGAAGAAATTTCTCAGCAAACTGGCTTAAGCATTGCATATAGCAATCAAGTTGTCGATCTAAACCGGCTTATAACTATTAACGTAAAAAATTCAGAAGTCAAAAATGTTCTTAATCAAATAATTGAAGGGACAAACATGACTTATGAAATTAGAAATGGAAAAATCTATCTTTCAAGTAAAAAGATAGAAGCGCTACAACTACCACAGGCTGGGCATCACATTACTGGCAAAATTACTGATACAAAAGGAGAACCAATTATTGGTGCTAATGTTGTGGTTAAAGGTACAACAAATGGTACTATTACTGATGTAAATGGAACTTTTACTCTAACAAATGCAAAAAAGGGAGATATTCTAGAAGTATCCTATATCGGTTATATTTCTCAAAATATTCGTTTGACCGGAGAATCTCTTTTAAAAATTGAATTGAAAGAAAATACCCAAACACTAGATGAAGTCGTAGTCATTGGTTATGGTACTCAAAAGAAAAGAGATATTACAGGATCAATTTCTTCAGTATCTAATAAAGATTTATCAATACAATCAACAAATAATATACAGAATCTTCTTCAAGGACGGTTGGCTGGTGTCTCTGTCTCAACCTCAGGTGTTGCAGGACAAGCTCCGACTATTCGTATTCGTGGTATAGGTACTTTAAGCAACAACTCTCCTTTGTATGTTATTGATGGATTTCCTACAAAAAGTGAAATTGCTTCACAAATTAATCCTTCAAATATTGAATCAGTACAAGTCCTTAAAGATGCATCATCTGCCTCTATTTACGGAGCTCAAGCTGCCAATGGCGTAATTCTAATTACTACAAAATCAGGGAAAAAAGGAAAAGCTACAGTAGATTTTAAAATTAATGAAGGCATACAATTACCAGCAAATTTGCCGGAGATGTTAAATTCCCAACAATATGGGGAAGTATTGTGGAATGCAATGAAAAATGCAGGAATGACTCCATCCCATAGTCAATATGGCAATGGAACAGCTCCTGTTATTCCAGATTATATTTTGCCGGCTGGGACTTCCGCAAGTGAAGTCGATTTAAGTACTTATAATACTGCAGAAAATCAATATATGAAAGCTAACAAGACCGGCACAAAATGGCTTGATGAAGTATATAGACCAGCACAGACGACAAATGTTGATCTAAGTGCACAAGGAGGAGGTGAAGACTCAAAATATTTCTTAGGAGCAAATTATCTCAAACAAGATGCAATCTTGAAATGGTCAGGATATGACCGTTTTTCAGTAAGATCAAATTCTCAATTTAAGATTTTGAAAAATACTACATTCGGAGCAAATTTGAGTGCTTTCTTTTCTAAATATAAAGGGAGTACAGGAGATGGTGGAGCATATCAAATGGCACCTCTTATTCCTGTTTACGATGTAATGGGAAATTGGGCAGGAACAAAAGCTAATGGATTAGGTGATTCAACCAATCCTGTTGCAAATCTTTATAATAACAAAGACAATTATAATAATAATTTAAACTTACTAAGCAATTTGTTTTTGGAAGTCAATTTTCTTAAGGATTTTACTTTTAAAACGAATATCGGAATAAATTATGTTAATGGAGATACAAAGAACTTCACTCCTACATCATATTGGAATAAAGGAGATAAAAACACTTTGGTTAATTCTTTAAATACAAGTAGAAGTAAGACATCCGAAACAGTTTGGGATAATACACTAAATTATACAAAAACTCTTTTTAATAATCATACACTTAATATTCTTTTGGGTTCAGAAGCTATTTCCCAAAAGTATAATTATCTATATGCATCAAGGGATAACTTTATTGTAGAAGATTTGGATTATAGATATTTGGACGCAGGCGAAGCTAATAAAGACAATTCTGAGAACGGAAGTGAATATACGTTGTTTTCATTGTTTGGTAGAATTAATTATCAGTATAAGAACAAATATTATTTGAGTGGTATTTTGAGGCGTGATGGATCCTCTCGTTTTGGTCCAGATAACAGATATGGATATTTTCCAGGTGTAAGTGCTGCATGGAGACTTTCTGAAGAATCTTTTATGTCTAATCAAAAAGTCCTGAGTGATTTAAAATTAAGGGCAAGCTATGGTAAAACAGGTAATCAGGATATAGGTAATTATGCGTTTGCATCTACCTATACGGTAGATATTTCTACCGGTAGTTATCCTATTGATGGAACTGTAAACAACGTAACTCAGGGTATTAATAAAGAATCAATTGGAAATCCAAAAATCAAATGGGAAACTACGACCCAAACTAATGTAGGGATGGATGCTGGTTTCCTAAACAATAATTTAAATTTATCATTAGATTTATATCACAAGTATACTTCTGATATTTTACAACGAGTTACATATCCAAAAACAGGAGGGGTGGCCTCTTCACCGTATGAAAATATTGGAGAGATGCAAAACAATGGATGGGAATTTAACATTAATTACAGGAATCAAACGACAAAAGACTTTAGATATGAATTGGGATTAATATTATCTGGATATAAAAATAAAGTTAAAAAATTAGCCTCCGATCAATTTATTTCAGAGTCTTATACAAGAACAGAAGTCGGTCATCCTATATCGTCTTTCTATGGTTATATTATTGATGGTATTTTCCAAACACAAGA
>JAQWBH010000362.1 GCA_028707405.1 Parabacteroides sp. | reverse complement strand
GGAAAAACAATATTAACCAATCATAGATTATTAATAAAAGAATTCAAAAGCAGACATTAAATTTAGAATGCATAGCAATAAAAAAGGGAGGCTGTTTTGCCTCCCTTTAAAGATATTATATTTAGGATCATCCCCCAAAATTATCAAAATGCAACATTTCAGGTGCAACACCTAAATTATCTAGCATTCCTTCAACCGCTTTCGACATAGGACCAGGACCGCACATGTAATATTCTATATCCTCCGGAGCGTCATGATCTTTCAGATAATTGTTATATATTACTTGGTGTACGAAACCGGCTGTGTATTTAACGCCCGCTGCATCGGCTGCAGGATCCGGACGGTCAAGAGCCAAATGGAAAGTAAAATTAGGAAATTCCTTTTCCAGTTCAAGAAAATCTTTTAGGTAGAAGACTTCGTTTAGTGCACGAGCGCCATAGAAATATGACAACTTACGATCTCTTGTGTTCAATGTTTTTGTCATATGCATAATCTGCGCACGCAAAGGAGCCATACCCGCACCTCCACCAATCCACATCATTTCTCTCTTCGAGTCAAAAATCGGATGGAAATCACCATAAGGACCACTCATCATAACCTTATCGCCTGGTTTTAATGTAAAAATGTAAGACGAAGCAATACCTGGCATTACATCTTGGAAGCCAACCTGTGGTTTCGGCTTAAATGGTGGTGTAGCTATACGAACTGTCAACATGATACGATCACCTTCTGCCGGATAATTTGCCATCGAATAAGCACGAATAGTAGGCTCTGTGTTTTTACACTTCAAAGTGAAAATACCAAATTTATTCCATGCCGGTAAGTAACCATCACCAATCAGTTCTTTATCAATATCCTTATTGTAATCCATGGAGAATGCCGGAATTTTAATTTGGGCATACGATCCCGGAACAAAATCCATATGTTCGCCTTTTGGCAATGCAACGATAAATTCTTTGATAAAGGTTGCTACATTTTTATTAGATATAACTTCACATTCCCATTCTTTTACACCAAATACAGAATCAGGAATCTGAATAGCCATATTTTCTTTTACTTTTGTTTGGCAAGCCAAACGCCAGTGATCCTTTATCTGTTTACGATTAAAAAAACCTTTCTCTGTTGGCAATATTTCACCACCACCATCGAGTACCTGTGCGCGGCATTGTCCGCATTTGCCACCACCACCACAAGCAGACGACAAAAAAATACCACCACCCTGCAATGCATTCAACAGAGTTCCACCCATTGGTGTTTCAATTTCTTTTTTGCCATTGACTATCAGTTTAACATTTCCTGATGGTACTAATTTAGCTTTAGCGAACAATATCGCGATAACCAATATAAGTGTCATTAATAAAAAAACTACCGCACCAGCTATCATCGTTAGTTCGCCAGACATTAATAAAACCATTTCTTTTTGATATTTAAATCGTTAATACTCAAATTTTAACACCTGAAAAACACATGAACGCCATACCCATCAGTGCGGTAATGATAAAAGTAATACCAAGACCTTTCAATGGTTTGGGAACATCTGAATAGGCTAATTTCTCACGAACAGCAGCCATACCAACAATAGCTAACATCCAACCAACGCCAGAACCCAGTCCGTAAACTGTTGCTACTTCTATATTTGGAAAAGCCTTCTGTTGCATAAACAGAGAACCACCTAATATCGCACAGTTAACAGCAATCAAAGGCAAGAAAATACCTAATGATGCATATAATGCGGGAGCAAATTTTTCAACAGCCATCTCTACAAGCTGTGTAAATGAAGCAATAACAGCAATAAAAATGATTAGCGATAAGAAACTCAAATTAACATCTGCGAATTGAGGACCGAGCCAACTCAGAGCTCCATCTTTTAATACATACGTCTCAAGCATATAGTTGATTGGTAGCGTACATGTCAGAATGAACGTTACGGCCATTCCTAATCCTATGGCTGTCTTTACATTCTTGGAAACAGCTAAGAAAGAGCACATACCTAAATAGTATGCGAAAATCATGTTGTCTACAAAAATTGAGCGGACAAATGTGCTTAATAATTCTTCCATTCTATTTATCCTTTACTTGTTTTGATTCATTAATTTTCCTGTAGTTCTTTGTTCTTTGAACGATGAACCCAAAGAATCACTGCAATGATGACCAAAGCCATTGGCGGCAAAATCATCAAACCGTTGTTTGCATAACCCATATCATAGAATGATTGTGGAATAACATGTAATCCAAATAAAGTTCCTGAACCTAATATTTCACGGAAAAATCCTACAATTATTAATATGGCAGCGTATCCCAATCCATTACCAATACCATCCAAGAAAGATTCCCATGGCCCATTACCTAAAGCAAATGCCTCCAAACGCCCCATCAAAATACAGTTGGTAATAATTAAACCAACATAAACGGACAATTCCTTATTGACATCATAAGCAAATGCTTTCAGCACTTCACTGATAATCGTAACTAAAGCAGCACAAACTACCAACTGTACTATAATACGAATACGGTTAGGAATAGAATGGCGAATCAATGAAATAATCACATTTGAAAAAGCTACAACTACTGTTACAGAAACACCCATAACAATTGCCGGCTCCAATTTGGATGTTACAGCCAGTGATGAACAAATACCCAACATCTGAACAAGAATTGGGTTGTTCATGCTCAACGGCCCTAACAACACTTCCTTATTTTTTTCTGATAATAATCCCATTTCTAGTTATTTTAGAGAAGTTAAAAATTTAACGTAGCCACTTAAACTATCGAACAGCATGTTGTTTACACCGTTGCTTGTCAGAGTACCACCTGATATACCATCAACATAATCTTGGCCCTCTACACTTTTTCCATGCTTTACTACAGCAACTGATTTGAAAGCGCCTTTTACAAACAATTTTTTTCCTACAAATTCTTTGCCAAATTCGGGCTTTGCTATTTCGGCACCTAAGCCCGGAGTTTCACCTTGATGGCTAAAATCTGCACCAAAAATTGTATCCCCATCTTTTTCGACAGATATATATCCCCAAATAGGCCCCCAAAGGCCAGTACCATGTAAAGCCATAACGTACTTTTTCTGACTTCCGATATTCGCGACAAAAACCGGGTATTTATGTCCGGCAGCCGCTTTAACTACATCTGCCGCAAAAGCGTCGCCATCTATTTTTTCTCCATTATCGTTTACCAAAAAGGCCTCCTTAATTAATTCCGCATATTTTGCTTCAGCTTCATCCGGAGTAACGGTAACATTAATGGAACGAAGGATTTGTTGTCGCTTATCATTATCTGCATTCTTCTGTTGATAACTATGCAGAGATTGTGATGTGAATGCTAATAACACTGCAACTAAAATGACCATCACAGAAGAATATATAATAGTATATGTGTTACTATTTGTATTCAACTTTGCCTTTTCAGGCTTTATCTCCTCAAATTCAGAAGCTTGAGCGCCACATACAGGACACACAGCTGGAGCTTTGTCTCCCTCGTAGACATAGCCACATACTTTACATTTAAATTTCTTTGTAGCCATATTTCCCTTACTTATTTAATTTTACACGATTAAGACGACGTGATATATTTGCTTCAACAACATAATAGTCGATCAGTGGAGCAAATACGTTCATCAACAAGATAGCTAACATCATGCCTTCCGGATAACCAGGATTCAGAACACGAATAAGAATAGCCATCAAACCAACAAGAAAACCATAGATATATTTACCTGTTTCTGTACGAGCAGAAGTGACAGGATCTGTAGCCATAAACACAGCACCAAAAGCAAATCCACCTAGACAGATCTGATCAAGCATAGATGTTTGCATTGATACAGTAGTACCAATAGCATTAAAAATCAACGACATGAATGCGCCACCGACAAATACAGAAATCATTGTTTTCCAACTTGCAATTTGAGTAATAAGTAAGATAACTGCACCAATCAATATAGCTATAACCGAAGTTTCGCCTATTGAACCGGGAATGAAACCTGTAAATGCATCCCACGTAGAAAGAGGTTGTCCTACTATATTAACGACACCATTAAATGCATCTTTTGAAGCTACTGCGATCTGTCCCAAAGGTGTTGCACCGGAGAAACCATCTACTATCTGTCCGCCGCCAATTCCGAAAGTATCAGCCGTACGAACAAACACTTTATCGCCGGACATTGCTGCCGGATACGCGAAAAATAAAAAGGCACGGGTAACTAACGCTACGTTAAATATATTATATCCCGTTCCACCAAAGACTTCTTTGGCGAATATAACTGCAAAAGCTGTAGCTACTGCAATCATCCACAATGGTGTATCTATTGGAACAATCATCGGGATTAATATACCTGATACCAAGAATCCTTCTTGTATTTCTTCCTTTTTCCATTGAGCAACTACAAATTCAATTCCTAAACCTACCACATATGATACAATGATCTTAGGTAATACAGCTAAGAACCCGAAAATGAATGTCATCCAAAATCCAGGATTAGCACCAATTGCAAGGTTATGCTGATAACCTACATTATACATACCAAATAATAAAGCTGGCAGCAACGCGATTATAACTACAGTCATAGTACGCTTTGAGTCAATGCTGTCATGGATATGCACGCCTGATTTTGAAGTTGTGTCTGGTACAAATAGAAAAGACTCAAATCCTTCAAAAACAGAACGAAACATTGCCAGCTTTCCACCCTCTTCAAAGTTTGGCTTAATCTTGTTGAGGTAATTCCTTAACGCTTTCAATGTATTCTAAATTTTAATGTTATTAATTCATTTCCTTATAAAGCAAATCCAATCCATTACGTACAATCTTTTGGATCTCAAGCTTTGA
>JAQWBH010000361.1 GCA_028707405.1 Parabacteroides sp. | reverse complement strand
ATCTTCCGATGGTTGGTCAAAAACATTTAACAGTAATTATTTACTTCAGACTGTTCGATATTATTATCCCTCTATTGTCTCAAGCTGGGCAGAAAACGATATCACTGAAAATTCCATAACCGATAAGATAGAAGTTACACCCTTGCTGGCTTTAAAATCTTCAGAAAAAAGACATGACACGGAACTGGACTGGTCAAAAATAGATAATAGTGCAGGAATCCGGCTTTGCTTCGGACAAGTAAATATTAACGATGATGTAAATTCTTCGTACGGTAAACATATAAATGAAATCGAATTATTTTTAAACAGCCGGGCGGATTTCGAAAGTATCTTGGAATCCATTAATAAAAATATCCCGGGCGATGGCGGAACTGCAATTGATACTTCAGAAATAGATGTCTTTTATGATGAGAGCGGCAGGGGCAGCGGTGATCCCGGTCTTGTGGCCGATACCCTGACGATAAAAGTAGGCTATTTTGGTAGTCCCTATTCAATAAAAAAAGTTTATACAAGAAAAGATCTGGGGCAAATGCCCCAAGTACAACAAGCATACACCTGGATTGACAGAATGCCGGCCGTAGTGATGAATTCCGCCAGAGGTGTAAAGCTAGAATATCTTTTGGAGGATGCAGGCATTGATATCAATTCAATAGAAACCTGTTACTTTTATTGCAAGGATGTAAAAAACACATGGTATCAGGCTTTACCAAAAGCATATTTACTGGACATGAATCGTTATTACTATCCCAATTTGCCGGATCACTGGGACATGGATATCCAGGCCCCGACTTTTGGAGCTACAATTGATGCAAAAAAAGTAGATACTATCATTGCCTTGGAGGATCATTGGGAAAGATTCCGAACAGAACCCAACTTTAAGGATATGACCATTACCAACAGTTATCGATTGGTTTTCGGACAAACGGATGCACTTACTCCAAACGCCTTCCGATCAGCAAAATGGATTCATTCTATAGAAATTATGCTTGGCGGAACTCCACCCAAAGATGTATTTTTAAACGAAAAAATGTTGCAGTTAAAAGTCGGAAGTACCTTTAAGCTTCAAGCAACCGTTGAAGGAGATGATAAAAATGTAGACAAGAGAATAACTTGGAGCTCAAATAATCCGGATGCAGTTACTGTGGATAACGAAGGTAACATTACCGTTTTAAAGGATGAAGAGGCAATTATCAAAGTAAGTACAATCAATGGTAAAAAAACAGCAGTATGTATTATTAATGGAGGTGACAAGGATAAAAGCAGCGGTGGGACAGATAACGTTGATGGGGATACCGGTTTATTAGTAGCAGACGGATCCGGCAGGCAGCCCTGGCGTATTTATGAAATATCAGAGGATGCAGTAGCGCTGGCAATGCCGGAAACTGATAAAACCCTCACCGTATATGCAGGAGTATTATTAGTTATTTGCTATTTCTTTGGAGCGATAATTCGCTATCTAAAAGACAGGCGGGAGGTGGCTTAAGATGATTTCTTCATCATCAATTATCAGTTCGCTGCATGTAATTGCCGCATCGTTAAAATTACCGGCTATTATCGTATTACTTGTTTTTATAGTAATTGTTACGGTTGAACTAGGCAGTATAACTGTCGAAATAATTTTTATTAGAAGAAAAATGAAGTTGAACGTCGGAGATCTTCTGGCTAAGATACAAGACAAAAATATTAATCAGCTTCAAACGATTATCAATGACAGCGGTCTGTTGAAATCACAAAAAAAAGTATTTATGGAGTTACTGAAAAATGCAGACTTATCCCCTTTTACCGGCTATGCACTTGCCAGAAAGCTTCTTTCAAATGAAGAGATGCGTCACCACAAAATTGTATCGGTAACTGATGTAATCGTCAGACTAGGTCCTATGATTGGTCTGATGGCTACACTAATACCACTGGGGCCCGGTTTAATAGCCTTGGGTCAAGGCGATACAAGAACTTTGGCAGATTCACTACTGACTGCCTTTGATGCAACCGTAGCAGGATTGGCAACCGCAGGAGTGGCATTTGTTATATCCAGGTTGCGCAAGCGATGGTATGAAAGCGATATGCTTTCTATTGAGGTAATAATGGAGGGTATTTTAGAGGAGATATATAAAGATGCGGACGAGATTAAGGAGCAGCAATCTGCGTAGTAAAAAGACATACGAAGAAGAAATAAATCCTTTGGACGGAGTTGTCAATATCGTTGACGCCATGTTGGTTTTTGCTTGCGGATTGATGCTTTCCTTAGTGATCTACTGGAATGTTGATCTGGAAGAGAGCCGATTGGTTCAAATTGAGAAAGGAAGTGATGTGACCCAAATTGAAGAGATTCAAGACAGTATTGAAGAAAGTGAAGGTGGCAAAAACAGCTATGAACGGTTGGGCTCGGTGTATAAAGACCCAAAAACAGGAAAGCTGTATATGCTAGAAGAATGAGAGGAGGCCGGCTATGAAAAATAAACTCATTAGTAATGAAAAAATATTTTACATACTGCTTATTTTTACAATATTAATTTGTTCCGTCTTTGTTAATCCAATTGAAGTCAGCGCAAAAACCTTATCCAGTGATCCGGCAGAAACCTTGGAGGTTTGGATAAGATACAGCGATTATGACAGCAATGATTATCGAATATTAAAAACCTTTGACTATGACTATTTTAAAAAGAATGGCAGCACGGAAACATATACTTTTATAGATAGTCTACCTGTACCTTGCGCATCTCCTGCAAAAGGTGTTTACCTAGAAGAACTTTTAAGTGAATGCGGCATAAATGCGGAAGATATGACACAGATCAGGGTGTGGTGTACCGATGGCAATGGAAAATCTCCAAACAAAACATACAGTTATAAGTATTTATTTGGAAAAGACCGATATTTTTACCCCAATATGAAGATTAGTGACAATTGGGAAGCGGGTTCTTCCAGCACAAAGGTAAAGTTCCACGACATGGAACTGGCAGCTTCGGGAAAACAGGGAGTGGAACCCATGCTAGCCTACGCGGACAATTGGCAAAGATACATGGGTGCTCCTGAAGATGGGGGTGAAATAAATGATATAGATCTGACCTATAATAACTTGGATGACTGCACCCGATACCGCTTGCTTTTCGGGCTGGAGGATTTATCAAAATACAGTGATGGAGATGAAATTAATGCCAATGCCTTTGACTCATTAAAATGGATCTACCGTATGGATGTTGTCGTGAATTATAAGGATCCGAATCCGGCTCCTGTACCCATTGATGGAGGAGGAACAAAAAAAGACAACAAAGATAATAATGGAGATTCATCTGAAACAACTGGTACAACCGAACCGGACAAGACTGATCAGGAAAATAAAATTGTAAATAATCTCATTGACATTAAAGGACACTGGGCGGAAACAAGCATCACAAAACTCGTCAACAAAGGGGTTATATGTGGAAATCCAGACGGAACTTTCAGACCGGACAATTCCGTGACAAGAGCGGAGTTTGTAACAATCCTGATAAAAACTATGATCAAGGAAGGGTTGCTGCCTATAGATAATACGTCTAATCTAACGGACGCTGATGTGCATTGGGCAAAGAACTATCTGACAACAGCTGTAGTAAATAACATTGTCAAAGCAGATGCAAAAGGCTGTGTATTCCCCGACAGACAAATTACCAGAGAAGAAATGGCTTGTATGTTAGTAAGGGCTTTGAATTTGAAAATCGAAGCCGTCAAAAGCAATTATACAGATCAATCGGGAATTTCCGATTGGGCTGTTGAATCTGTAGCTGCACTCGCTGACAGCGGTGTCATTACAGGATTCGCTGACGGAAGTTTTAGACCTAAAGACAATGCAACAAAGGCGCAGGCAACAGTAATGATAATAAATGCATTTAATATCAGGTGAGGAAATGTATAGAAAGCTAAAACATCCGGCCAGGACAGTTTTGTTTGTTTTACTGTCAATGACCATATTAATAGGAGGCTGCGGAGAATCAACTCCGGACGATTATGATTACGCACAGCAAACAATCGTTATAACAGGCCTCCTGGATGAAGATATTACCGTTTCAGTAGAAGAATTAATGGAAATGGAAAGTATAACAGAAAAAGCTGAAGCCACAAGGTTCAATGGCGAGAAGGTCAAAATAAATGCAACGGGACCAACCTTGAATACTCTCTTAAAAAAATACGAAAAGAGCCAAAGTGATTTTGCAACCATTCGATTTACTGCAAAAGATCAATACTCCATAGCGGTTCCCAAAGAGATCTTGGAAAATCATGAGATTATCCTTTCCTACGCAGAATCCGGACGGCCACTTTCAGAAGAAAACCAGCCAATTCATATCATTGTTCCCGGAGAAAGGGCTATGTATTGGGTACGTATGCTTAAACAAATTGATTTTGAAACGGATTCAGCTTCAATAATTAGCAATAAAGTTGTGTTTTTAGATAACGCAATTAAAACATTACCCTCTGTCGAATATGACGATAATAGTGAGTTGGAAAAAGCTATAAAAACTACGGATATGGTAGAACAATATACAAATTGCACGGATGTGGAAAAGGTTTATCTGGTGGCAAGTGATGGTTTAAAGAAAAATGAAACCGCAGAAAATTTTCTGAGTGCGTATATAAAATATAAGGGGGAAAACTCACTTAAATTTCTAGCTCCTCATTTCCCACAGGGGATGCATATCAATGAAATCTTAAGCATCAACTATGGAGACACGACATTTTATTCTTTGCAGGAAGGCTTAAAGAACATAACTCCCCAAGCATTAAATGAATATATAGGCATTTCGTTTACCGATGTATTAAAAGAAATTCATTTTGCAAACAGTAAAGAATATGTGTTTACATCGTTAGAACA
>JAQWBH010000056.1 GCA_028707405.1 Parabacteroides sp. | reverse complement strand
GGAACACCGGTATTTGTAGCCGAGCGTAATTCAGGACATGCCATGGACGGCGACAAGGTAAAAGTGCAACTCCTGGCAAAACGAAGAAATGCAGATCCGGAGGCAGAAGTGATAGAAATCTTGGAAAGTAAGAACCGGACAATTGTCGGAAAGCTGCAAGTAACTAAAGGTTTTGCATTCTTGATTACCGAAAGTAAAACATTAGCGAACGATATATTCATCCCGAAAAACAAACTGAAAGGTGGAAAGAATGGAGACAAAGTAGTGGCTCGGATTATTGAATGGCCAGAAGAAGCGAAGAATCCATTAGGAGAAGTCATTGATATATTAGGTAAAGCAGGTGAAAACAATGCCGAGATGCATGCTATTCTTGCCGAATTTGATTTACCATACAAATATCCGACAAATGTAGAGAAAGCAGCTGATAAAATTCCAGATACAATTCCTACTGAAGAGATTAGTAAACGCGAAGATTTTCGGAATGTGACAACTTTCACTATCGATCCGAAAGATGCAAAAGACTTCGATGATGCTCTTTCGGCAAGCAAACTAGATAATGGCAACTGGGAAGTGGGTGTACATATTGCGGATGTAACTCATTACGTAAAATTTGAAAGCATGATCGACAAAGAAGCTTATAAACGTGCCACATCGGTATATTTGGTGGACCGAACCGTTCCGATGTTACCAGAACGCCTTTGTAATCAAATATGTTCACTGCGCCCAAATGAAGAAAAACTTTGTTTCTCCACCATATTTGAGTTGAATAATAATGGCGATGTACAGAAATCACATATTGCACGTACAGTCATCAAAAGTAATCGCCGCTTTACATATGAAGAAGCGCAAAGTGTGATCGAAACGGGTGAAGGTGACTGCAAAGAAGAGATTCTTGCACTTAATGAACTTGCAAAAAAAATGCGCGAACGTCGTTTCAAACATGGAGCTATCAGTTTCGAACGTTCGGAAGTAAAATTCGATATTGATGAAAAGGGGAAACCGATAGGTACATACATAAAGATCGCTCAGGAAGCCAACAAACTGGTCGAGGAATTTATGCTGCTGGCAAATCAGACCGTAGCCGAATCAATTGGAAAAGTGCCAAAGGAAAAGTCAAAAAAGACATTCGTTTATCGAATCCATGAACAGCCGGATCCCGAAAGGTTAGAAAATTTCTCGAACTTTATTAGCCGCTTTGGCTATAAGCTGAAACTGATAGGATCAAAAACGGATATGTCGAAGAGCATTAATAAACTCCTAGATAATGTCCAGGGCAAGCCCGAAGAAAATCTGGTCGAGACGCTGGCTATCCGTTCCATGCAAAAAGCACGCTACACAACAGAGAATGTCGGTCATTACGGGTTAGCTATTGACTATTATACACATTTCACATCTCCTATCCGCCGTTATCCTGATATGATGGTTCACAGATTACTGGAACGTTATATGGAAAAAGGTCGTAGCGTTAATAAAGCCAAGTATGAAGAGTATTGTGACCATTGCTCAGAAATGGAGCAGGTGGCGGCCAATGCTGAACGAGCTTCGATAAAGTACAAACAGGTGGAATTTATGGCCGACAAGATTGGCAAAGTATTTGATGGTGTAATCAGTGGCGTTACCGAATGGGGATTGTATATCGAATTAATTGCAAACAAATGCGAAGGTCTCGTTCCAATCCGCGATCTGACAGGTGAATACTTCGATTATGATGAGAAAAATTATTGCTTGGTCGGTCGCCGCACAAAAAAGACATATAGACTCGGCGACACCCTTTCGGTTAAAATAGCTCAGGCAAACTTAGAAAAGAAACAATTGGATTTTATGCTCGCAGAATAAAAGAGTTGCAGTATCTTTGCACCGTTACAAACTAGAAGGATTATGATAACGATAAAGATTGACAATTTAGGTGAAATACATCAAGCAGCAAAAGCGTTTATTGCTAGTATGGATGACCGTACCGTTTTTGCATTTTACGGGAAGATGGGCGCTGGAAAAACTACATTTATTAAAGCGATCTGCGAAGAACTGGGCGTGACAGATGTCATCAACAGTCCGACGTTTGCTATTATCAACGAATATCGCAGCGAATCAACAGCCGAACTTATTTACCATTTTGATTTCTATCGTATCAATAAACTAAGTGAGGCTGAAGATATCGGTACAGAAGACTACTTCTACAGCGGTGCGATCTGCTTCATCGAGTGGCCGGAAAAAATTGAAGAATTGCTTCCAGGAGATGTAGTCAATGTCAACATAGAAGAAAATGCTGACGGATCGCGGACTGTAACAATTGATTAAAATGGATCCAACAATTTATTTTCTTTTTGTGATATTCATCCTTATGGGTGTATTTTCTCTTGTTGCTGCTGCCTTTAATTTTAACTGGTATTTTGAGAGCGAGGGTGTGATGATGTTTGTCAGGCGCTTCGGTCGCAAAGGAGCCCGTATTTTCTATGCGGTCCTTGGTGTCGCTCTCTTAGCAGGTGGTATTATTGGCATTTTATGTTTGTAATAGACGTTTAGGGGTTCTATTTTCTTCCAAAATCGGCGGGAATTTCGCCCCATTCTGACGTATTCCATTTGATGATCTGATTGGGATAAGTATTTGTGGTAAGCCACTTTTCAGCTCGTTCAATCAAATCGAATATAGGTTCGTTCTCCGGCAATCTTTCTAGCAGCGTTTTGCACTTCTTTTTCTTAATCCAATTGATTGCGTTACGGCTATCGGAATAAACAGGCAACGAACTGTTATTCTTCTTAAGCAATGCAAGTGCATGAACAATCGCCAGAAACTCACCGATATTATTTGTTCCTTTTTTCATCGGACCAAGGTGAAATATTTCTTGCTTCGTGGGAAGATATACGCCGCGATATTCCATGTCACCCGGATTTCCACTGCAGGCAGCATCGACGACAATACTGTTTAAAATAGGGTGTGCGGCAAATTCGTCAGGAGTTGTAAGACGCGAAATGGCTTTAGGTGAAGCCACACTTTTCAGATAATATTCATAACCTTTGGCATAGGCGTCCAAGGCCTCTCCTTCCGTCTCAAAGGCTTTGTACTTTGCTCCTTTTTGCCCGTACACTTGTTGCTTACAATCTTCCCACTTATCATAAACTCCGGTCTTTAAGCCGTTCCAAACTACATAATACTTAATTTTTGCCATGAGGTTACTATTAATTTACACGTTTATTTTTGTCGTCAAAGATAATTTTTTACTTTTGTTTCTACGTTAATCAATCAATAATAAATAAAATGCGAGATATATGAAGAAGAGTGGAATATATACAGGTACCGGCGATAAAGGAATGACATCGCTTGTGGGAGGTTATCGTGTTTCAAAAGCCGATAAACGTATTGAAAGTTATGGAACAATTGATGAATTAAATTCATTTATTGGTCTACTGATTACAGAAATTGAAGACCAGACAGATAAGGATTTCTTACTGTTCGTACAGCATAAACTGTTCACTATCGGGTCATATTTGGCTACTGATCAAGAACATTCGGAACTAAAAATAAAAAGCAGAGTAATGCCAGAAACCATTACGCGTATTGAACAGGAAATTGATCGAATTGATGAAAAATTACCTAAAATGCATAACTTCATTCTTCCGGGTGGAACTCATACGGCAGCAATAGCACATGTGTGCCGTACGGTATGCAGGAGGGCAGAAAGACGTATTTATTCCCTGGCTACCGATTCACTAGTGGAAGAACCGGTATTAATTTTCATAAACAGACTATCTGATTATCTATTCATTATGGCTCGTAAAGAATGTTTAAAAAATAATGGTAAAGAAATAATATGGGATAATACTTGCATCTAAAAAATAAAATTATACTTTTGCGAAAAATTAGATAACTCGACCATCATAAGGTGGCCAAACTTAATTCTTGACAGCTATGTATTGGACATTGGAATTAGCTTCATATTTGGAAGATGCGCCTTGGCCTGCTACCAAGGATGAATTGATTGACTACGCGCAACGTTCTGGCGCGCCTCTGGAAGTCATTGAAAATTTGCAGGAAATTGAAGATGATGGTGAAATATATGAGTGTATGGAAGATATTTGGCCAGACTATCCAAGTAAAGAGGACTTTTTCTTTAATGAAGAAGAATACTGATGTGCTATAAACGCTTGCAAATAACACACTATACAGAAGCGAAGTAAGGATAAAATTCTCCTTACTTCGCTTTTTTACTTTTATGAGTAAAAATCCATGACGATATGAACGAAGGATAAAATTTACATATGTATTAAATAAATGTAAGCTTATACAATTTCTCAATAAAAATTACGTTTCATATTACGTTGTTCAGTTATAATACCGGGATTGAGTGATATCAATATTGATGAAAAAATATTTCCTCTTTATTATAGTTTTGATAAGCTACGCAACAAGTGCCAGAGCACAGTATGATGCGCAGCTGAGTCAATACTTTGCTGCTATGGGCTACTATAATCCCGCCTATGCCGGTTCATCGGGGACGATGAATCTGTTTGCCATAGATCGCTTGCAATGGATTGGCATCAAAGGGGCTCCACGTTCGTTCTTTATTACCGCTGATATGCCTTTCTCTCTTGGAAAAACAAATAATGGATTAGGACTTACAGTGTTTACTGAGGGAATCGGACTTTTCCAAAATACACATGTAGCAGGGCAATATGCTTATAAACAAAAATTGTTCGGTGGAATATTAAGTATTGGATTACAAATCGGATTGGTAAACCAGTCATTCGATGGAACGAAAGTGTACTATCCTTCTTCCGACTATTTTCAGTCGGAAGATGAAGCAATTCCCAAGGAACAGGTAAGTGGGATGTCGATGGATATGAACTTCGGGCTCTATTATACTCATAAGAACCTGTATGCAGGTTTTGGTATCACACATATTACACAACCGGAAATTAAATTAAATGAATATTCGAGTACGTTTATAAACAGCACATACAATTTAACGGCCGGATACAATATTCAACTAAACAATCCGTTGTTTGAATTACAACCGTCTGTATTCCTTAAAACAGATATGCAGAGTTTCCAGGCGGATATTACAGCCCGGTTACTTTATAACAAAATGTTTATAGGAGGACTTTCCTGGCGTGTGAATGAAGCGGTAATATTTTTAGTAGGAGCTAAGTTTGGAAATGTTCAGGTAGGATATGCTTACGATTTTCCAACTTCACCTATCTTGAAAGGTAGCTCCGGAAGCCATGAGTTAATGGTTAACTATCAGATCAAGTTGCAAAAAACAAAAGCAGGGAAAAACAGACATAAAAGTGTACGTATATTATAGGTATATGAAAAAAGTATTATTAGTGCTTACGGCAGTTACTATACTTGCTTCATGTGGTCGATCATTGATCGGCGATGGAGGAGAAGTAACAGGGGTACGTTCGGTAGCAATAAACGAGCCAGCTCCTTATGGAATGGTTTTGGTTAAAAGAGGGTCCTTCGATATGGGACCTGCCGATAAAGATTCACTTTGGGGACTCAATCCCGAGACCAAAGGGGTTTCTTTTGATGCTTTCTGGATGGACGAAACAGAAATAACGAATGCGAAATATCGCCAGTTTGTTTATTGGGTGCGCGACTCTATCATCCGCGAACGTTTAGCCGATCCTGCCTATGGTGACAATGATTTATTTAAAATCACCGAAGATAAATATGGTGAACCCGTCACTCCACATCTGGATTGGACTAGACCCATTCCTTGGAAACGTGCTACCGAAGATGAACAGCGCGCTATTGAAAGTGTCTATACGACAAATCCGGTAACAGGCGAAAAAAAGATAGATCCAAAACAAATGAATTTCAAGTACGAATGGTATGATTACACAGCAGCTGCACTCAGAAAGAATCAGCTGAATCCAAATGACCGCGTACGTAATACTGATATTAAAGTGGATCCCAATGAAGTAGTTATGATTTCGAAGGATACCGCTTATATCACGGAAGACGGAAAGGTGGTTAACGAAACAATTACCCGCCCGCTTAGCGGACCGTGGGATTTTCTAAATACCCGTATTATTAATATTTATCCTGACGAGACTTGTTGGGTAAACGATTTTAAGAATGCTTATAACGAACCCTATCTGCGTATGTATTTCTCTCATCCGGGCTATGATGACTATCCTGTTGTCGGCGTTTCTTGGGAAATGGCAACTGCCTTTTGTGTATGGCGTACCAATATGTTTAAAGAATCTCTAAATCTGCCTGCCGGGCAAACAATTGAACCATTCAGACTTCCAACAGAAGGTGAGTGGGAATACGCTGCGCGTACAGGTAAAAACGACAGAAAATATCCATGGGCGGGCAACACTTTGGAAAGTAAGGGTTGCTTTTTGGGAAACTTCAAGCCAGGCAAAGGTAATTATACAGAAGATGGACACCTGATCACTTCTCGCGTCGGCTCGTTTGCTCCTAATGAATTTGGTTTGTATGATATGGCTGGGAATGTGGCTGAATGGACTTCAACTTCTTATTCAGAATCAGGACCAAGCCAGATGAATGATATGAATCCGGACTTGCAGTACAATGCAGCAAAACAAGATCCATATGCCATGAAGAAAAAAGTCGTCCGTGGCGGTTCATGGAAGGATGTTGCTCAATTTATCCGTTCGGATATGCGTACATTTGAGTTTCAGAACGAGACTCGTTCGTACATCGGGTTCCGCTGTGTAAGGACTCAGATAGGTTTTTCAAAAGCTAAAGGGAAAAATAAGTAATAAAAGCATTTAAGTGGTTTTAAAGCCACGGCATAAAAAGAAATACAAACATCATGGGAAAATATAGAATATATAAGAATCGTCTTGAGATGTACTTGGCTAGCGAACGCGGTCGCCGAGTACTGAATTATACTTATAGTTGGGGGGCATCCATTGTTATCTTGGGTGCAATGTTTAAAATTTTACATTTGCCATACGCCAATCAGATATTAATGATTGCCATGACAGTCGAATCTATTGTTTTCTTTGTTTCGGCCTTCGAACATCCGTTTAGTGAATATCACTGGGAAGATGTTTTTCCTGTATTAAAATCAAAGAACCCAATGGATCGTCCGGATTTTACGGGAACCAGTCTTGATTCTACAATTAATTCATCGGATAATATGGTGGATGATAATATATCCGGTCATCCAAAAATAAATATTGCCGGAGTTGAAGGAGTGGTTACGACTGATACAAAAGTGAAAAATGGTATTGCTGAGCTGGGGCTCAATGTAAGTGAAGAAGATACTAAAAATTTATCGGAAAGTATCAAAAAACTGAGCGGCGCTGCCGATCAGATTTCGAAGATGGCGGAACTGACGGATGCTACACAAAAATATCTGGACCAGCTTTCTGGATTGTCAGATAATATGCAACATTTTAGCGATGCTACAAATTCGCTGGCTAATATCTCTAACACATTACTCACTTCATACAAGAACATCACTGATAATTCGGAAGGATTGAGTCAGAATTCACGTGGATATGTTCAACAGATGGAATTACTTAATCGTAATATTTCCGGCTTGAATACTATTTATGAGATACAACTAAAGAGCATCAGTTCGCAAATCGAATCCCTCGAACATATTACGGGGGGATTGAATCGTATTCGTGAAATGTATGACGGTTCTGTAGTCGACAGTTCTGTATTTCGCAATGAGACAGAAAAAATGACACATCAACTGGCTGATCTTAATCAAGTTTATGCCCGCTTGCTTCAGGCTATGACGGTAAATATGGGTTACACCACTGCCGTTCAGCAACCGCAACAGCCACAATATCAACAACCGCAGCCTAATAATTATCAACAACCGCAATATCCGCCTTATGGCTATCATCAGGCACCGTATAACAATAATCCAATGAAGTAAGCAACTATGTCAGGAATAGCAAATAATCCCAATTCGCCTCGTCAAAAGATGATAAACCTGATGTATCTGGTTTTCATCGCTATGATGGCACTTAATGTGTCGTCAGAAGTACTTGATGGTTTTGAATTGGTAGAAAACAGCTTGCGAACTTCTCTCGCGAATACGACAAAGCGAAACAAGATTGTCACAGATGAACTGAAAGCCTATTATCAAACCAATCCTGAAAAGGTCCGTGTGTGGTATGAAAAAGGGAAGACGGTACAAAATGCATCCGATAGCTTGTTTAGCTTCGTACAGGAACTAAAGGTGAAGATTGTAAAGATTGCTGATGGGAAAAAGGGAGACGTGAATAATATTGACCATAAGGATGACTTGGAGGCAGCTTCACGCGTAATGTTGTCGCCGGTGTCCGGCCAAGGGAAAAAGCTGCGCTTAAGTATCGATTCCTATCGTGAAATGCTAGGATCAATGATTGAAGATACAGCTAAGTTGCATGTGATTGAGGCCAGTCTATCAACGAAAGCTCCTCGCAAAGGCGGGATTAATACTCGCAACTGGGAAGAAGCTCTATTTGAAAACATGCCTGTAGCAGCAGCAATTACCCTGCTTACCAAATTACAAAACGATATAAGATATGCCGAAGGCGAAGTCCTGTCGAATTTGTTGAGTAGTGTAGATGTTCGTGACTATAAAGTGAATCAGATAACAGCTCAGGTTATTCCTGAAAGCCAGATTGTCATGCGAGGCAGTCAGTACAAGGCAACAATAGTATTATCGGCTGTCGATTCTACGAAGCGTCCTACCGTATATGTCAATGGTAAAACATTACCATACAGTGCAAACGGGATGTTCAGCACGATCGCCGGTACTCCGGGCACTTATCCAGTAAAAGGTTATATTGAAATGCCTGGCAGTGATGGCAGCATGATGCGTCGTGAGTTCTCGAGCGAATACTTTGTGACAGAACCAAGTGCTACAGTCGCTCCTACTTTAATGAATGTATTGTATTCAGGCATTGCCAATCCTATACGTATTGCCGTACCGGGCGTTCCAAGTGGAAATGTGACAGCAACGATGACAAATGGTACTCTGGTTCGTAAAGGAGATCAATGGGAGGCTCGTCCTTCAGTTGTTGGGACAAATGCAGTGGTTTCAGTAATGGCAAAGATGACTGACGGGCGAACAGTTGAAATGGCGAAAAGCAGTTTTCGGGTACGCGCGCTGCCTGATCCAATGCCTTATATTGAATACAAAGATCAGAATGGAAATATGCGGAAGTTCCGTGGAGGAAAGCTGCTTAAGCGGGATCTGGTAGGAGCTAACGGAATTCTTGCTGCCATTGATGATGACCTACTGAATGTTCCGTTTACGGTATTAAGCTTTGAACTTACGTTCTACGATTCGATGGGGAATGTGATTCCAGAAGTAGCACAAGGCCCTCAATTTTCGCAGCGTCAAAAGGATTATATCCGTCGCTTAGCTCGTGGCAAGCGTTTTTATATCACGCATGTGTCAGTGAAGGGGCCTGATGGAAAGAATCGTACTATTTCGCCTATTGAAGTAATTGTTGATTAATATGGTAGAACAGATCAATCTGCTCACTAAAAGTTATAAATATGAAACGCATTTATTATATAGTATCATTGATTGCCGCTTTGCTGGTGACAATACCTTTGCAGGCTCAGGAGAACAAGAGTACGACCCAACAAACTAAGCGCCGCTCTCCTGAAGTCAGTCGGGGCGAACGTGCAAAAGACAAAGAAAAGGAAGACGCAACTATGTCCGATTTAACTGTCAGAGCTCAGGATTTAAATGAACGTATGACGCAACAGATTGGTAATGCTCGGTGGATGAGAATCATCTATCGCCAGATTAATCTCACAGAAGAACAAAATGCACCACTATACTATCCAACGCAACCTATGAACGGGCAGATGAACCTTTTTTCTACCCTCTTTCAGCTGGTAAGCGAAGGAAAGGTTAATGCATACGAATATTTGGATGGATACGAAGATTTCAGTAACGAACATCTGGTGAATCTAAAAGATATGTTGGATCGTTTCCATATCTTCTATGAAGTTCAAACAAAAGGCAAAGATACTACTTTCGTAGTCAATGACAGCGATATTCCTTCAGCCGATGTTAAATCGTACTATGTAAAAGAAGCCTGGTATTTCGATCAGAACAACTCAATATTTGATGTAAAAATTCTGGCAATCTGTCCAATCTTAACTTCTGATGGTGATATAGGCACAACGACGATGGGTATGTTTTGGATTCCCTACGAAGAGCTGCGCCCGTATATCCGAAATTCATTTATTATGACTTCAAACATTAATAATGCTATTACATTTACAATGGATGACTATTTCCGTCGGAGAATGTTCAAAGGCGATATTATTAAAACGCAAAATCTGATGAATCAGCCATTGCAGGCTTATTGTCCAACTCCTGATTCTTTGAAACGCGAGCAGGATCGCATTGAAGGGCAGTTGGTAACATTTGAAAAATCACTTTGGTTGAAACCTGATTCTTCACAATTGGCGAACAATACAGGGAAAGCAAAGAGAGTGAAGAGCACAGCGACCTTACGTGGAGTTAAGGCTTCAACAGCCAAAGAGACAAAACTAAAAGTGACAAAACAACCTGAGGCAAAAAAGAGCGAGAGTTCTTCAGCCGTTCGCAGTGTCCGTCGTAGAAGATAATTCAATTACAATATGACATGAAAACATTATTATCACGTATAAGCCCGATAATCATATCGGGTTTTATGCTATCAGGACTATATATGTCCGCTCAGGTTACGCGTGCCGATTATCAGCGTGCAGACACCGCAATGAAATGCGCAAGCCGGGTCTATTCACCAGCTATCCATCCCATATGGGTGGATAGTACTCACTATTTCTATTACAAAAACCATGAAAAAAACGGTGATTTTTATTACTTAGTCAATGCTGTTACGGGCAAACAACAAAAATCTTCCAGCAAAAAAGGGCTTGCTGCTTTTGCCGGAAAGGACAAGCAGTTGAAATCTTCGTTACTAAACAAGGATGAACCTCCGCAGTTCTATTATGAGATGTTCCCAAAGATAACACCAATGCCCGTTGTTTCTCCTGATAAACAATGGAAAGCATATATAAAAGATAATAATGTATATGTCTCTCACGAACTCAAGAAAGGTGAAATCGAAGAATTTGCTCTTTCGATGGATGGAACAGTTCATTTGCGTTACGACAGTACAGCATTGATATGGTCGCCTGATTCAAAAAAACTGGCTACACTAAAAATACACGACGTCACCGAACGTCGTATTCCTCTAATCGAATCGAGCCCTTCCACACAGAAGCAGCCAATCCTTCAATGGCGTAACTATGCGAAACCCGGTGATGTACTACCTGTTGCATCTCCTGTTCTTTTTGATGTGGCTAATCGTAAACAGATTTCTGTTGACGCCTCTCTCTATGAGAATCAATATGCTTTGTACCTGACAGGATGGCGTAATGACAGCCGTGCTTTCACTTTCGAATTTAATCAGCGTGGTCATCAGCGATATATTGTTGGAGAAGTGAATGCCGTTGATGGGACTATCAGACATCTGGTCGACGAAAAAACAAAGACTTTTATCTATTATAATAATAATTTCCGTTACGATTTAAACGATGGCAAAGAGATCCTATGGATATCCGAACGTGACGGATGGCGTCATCTTTATCTGATTGATGGGATCACAGGAACTGTCAAACAACAGGTGACTCGAGGAGAATGGGTTGTCCGCAGAGTAGATTATGTAGATGAATCCAATCGGATGGTTTATTTCATGGCTTCCGGCTTCAATAAAGGCGAAGATCCATACAATCTGCACTATTGCCGTATCCATCTGGATGGAACAGGCTTCCAAGATATGACACCCGAAAATGCGAATCATCGGGTCTCTTTTTCAACAGATCGACAATATTTTACAGACGTCTATTCTCGTCCCGATTTACCTCCTGTCAGCCAACTGAAACGGACAAAGGATGCATCAACAATTGCCATTCTTCAAAGATGCGATATTAGTCAAATCGTAAGTGAAGGTTGGACAATGCCCGAAGTGTTCTGCGCTAAAGGACGAGACGGTAAGACAGATATCTGGGGCAACATCTATCGCCCGAGTCATTTCGACAGTTCCAAGTCTTATCCGGTTGTAGAATTCATCTACGCCGGTCCCCATGATTCGAGCGTAACAAAAGACTTTATACCTGAATCCCATTTGATGGTGAAGCTGGTTGAACTGGGTTTCATCGTTGTACAGTCTGACGGAATGGGTACTTGTAATCGATCTAAAGCCTTCCACGATGTTTGCTGGAAAAACCTAAAAGATGCGGGATATCCAGATCGTATTGCCTGGATTAAGGCAGCCGCTGATAAGTATAATTATATGGATACGACTCGCGTCGGCGTTTATGGATGGTCGGCAGGCGGTCAAAATGCAATGGCAGCTCTGCTATGGTTTAACAACTTCTATAAAGCGGCTGTAGCTCTTTGCGGTTGTCATGATAACCGGATGGACAAGATCTGGTGGAATGAACAATGGATGGGCTATCCGATAGACAAGTCGTACAGTGAATCGTCAAATGTTGATAACGCATGGCGCCTGAAAGGGAAGCTTCTGCTTATTAATGGGGAATTAGACGATAACGTCGATCCGGCCTCAACACTGCAAGTGGTTAGTGCTTTGATGAAAGCGAACAAAAACTTTGAACAACTTTATCTACCAGGAAAAACTCACAATTTGGGAGGTAACTTCGAATTACACCGTATCAACGACTTCTTTGTAAAGAATTTGATGCATCAGGATCCTCCGGAGTGGGAATAACCTTTTGATTAGAAATAATGACACTGTCCTTCTTATTAGTAAAGGCAGTGTCGTTTTTATTTGTGAAAATAGTATCCTTCTTCGCTATTTGAGGATGAAAAGTTGCTTCTGGATGTTGCCCAGTATAAGCTTTACGTTTGCTGATAACATCTGGCGTCGGTAAATTATTATACCCTTTCCACGTCCCGTCACGTTTGACATTTCGATCGTGCACATGCTTTTTGCGACTGGTCAGATCAGCTATACTAAAAGTGACTTGTCCTTGCGGCGAATAGCGATAAACAGGAATATTCTCAAAAGCAGGCACTCCCTTAATTTTAATAGGTGGATTGTACTGCCAAAAAACTTGAGGAGGCAAATCTTTGAGCGCTATTTTGCGATGTGTCGTGTCATTAGGTTGAATATAGTCGGAAAAATCTTTTGAGATGGGAAGATCACTTTTAGGGGCCATCCGCATTGCTCCTGACGGTTTAGACTCATTGTTGATAAAAGATCCCGATTCAATAGCCTTAAGGGTTTCTTCGTTCAATTTAATCTTCTCTTTTCCTGAAAGAATGTTATGAAGCCATAGTGAATCTTGTTTTGTCCATTGGGCCTGTACATATTCCACTCCGTTCAGGCACACAATTATCCAAATAAATAGTTGTTTGTTCATTTGCTATCGAATCTGCGACGAAGATACGCTATCTCTTTATTTTCAATGGCCATAAAATGGTAAATTCTCTTATAGATTTGAAATGTTAATGGTTTTTGGATTGCTTTAGTGAAAAGGACCTTTAGAAATCCACCTTTGATCTAAACGCCGTTTTGCACTTCATACAGAAATAGTGCTATTTCCTAATTAAAGAAAGGGCAAAAAAAGAGGGCGCATCGTTCTGAGGCACCCTCTTTGCATATATCATTCAGTAATCAATAATTATTGCCCATTGAATGGATTCTGATCAGCCTCACTGATAGCACTGTTGTTAGATATTTCCAACTGCGGAATTTGCATAATAAAACGATAGTCGTTTGCCGGTATAGTTCCCATCGGTTGAGCTGCTGTTCCGTCGTAGCCTTCAAGATTGACAAGTCCTGAAGCAAAATGCCCAGCTGGATTTGTGGTTGTAGCTCCATAACGAACGAGAGGTTTCTGTAATCGCAATAAGTCGTAAAGTCCGGTAACGCCTTCTCCTAATAACTCTTTACGGCGTTCAACATATATCTTTTCCAACAGCGCACTTTTCTCGGTTACTATTGTAAGTTGTGCGTTACGAGCTGCCTGCAAAGTGTTCAAATAAGTCAACGCCTGAGCAGAGTTACCTAAATTTGCTTCGGCCTCTGCCATAATCAACAGCATTTCCGAACCACGCATCAGTGGAAAATCGATATTGTAAGCATGCGATTGCTTCGCTCCTCCGCCATCGCCATAAGTCTTCAGTTTGTTATAAGCCCAACGTGCTTTAGTTTCCTTGCTTGAATTAGCCGAACGATGCCAAAACATCACGCCTTTTTCATCATTGTCGGTAACGTTAGTTGTTTTCTCGCACTTTGTTCCGCGATAATCGGTGTTGTCGAAAAGATCTACATATTTCTGATCTACTAGCAAGTTAATAAAATTGTATACAGGTCCTTCTTCCATTCCTTCGCCGTAACTCGGATCTTGATTATACCAGTAACAGAACTGAACGTTTGAACTGATATTGCTTAAGTTGGTGTATTTAACGCCCCAAATTAATTCTTTACATCCGCCTGCCATCAGTCCATCGAAACCGCTGTACCATTCTTCCTGGCTCATCAATGCACTGTATTTTGAATAAACGTTACTGGCTTCTGAAAATGCACTTTGCCAATTGCCCATAACCTGGTATACACGTGCCAGCATTCCTGATACTACATCTGCGTTAATACGCCATTTTTCATCACGGTTATAGTTCGCCAAGGTACTCTTGGCTGAAATCAGGTCGCTTAATATTTGAGCATAGCATTCTTCAACGGTCGAAAATCCTTTACTTTCATCATCCGTTGAGGATGTGCGCAGAATCACACCGCGTTTATTTTTGGCCACAGCATAAGTTTGCTGGAAGTTCATGATCAGATGGAAATAGGCAATGCCTCGCATGGCTAAAGCCTGACCTTTAATCTCATTCTTCTCAGCATCGGTTCCTGTTGCCGAAGGAATGGCATCCAAAATCGTATTTGACTCATTAATGACCTGATACATCATCGACCAAAGTTGTTGAGGATAACTGCCCGAAGACATAGTACGATCTTGCAAATACTTGTAGCAGTCTTCTGCAGACCCGCCATAGTTGGTTGTACTCAAAATATCGGCACCACAAATATCGTAATGCATAGCCAGCCCTGCTACTCCAGCATAACTAGCCGTGTTCTGGCTTGATCCGCCATTTGTACCATCCATCAGTAAATAGTGATATGCTGAATTGAGGACCATATTCAATCCGACCGTACTGGATAGTACTGTTTCAGAAGAAACCTTCTGTGCATCTTCTGTAGTCAACTGGTCATTACACCCACTGAATGCTACAACCAATAAAGCAACAGGTAATAATCGAATAGTCTTATATATCTTTTTCATAGGAATACTTATTAATTAAAATGAAACTTGAACACCACCCATGAATACGCGTCTTGCCGTTTGGTAACCATTATCGCTATTCGCGTTGCCATTATAGTTGTTACCAATCAGACCTGTTTCCGGATCGTCGTGGTGACTTGCTGCCGTACCAAAGGTCAAAAGGTTGTCACCGCTCAAATATAAACGGACATGAGACAGACCGATCTTGTTAAGCCATACTTTTGGAACAGTGTATCCAAACGTAAGATTTCTGAGGCGAATATAATCGTTGTTGAACAGATAAAAATCAGAAGTTTTACGTGTACTAGAATAATCATCAGCCGACCAACGAGGGAATGTGGCATTGTCGCCTGGTTTTGTCCATACTTTGCCCTCAACAAGATCCTGAACAACGCCTACACCGTTACGTACGGCTGTGTTTTCACAATATACATAATCAAACATTTTTGATCCAAATGATGCATACCACATCATTGATGCATCAAAACTCTTCCATTTAACTGTGTTCGTAATTGAACCAAAAGCCTTTGGTATAGCGCTTCCGCCCCATTGATAGTCGGCTGTCGTTACATCCGAATATTTCTCAGTAGTTTTCCAACCTCCATTACCGTCTTTAATATAATAACGCATGTTTCCGTTCTCCGGATTGACCCCTGCATTTTTTGCCATATAAAATTCATATAATGACTTACCTTCTTGCATACGATATCCAGCTGAACGATTAGAATAGTTAAATGCGCCACTGGGCAGATAAGTTATTTCATTTTTCAAAGTAGAGAAGTTAACATCAATATTCCATTGTAAGTCTTTTGTACGAACCGGGATAATATTTAATGTCATTTCAAAGCCTTGATTACGAACATTCCCAAGGTTTGTATTGATACCTGTTGCCTCCCCTATCTGTGCTGATAAAGGAAGATCCTTATAGTACAACAAATCTGAAGAGTTACGTGTATAATACTCTACCGTACCACTTACGCGAGTCCATAGACTGAAGTCGATAGCACCGTTGAACTGTTTATTGCTCTCCCATTTCAAGGTTGGTGTAGCAATAGTTGATGGCCGATAACCCGATGAACCATAAAGATTGTCAGAAGAATAATATGCCTGATAAGCATACCATATTTCATCGCCTGTAGAACCATCGGAGTTGCGTTTGTAAAGTTTATCATTACCTGAGGTACCATAACTGGCACGTAAAGCTAAATTATCCAACCAAGAACTGGTTGGTTTCATAAAGGCTTCTTTGGAAACACGCCAGGAACCACCTACTGAGAAAAATGTTCCCCAACGATTATCTTTACTGAATCGAGAAGAACCATCACGACGGAACGATGTCGACAAGTAGTATTTGTTCTGGTAGTTGTAATCGGCTTTCCCGAACATTGAAAGTAATGCATAACGGATACGATTTGAACTAACCGCCCAATTTGTAGTGGTTGATGAGAGTTCAAATTGATCCATCTGCATAATACCTTCACCATAACCATAGTTATATTGCTGATTGAAGTGATAGTACTCCTGACCTAACATCGCATTGATTGAATGATCGCCCAAGGTTTTGTCCCAAGTAAGCAAATTATTCCATGTCAATGATGTCGTCTTATATGTTGTGCGCCCCGCAGTACCTCCATTAGTCTTTATTGTGACACCATAAGGGGCCAATTGGCCGTCGCCTTGCGTCGCTGAACCATAGGAGTATTTGTTTTCAATATTATCGTCTAAACTTGCAGCCGTCTTAAACTTGAAATTATAGGGTAACTTAACCTCAGCATAATACTGAGCAGCCGTTGTATTATATTCAAAGCTGTCGAAGTCTTCATTGTTCGGATTATTCCAATAATCGCCGTGATTAACAGGATGTATACCAAAAAAGTTAGCATTGTTTGTCCCATAATCATATACGCGATCACCGGTTTTTTGCGAATATTCCCAGTCTGTATTGTCTGTATTACGCAGATACGGTGAATTCAAGGTGTTACTGAAAACCAAGGCACGGACATTACCATAAGCATGCTTACGTGCATAGCTGTATGCCAAACTTCCACCCATTGACAACCAGTTATTAATTTGTGAATTTACATTTGCACGGAAAGAATAACGCCTATAATAATCGTTGTTTGAATATCCTTTATCGTCAAGGTAGCCGAGTGAAGTAAAATACTGTGTCTTGCCGTCCTGACTCGAACCGCTCAAGTCGATTCCATAATCCTGGCGAAGTTTTTTACTATAAACAGCATCATACCAATCCCAGTCGCTCTTGTCCCAAACCATTTGCAAATCCGGATTCGTATAAGCGTTGCCGTTCCCGTCATGCAAAACATATTTGGTTGGATCCATATTCCTAAAAGGCGTTACATATACTGTTTCTCCAGCCGAATTTGTACGGGCGTTGACAGAGTGCGAAAGTACAGTTTCCGATGCATAATCACCTGCAACTTGAGAAGTTTTACCATATTTATAATACTGGTCGTTGTAGATAGCCTGCCATGAATTAAGCAAATGTTGATATGGATTGGCTTTTTCGGGATGTGGAACAGCCAGATCTGATGTTCCCCAGGCACCACGGAAGCTAACGGTAGGCTTACCCTGTTTACCTTTTTTTGTTGTGATCACCACAACGCCGTTGGCAGCACGTGAACCATAAAGTGAAGACGCAGCAGCATCTTTCAATACAGTCATTGATTCGATATCGGACGGGTTAATGGAAGTAAGTGTTCCATCATAAGGCATGCCGTCAACAATATACAACGGCGTCGTATTACCAGACATTGAGCTGATACCACGTATTTGAATACGTGATTCGGATCCTGGCGTACCCTCATTGTTTACAACACTAACGCCGGCACTCATACCCTGCAATGCTTCCGTAAAACCAGAACCGGAAATTTTTTCCATCTGCTCTGCTTTGACCACACTGGCTGATCCGGTGAACGATGACTTCTTAGCAGTACCATAAGCTACAACCACAACTTCATCCAAGTTTTGAGTATCACTTGAGAGTTTAATGTTTAGAGAGCTTTGTCCATTCCAAGTAATTTGCTGGCTTGCATATCCTATGAATGATACAACAAGCACTGAACCTCTTTTCAAATTTTCTAATGAAAATCTTCCGTTGGCGTCGGAGATTGTTCCATTTGACGTTCCTTTAATCGCTATTGAGGCTCCTGCAATCGGACCGGACTCATCACTTACTAAACCGGTTAGCTTGTTGCTTTGTTGAACAGATTTAACGGACGGTAAGTAATCTCTACTTGCTGCTTTATCTGTACCAATACCCCCAAATAATGCGACTAAAACGCATAGTTTAATCCATTTTGAATTTGTTGACATAATACGTTTGTTGGTTTTTACTAAAAAACAATTAAAAGAATCATGCATTCAGCATGTTAGAGTTTACAATCCATTTTGGCAGATTGCGAGTCCTTTTGGGTTTGTATTTACAAAATGAAGCAAATATAAACCTACACACAGATTATAGTAACACAATTCCGCGGAACCATGTCAAAATAATAGGTGCAAAGATATAACACGCATTTATGATTTCAGACAAAGATGGTGTTAAATTTCAATCTGATCAGGAAGAGAATTATTTTATGATAGATTTATGCATTGTTTTGTATAATTATTGAATCGGGCAGCCTGAACCAAAATGTTGAACCTTTGCCCTCTTCTGAATTAACGCCGATTACACCTTTCATTTTCTTAATTATCATTTGGCAGATAGAGAGTCCTAAACCTGTTCCTGGTACAAAATCATTTAACTTTACAAAGCGTTCGAATATTTTTTCCTTTTTCCCCTGTGCTATACCAAAACCTGTATCCTCAACAAAAAAATAAAGTTCTTGATCTTCATGTTGATATCCAAAATGAATATATCCCTTTTCGGTGAATTTGATAGAGTTGTTAATAAGGTTTGTTATTACCTGCGATAACCGTATTCGATCAATCATGATGGTACATTGTGGTAGCTTTTCAGTAAAAGCAATTTCTATATCATTTGTAGATTTGAGCTGAGATGAAAGCTCTATCTCAGATAAAAGACTATTTAGGTCTGTTGCAGAATCTATGAAAGTTAACGTTCCGGCTTCAATTTTTGCAATATCCAGAATATCATTGATTAATTGTAACAAATGATCATTACTACTATTGATAATTTTTGCATATTCCTTACGTTCATTATCATCGATTACTGTAGCCATAAGATTTGAAAATCCTATAATAGCATTCAATGGTGTTCGTATTTCATGGCTCATATTAGCAAGAAATGCTGTTTTTAACTTATCGGCACCTTCGGCTTTTTCTTTTGCCCTGCGTAGTTCGTTTTCTGCTTTTTTCTCTTTCGTGACATCCTCTTTTTTCAAAATGACTCCCAAAAACTTGTTTTCATCATCAAAAATAGGAATATAAGTAAAATGAACATAGCAATCACTAAACTTACTTATCTTCTCTATTTTTTTATGCTCATTAATTACCTTTTTCAAAGAGCACTTGTCACAATACGGAATTATTGGAGAAGCTGAAAGAGGGCAATGCCCAATTCCATATTGTGGCTTTTCACAAGAAACGGAAATATTGTTCTTCCATTTAATTGTGTAATCCGGATTGATAAAAGCCAAAGATGTTTGAATATTGTTTAATATCAATTCATTATCTCTCTGAAGACCTAATAGTTTGTTTTTTAGTTTGTTTGTACGCGCTAAGAATATTAGTATGAGAATAATAAAGATTGCAAGAATGAGTATTGTGATGGATAATATTTCATATTTATACTTTAAGAATATGCTTTCATCAATATTAGTAAACACTGAATCTTTAAGCA
>JAQWBH010000360.1 GCA_028707405.1 Parabacteroides sp. | reverse complement strand
TGGGAGCACTATGGAAGTCCCAAGTCGTGCTTTCACCTGGGTGCCAATAAGTAAAATACTGTAAGGTTTGTGCACCATAAGCTAGATTGCTGTACATCTGAAGGCGAATTTCAGAAACAGTTGGAATAGGATAAGGCTTGTGTGCTGTTGCAAGTGAAAAAGCCCAGAACGGAAGTCCTGATTCATTGGATGCCGCCGTAATAATCTCCAGATTCTTATACCATTCTTTTCGTAGCATCCGTACGCCATTATGTTCAATAACTGGATAATGATCAAATGAAATAAATGGTACAGGCACCTCTTTAAGAAACAACTCAACATGTTTGATGTAGGGATCTTCTCCTAGTTCCAATGCTCTATCTTTTCCGAGTAATTGTTCCTTATTGGCATAATTAGGAAAGAGGTTAATATAGCAGCCATGTTCTTTGTCAACCGACTGGATTTGTTTCACCCATGCCCCTAATTTAGGAAAATCTGTCGCACACGGTTCATCCATCAAATGATAACCCGCCAGAGCCGGATGTGTCATTAATCGTTGTGCGGTCTTTTCAGGTTCGGATATCAATTCCGGACAGGAAGGCATTAATTTTATACCTACTTTATATGCCATATCCAATGCTTTTTCAACAGCTTCGATACTTGAATAACTAGAAAAATTGATATTGACACCTGATTCCTTTAGTTCTTTGAATCGCTCAACAGTGGCTTCTGTTTCAGGGACACCTATCCACGCCATAATGGGAAATTCACCGATGCTTTCGATTTGTGTTTTAGTTTTCTCTTGTGAACAGTTACAGAGTAAAATTATCCCTAAGAATAATAGAACATATTTTTTCATAGGATATTTATTAAGAATTTGTGGCTATTAATTTCAATGATTTATATTGTAGTGCATTAAAAAACTTAATTTTCTTTAGTTTGAAAAAATACATCGAGATTTGTAGGTGTGACGGACTCCATGTTGCTGAGCTCATACTGTTTGTGTTCTTTCTCTTTACTGATGCAGTCTATATCAACTTCATGAAAGGAATAAATCTTATTCTTATCCTTCTTCTTTTGGACCGTAGTATCAATGTGGATGTCCTTATCCTGTGAGTCGTTTCTATTGATATAGATCCTTTTTTTCTAGATAAATTTAACATCCAACAGGTCGATATGATGACTCTTTCAAACATCTTCCAGTCTAATTAAGTTAAAACGAATAGCCAATGCTCATGATTCATTGTATTTTCCAATGTAGACAAAACCAATAAGTTGTAATATAGATTAGTAAATGATGTACAAGTAATGGCTAATTGACGAAAATGCCCATAGTCTTTCTCAATCCATTATATTGAGTGAATCACTTGATAATATGTAATATCCCCGATATAAGATTAAAGTTTGCATCCCCTGTCGCTTGTTCCCAAGGAGTGGTGTCCTCAATCGTATATCGTTCCGTCAAAAGATTCATTGCCTGTTGTGTATTTCCTTTATAGATTGCTGTAGCCCATTGGCCAATTTTTGAATCAGACTGATTGGCTAACCACTTGTCAACTATTAAATTCGCTTGTTTCGTATTACCCAATTTTTTCATGGCTATAGCAACTAGTAATTCATTAGAAACGGATTTTCTACCGGAGATACCCCTGTCGGTTACTTTCCGGTAATAAGAAGCGGCCTCAGCTACTTTTCCCTGTTTTTCCAGAATAACGGCCATCAGGTAATTTTCAATCCGCTCATCCATATCCGCGTCGTACGGTTTGCCTACTCCCAGATTTTCAATCCATTCTTTAGCATCTCCCACGGAGTGAATGGCCTGTGCGTATCTTTTCCGTTTTAGCTGGTCGGCTGCCTGGTAAAGGTGGGATTCCCGGTAGATAGCTCTCCCTTCATAGGCTCCTTCGTTTGGCAACACATTCGTCCGCTTTAACAGTGCGATACTTTCTTTAAATTTGCCGTTCAATTGCAACGCTTTGGCATATTTTAGGCCGATCATGTAATTATTCGGGAACCAGTCGGCATAGCGTTTAGCAGTCTGCATCGCCAGAACAATTTCGTTTGAACGGAGATAATGGTTGATAAGAAAGAAACCTGCCCGCCACGTCGGATCGATTTTTTCGGCCTTCAGCAAATCGGACAGTTCATCTTTCCCGTTTTTCAATAAGGCGCGGCACTGATAGTAAGGCGCAAAAGACACATTATCATGTTTATCCAGCAATGCAGAAGCCGTCGCCTTATCGCCAAGATGCCATTGGAGAATCGCCGCGTAATAATCCGTTTTCCAGGAGTTGGAGACAGATTGTGCATAATTAAGTGCTTTTACCGTTGCAAGGCGGAAAGGGAATACACCTTCGGGAGAAGCAGCTATCGCGAGATCCACTAGTTTCTTTCCCTCCTTCTCCCTGCCCATCAGATGGTTTATATAAGCACTCCAATAGAGTGCGATCGGATTACTTTTCGCGAACGACAATAATTGCAAAGCCTCATCACACAAACCGGTTGAATAGTACCATAGTGCTAATTCGATATAAGTTTCCCAAGGAAGTTCGCAACGTATCAATCCACGAAAACTATCCATATCTCCTGACATTAGCGCAATTTCGTAACGGACAGAGTGATTTAATGGCATTTCTTCCATTACTTTCGTCCCAAAATCTTTCGCTTCAATCTGTAAGTTGGAATAACGTAGTCCAATAAGCCGAGCTAAGACTGCATCGGTATTGCGCGGATTTGATTCCAACGCCAAAGAAGCATAATGTAGGGATTTTTTCCAGTCTTTCTCTTTCAAGAAACATTTGGCGAGCATACCGTACGCCGCGCTTCGATATGCGGATGAATAGGAGGCGACAGAAAAGCCGTCTTTTGCATCTGCCATCCGCGATTCATAATTGATCAGTCCGTAGATATAATTAGCTTCTCCATTATAAGCATCTAAACTCAACGCGGTTTTAGCGTATTCCAATGCCTTTTCGTAACGACCTGTCCTGTAACAGATGGAGGCCATTTTGTTCAATGCGGGCAAATAATATTTGTCTTTCTCCAGGCACTGGAGAAACGATTCTTCTGCTCGGCGGAGATGTTTTTGACTCATCCACTGCTCACCTTTGACATACAGACCGTATACTCCATTCCAATCGAAATTTTCAGGTAATTTATTGGGGCGGTTTATGTTCTCGTGCTCCGGTGATTCGTACCATACCAACTCTTTATCCCCGATTTCGATGATCAGTGGGGATTTACTTGTCAACGAAAATTCTTTTTTCCATGTTTCAAGTACATTCAGCCGGAGCTTTTCACTAAATAAAACCTGCTCATCGCTTTTCACTGCAAGTGTTGTGTGAACCTGTTGCAAAGGTGAGAAGTTAACGATCAATTTCCCATCTTTTCGAATTGCATGCAATGTTCCTATGGAGCTTGCCTTGGAAATGCCTCCCGTTTCTTTCGTTGGGAACCAGTATTCCTTCCAAACATCGGTTGCACCCGGTACAAATGAAAAATGTTTATAGGGAGTAAATGTGCTGTTTGTCGCCGGTTGGTTATACATACGTCCTGACTGGAGCTCCACGTACTGGCCGTCAGTATCGGTCAACAGGTGTTCCCATATATTACCGGACCGGGATAGTCCCCAAAGAAATATTTTCATCCCCAGTTTCTCATCATAAGCAGCATGATGAACAGATCCGAAGTCGTCATCATGCCAATAGGCACCGTAAAAATCATTGTATTTTCCTAGTACGTGGTAGGATTTATCTCCTCCAAAATTGTTTTTTTCATACCAGGATATATTTCGACCCTGTTCATCAACGGGAAAGGCATGAACATCCCCTCCGTGGCTAATCTGGTATTGTCCCGGATAACAGAATTCCAAATTGCCCGCTGCCTTATAACCCGCATTCATCCATTGGTAATAGGGTTGTTCCAATGATGAAGTGTTTGTCCAGATTGTACGTGTCGTAAAATAAGCTTTATCTTTGGGTAGGTTGATTTCTACCTGCCACGTAGTCTGTGTCAAAAATTCCGTAGCACCGATAAAACAACTGACGCTGCCGTCCTTGTTCGACCTGATGAAATAATCGATCGGGGTAGCCGTTGTTGGGGCATGGCCAATAATCCCGAAATTAAATTCGATCCCTCCCGATGTCCAAGCACCTCGCATAGCAATATCCCGGAATTTAACGGCATGATTGTAATAAATAAATTCCTTGCCTGTAGATTTTTCGATCGCACCCCAAATTTTTCCACCAATTTCAGGAAAGATCGACAGCTTGATGTAATCATTTTCCATCTCGACCACGTTCCATTCTTTTGGGATAGAATTTTCACTATACCCGTCAAAACGAAAATAGGGATAGTAAGAGTTTTCAGGTCTTGCTACGGGGTCTGGGTCAGAGAACATATACGTGGGCATAGATAGTTTTACTTCTTTTACTGAAGCCTTACTGATTTGCTCGGAATGTTTTACATTCTCTTTTCCCGCAGATAAGGAGTTACTTATTATGAACGATAACAATAATATGAATAATCTTTCCATGCTAAAACTTTAATTTTTATTATCTGATTTTCTAATGGAAATCAGGTTTCTCTTTCTCAACTCTTCTAAACTTTTTTTCCAATCTCCCCCCTCTGCCCACAAGTAGTAGGTGAAATACATCGTGCTTTGCTGTATAATGGGTGTCCAGGGTTGAAATTCAACATAAGAATGTGGAGCATCTGAATTGTGGGGGAGATTCATCCACATATGCAAGAATATTGGTTGTTCCACAGGAAAAGCCCCTATAAAAGCTATATTTTCTTTAGTATCTTGTCCGGCATTCCACCCTTCTTGTGCTTCTATAGCTTGTCCGTAGTAATCATCTGGTCTCATCCGGTACTCTTTCA
>JAQWBH010000359.1 GCA_028707405.1 Parabacteroides sp. | reverse complement strand
AAGGCATCTATCAAGGCTTACATATCAAATATACTATCGAATCCACTTTTATATGATTCCTCTAACCATAAAACGGTTCATCATTATTTTTCGACGAAGAGATCAGTCGTCAATTAACTTGTGACACATTTTTTTGTGTTGGTCATGGCAGTCCTTCGTCGTGTTCTTCCTTGATCGTCTATTCTCTTCACATGCGTTATGCTGACGAGGAGCTATAACCACTACGTAAGACAAACCTTTACGACCTGTCGAGGTATAATCGATTTGATGTCTTCGTTCTATTGTTCACAATCAATTCCCTTAAATAAGGATTCATCATATCGATATACATACTTTTTTCAGATTTTCATAAGATAGGCCGTTTCATACGGCCTATCTTATGAGGTCCTTTACTTGTAATTCGGATTTTGCTGTAAAAGAGAATTTCTCTGAATTTCGGTTCTCGGGATTGGCAATAAATAATGTTGCGGTAAGAATTTTCGTTCCTGCAAAACTTCTATTTTGTATGTTTTTAACTTGGTTACATCATCTCGTACAATTGTAATTTTTCTGGCAGGTTTATTCTCTGTTTCTTCAGCTATTTTCCAACGACGAACATCAAAAAAACGATGATCTTCAAAAGCCAGTTCAATTCTTCGTTCATGTTGTATTTTTTTCAACAAATCATCGCCACTTGCCGTCACATCAGGAAGGACATCATGATCTCTCCCTCTAGCACGTTCGCGAATCTTATTAATATAATCTCTGGCCGTTTGCTCATCTCCCAAATGAAACATGGCTTCTGCATAATTCAAATACATTTCTCCTAGACGGAAATAAATCCAAGGCTGTGCACTTTTATCATTCCAGGCACTTCTAAGATTTTCATTCATAAATTTTCGGATCGTATAATGAGTTTTAGAGGCATTCCAGTCATCAATGCCGTATTCGCTATCTTTACCTGATTCTGCCCGGTTTCCAGTAGAAGAGACAAAAAACTCAATTTCACGTCCACGAAACACCTGCCCATCGCAAACAATAGATGCATAAAAACGAGGTTCGCGGTTTTGCCAAGGCGTACCTTTTTCGTATTGATCTTCAGTAGGCATCGAACCATCCGCCATTTCATAAGCATCTACCATATCCTGCAATACACAGGTTCTCGACCAACCCGTGAAACCGTTCGGTGAATCAGTCCAATCAAACGAATGTCCGTATTCACTGTTAAACTGTTTCATAAAAATGATCTCTTTACTTTTATTCGTTACAAATAATCCTTTGTAATCCGGATCAAGTTCATAGGCAGGAACTCCCCCATTTTTCAGATCCAATACGGCTTTCGCTGCATCGGCAGCTGCCTGCCATTTCGAAAGGTCGCCGGAAGGATTCCAAAAAGGGCTTGCTGCATATAGCAGAACCCTGGATTTCAACGCCATCGCTGCACCCTTCGTTGCACGCCCGAAATTTTTATCATCATAAGCAACCGGCAATAGTTCAGAGGCTTTATCCAATTCCGTTACAATGAAAGAAATACATTCTTCGTATGAATTTCGCTTCAACAACATATCATCATCAAGACCAAATGTTTTAGTGATTAAAGGAACTCCGCCGAAACGTGCCACCAGATCCGCATAAAAAAAGGCACGCAGGAAAGTGACTTCACCCGTCATCCGATCAATCATTTTCTGATCCGTTTTCAGTTGATGGATATTTTCAAAAAAGATGTTGCAATTTTTGATGGCTACATAGTAATTACTCCATGTAGAATAATTCCCCATTTGATCCGGCGTTACCTCTCCCCGATTATACAGATACGGTTTACCGGAATTAAAGTTATGATAAGCTTCGTCGGAAATATAGCGTAATCCCAAATTGCCAAAGCCATCCCTCATTTCTGTATATCGTTTATTTACATATGTTTCTGTCAGGTTCACATCCGAGAATATTGCTTCTCCGGTAAAGGAATCCAAAGGATTCACATCCAGGAAGTCAGCACAGGAAACTAAAGTTCCTATCAAAAGAACTGTAGTGTATTTTATGATTACATGATTCATAATTGCATGGTTATTTTAGATCAAAAACTAATATTCACACCCATATTATAGATTCTTTGTTGGGGATAATACATGCCGCCGGCATTCGTACCCTCAGGATCCTGAATCTTAATTTTATCAATAGAAAATAAATTGAATCCGCTTACAAAAAGGCGTAAATTCTCAATATTCATTCTCTCTAACAGTTTTGGAGGAAAGTTATAGGCAAGTTCTACATTCTTTAAACGAATAAAAGATGCGTCTTTCAACCAAAAATCAGAATCCAATTTATTAAAAGCATCATCACGGTCAAAAGCTCTCGGATATTTGGCATTCGGCGTTTCCGTTGCAGATATCCATCGATTTTCGAAGTAAGTAACATCTCGGTTATAACTTCCAGGACGAATCATTTGTTTTGCACGACCCTGCCCGGTCCATAAAACGTTCAGTTCCAAGCCATTCCAGCTCCCACCCATGTTAATGCCATAAACAATTTGAGGAATAGCACTTTCATAGATTCTTACCATGTCCTTACTTGTGATAGATCCATCTCCATCCACGTCAATATATTTGATATCCCCGGGTTGGGTATTCATCAAATGTGGAGTGCCATCTATTTCGTCCCGGGTCTGGAAAATGCCATCAGTTTTATATACAAGCCAGGAATCAATAGAATGACCCGTACGACGTTGCCATTCAGGAACATTTTCCGCTTCATCAAAAAAATGAATTTTATTTCGCGCAAAAGTGAAATTTCCTCCGATATAATAGTTTATTTCATTGACTTTATTTTTGTATAACAAGCTCATTTCTACCCCCTTGTTAGAAATCTCACCAATGTTCTGGTCGGGTAAGGTAAGACCCGTATATTCCGGAACAGAAGCCTGTTTCGGTGTCAAGATGTCTGTACGCATGGAATAAAAGTATTGGAAATCAAAAGATAATGACTGATTAAAGAATATCGATTCGAACCCGATATTCTTAGTATCTACCTTTTCCCATGTAATATTTGGATTGGCCAAACGACCAATGGTAAAACCTTTTTCCCGTTTAGGGTCAAGACCGAACATAGCTCCGTCATTAAGATTAAAAGTGCTCACATATTGGAAGGGATCTACACGATCATTGCCTAATTTGCCCCATGAAGCTTTGAACTTCAATTCGTCTACAAACCTGAATTTATCTTTAAAAAATTTTTCTTCGGAAATACGATACCCGGCGGATATTCCGGGAAACCATCCCCAACGTGAATCGCTGATAAAATTCTGAGAACCATCTCTTCGCAAAGAAAATTCCGCAAGATAACGATCTTTAAATCCATAACTTAAACGGCCAAAATAATTTTGACGAGCTGAAATAGTCGCTTTACCATCGTTGTTTTTTTGATTATCGCTACCGGCAAACATATAATCTACAGCACTACTTAGGAAGTCACGTCGGTAAGCAGAAAACCAATCTCCCCTGCTTTTACTTTGCTCGTATGCAACAAAAGCGTTAATATTGTGATCATCAAAACGCCTCTCATATCCCAGCTTAAAATGTAATGAATTTGTCCGGTTATCGTCATAACGCTGAGTGAGATTAATATTTGCATCTCCTGTAGTGGCTCGGATATTATCATATTCTCCTGTAGATGGATTATAACGATATGCATCCCACATATCCATCAGTTTTTTCTCGTTTCGAAATTGAGAGTCGAACGCTGCATAGCCAGAAAAATAAAGGCCTTTCGTAACCCAAGGCATTTTAATATCAAAAGCGACCTTAGTATTCATAAAATTATCTTTTACTTTTTTATAACCTGTTTTCCCTGCAGCCAGCAAAGCCAAGTTATTTCCCCAAGAGATCCCCGGGCCCGGCAACCCATTGGGATAAAAGTCTGGTAAAAATGGATACGCATGAAATGCTTCCCAGAAGAAAGCCCCCGTATCATAGTTTGAGTTATGTCGATTCTCCTGCCTTGTAGCAAGTTCTAAAGAAACCGTAAAGTCTTCTGTTATTTTTGCGTCAAGATTAGAACGTACCTGTGAGGTTTGAAAGTTTAAATTGGTGTTTTTGAAGCCTGGTTCCTGATACAAATAACCACCTGAGATATAATATCTAACTCGTTCGTTACCCCCTCTTACCGATAAGGAATGTTGTGTTTGAGGAGCTGTCCTGAAAACTACGTTCATCCAGTCCGTATCTGCATATTGAAGCGGGTCGATCGTTCCGTCTAAATAGCCGTTTTTGATATCTTTAAATTTCTGTGTTCTTCCGAAATAACCATTAATTTCATCATCGTACACCATATACTGATAAGCATTCATTAATTTGGGCGTTCGGGTATGTTCCGATAGTCCGAAATTACCTTCGTAAGTAATCATTGGTTTGGAATCGTTTCCTCTTTTAGTGGTCACTAAAATCACACCGTTAGCCGCTTGCGCACCATAGATAGCAGCGGAAGCATCCTTCAAAATAGTAACAGATTCAATATCGCTCGGATTCAAGCGTTCGATCCCCCCCCTGTTGGCTACCCCGTCAATTACATACAACGGGGAATTGCTCCCAAGGGAGCCTTTACCTCGAATATAAATTTCAGAATAGTCGTTACCTGGTTCACCAGAACGGTTATTGGCAATAACCCCGGGCATGCGTCCGACCAATGAATTTGATAGGTTTACAGATGGAGACTGCTTTAATTCAGTACCAGAAAGCTGAGCTATAGAACCAGTAATCGTCGCTTTTTTCTGGGTACCATACCCAACCACTACCAGCTCATCCAGGGTTCTGGTATCCTCTTTCAGCACAATATTGAAAAAATTTCTGCCCTCCACTCGCATCTCCTGTTCCACATACCCGATATAAGAGACGGTGAGGGTGG
>JAQWBH010000358.1 GCA_028707405.1 Parabacteroides sp. | reverse complement strand
TTTATTCGTGCCCGCTTGATGGGATACGCAACGCAAACAATACTGCTGGACGAGAATAAAACCGATTATTCTTTTCTTTTGGTTGAGGAGTCAATCCAATTGAATGAAGTGTTGATAAAATCAGCCAAAATTTCGGGTGCAGGAGATACTACACGCTATCTTGCATCCTCATTTGCCAAAGAAAACGACATTACACTTGGCGACATCATTAAACGTATGCCCGGGTTCCACGTTACCGACGGGGGAACAATAAAATACCAAGGGAAAGACATCAGTGATTTTTATGTGGAAGGTTCCAACATCATGGGTGCCAGATATCCGGTTGCCGTAAACAGCATTCATCAGGGCGATGTGGGAAGCGTGGAAGTCATTGAAAACCATCAATCCATAAAACTGTTCGAAGATTTGCTATTTTCGGACAAAACAGCCGTGAATATCACGCTCAAAGAAAAAGCAAAAAACAAATGGGTAGGCTTGTTGAACATTGGAGGCGGCATTCCCAACCAATGGAGTGCTGACGTGAACGCTATGCGTTTTAAGAATATGATTAAAATGTTGAATACCTATAAAGGAAATAATACTGGAAATAATATTTCGACAATAGGTGCATTTAATTCATCCGGGACAATAGAAGAAGAAGCACGAGAAATTATAGAGATGACAAGCGCGAGAAATCCATATCTGGAAGAACGAAGAACGCTTTTTAATCAATCGCATTTACTTAGTTTAAATAATCAGGTATTGTTCGGAAAAGCATTTGTATTGACACCACAGTTGGATTTAGGCAAATCATCTTTCGAAAATGACATTTGGGAAGAAAGAAACTATTATTTAGACAACGGAGAAACAATGAGTATTACCACAAGAGAAAAAGGAATACAAGGTCAATGGAAAATTAGTCCGATTCTCCGTTTGGAAGCCAATACCCAAAATTTGTATGTGAACAATGTGTTAGCCTCTAATATCGTACATAAAGTAAATGATGTTACTGTTACTGGCACCTATCCGAATCAAGAAAACAGCGAAATGGACCATATAAATATCCGCAACAGTTTAGATGTGATGTTTCGAAGGGACAAAAAGGTGATTGGGGTCAAGTCTGTGAATAGTTGGCAGCAGTATCCGCAAGAAATGCAAATAGAAGAAAATGACAGATCAATAAACGAAAACGTAAAGACTACTACTCTTCACTCTCAAACATCTACTTCGCAATCCTATCTATTCGGGAAAACTACCATTTCCCTTGAAGAAGGTTATTTTTTTAATCAGAAACAATTAAAAAGTAGACTTACAGGAATTCAAGACCTTAATTATCCGGTTCCTTTCGAAAATAAGTTCGAATATCGCAATGCAATGTTGTTTGTAAAACCAACATTTTCGGCGAGATTTGGCGATTTTAGAACTTCGCTGTCTATGGATTTGAATTATAATCATAACATTTATACCGATGAGCGAACATCTCAAACTTATACCAAAAACAAACTGCTGCTATCTCCCTATGCATCTGCAACTTGGTCTATAAATCAGAAATATACATTATCGGCAAATGGTGGTTGGAAGCAACAACCCGAAAATTCTGATAATTTTTATTCATCACCTATGCTTTCCTCATATCCCTACGTTCAAACCGGATTGATCGATTACCACAATACCGAAACTGCAAACATTAACGTGTTGGTTCGGTATAAAAATATTTTAGACGGTTTGTTTTGGAATGTAAGCTATAACCGCTTGTGGCGAAACGGAGATTTAATGTACACACAGGATTTTGAAAATAGTTATATTATTTCAGGATTAACGAGGAAACCCCACACAGCAAAATTAGACAATATCTTTGCCAATATTAGCTACATGCTTGATATTTTAAAGGGAGGGATATCATTAAGAGGTATTTACTCGCATTCAGATTCATACTTTATACAAAACGGAGAACTATGGTATTCTGTGTCAAAGATGAAACAGCTCTCTTTGAATATGTATGCTTCACCTCTAACGCAATTGGATATTAATTATACATGTTCTTTCACGAATAACTCATTTCAACCAAAAGAGGAAAACAATCAATCCTCCCATGCAATGCATCAAAAATTATCGTTGTCATTTATCCCTTATGAGAAGCTAAATGTTGTCATAATCGGGAACCATTATTTGAATACATTTGAAAGTAGAAATAAAAACAGTTATTTGTGGGATGCTGATGTCAATTACAGGCTTTCTTCGAAATGGAGTTTTCGCCTATCAGCACAAAATCTATTGAATCAAAAGGAGTTTTCTTTTATTTCATATACAGACATAATGTCGCTTGAAAGGACTTATCAAATTCGACCATTTTCACTGTTATTTTCAGTGATAACTTCATTTTAAAATGGTAGAATAGTAATATGAAAGATTTTCCCTTCACAAAACAACCCGACTCTATGGACTGCGGCCCCGCCTGCCTAAGCATGATATTCGCATACTACGGAAAACGTTATACCTTAGAACTCCTTCGCGAAAACTGCTTTATCGGGCGTGACGGCGTATCCCTTCTGGGTATCAGTAAGGCTGCAGAGAAGTTCGGTTTTAAAACCGTAGGTGGAAGATTGACTTTCGATAAATTAGTAGAGAAAGCTCCCTTGCCCTGCATAGTTCATTGGAATCAAGATCATTTCGTGGTGGTGTATGAGATAAAGAAAAACAGGAGAGGCTATACAATCTCTACAGCCGACCCCGGCAAGGGACTGCTCACCTATTCACGTGATGAGTTCTGCGACAGGTGGGTTAGCACACAAACAAGTGGTGAAGAAAAAGGCGTTATCCTGCTGTTGGAACCCACACACCTTTTCTACGAACAAAAAGGAGATATCTCACCTGCCCATAACCGCTTGAAGTTCCTCTGGAAATACATCGCCCGCTACAAACGCTTTTTTGGACAGCTTGTATTGGGATTGTTCATAGGAAGCACACTGCAGCTCATCTCACCATTCCTCACCCAAGCAATTGTCGATACCGGCATCCAGGGAAAAGATATCGGTTTTATCTGGCTGATCCTGATTGCGCAAATGATGTTGCTCTTCAGCCGTACGGCCATCGACTTTATCCGCCGGAAGATTCTGTTACACATCAGCACACGCATCAACATCTCGCTCATCTCGGACTTCTTTATCAAACTGATGAAGTTACCCATGAAATTCTTCGATACCAAGCTCACGGGCGACCTGCTGCAACGCATCGAAGACCACCGTCGCATCGAGAACTTCCTCACTAACCAAGCCATCACCGTCATCTTCTCCACCTTCACCTTTGTACTCTTTTCGGCTGTACTGTTTGTGTACAACGTACCCATCTTTGCCGTATTCCTTGCCGGTAGCATACTTTATAGTGTATGGATCATGGTCTTTCTCAAGAAACGGCGGGTACTGGACTATAGGATGTTCGAACAGCAGGGCATCAACCGCAACGTGGTGTACCAACTGATCACGGGCATGCAGGAGATCAAACTGCAAGGGTGTGAACAACGCAAACGCTGGGAGTGGGAAGATGTGCAGGCGAACCTGTTCGATGTGAACCTGAAGTCACTCAACCTGCGACAGATGCATGAGGCCGGAGGTATCTTCATCAATGAACTGAAAAATATCCTGGTCACAGTGCTGGCCGCTACGGCAGTGATAGGGGGCGATCTTACGCTAGGGATGATGCTGGCCATCCAGTACATCATAGGGCAATTGAATAGTCCCGTGGAGCAGGTCATGGGCTTTATTTACCAATGGCAGGACGTGAGCATTAGCCTGGATCGTATGAACGAGATCCATACACAGTGCAATGAAGAGAATGAGAACCGCGCAATTGCGGTATTGTCCACAGAGCGATCCATCAATATAGAAAACCTTTGTTTTAAATACGACGGTGAACTGCAAGATTATATACTGGATAACATCGACTTGACTATACCCCAGGGAAAAGTAACGGCTATCGTTGGGACCAGTGGCAGCGGGAAGACCACACTTGTAAAACTTTTACTGGGCTATTACGCCCCCAACGAAGGAAGGATAACCATTGGGACAACCAATCTGGAGGGTATGAATCTCACCTGGTGGCGCACGCGCTGTGGGGCTGTGATGCAGGACGGTTACCTGTTCTCCGATACCATTGCCCACAACATTGCTGTGTCAGGGGAAGAGGTTGATTTGGAACGGTTGCGTTACGCTGCCCGTGTAGCCAATATAGCTGATCATATTGAAACACTTCCATTGGGATACAATACTAAAATTGGACAAGACGGACAAGGGATGAGCCAAGGACAGCGGCAACGCATATTAATTGCACGGGTGGTGTACAAGGATCCACCTTTTGTCTTCTTTGACGAAGCTACCAACTCGCTGGATGCTAACAATGAACGAAGTATCGTTGAGAACCTAGAAGAGTTTTATAAAAACAAAACTGTCATCGTTGTTGCACACCGTCTCAGTACGGTAAAGAATGCAGATCAGATTGTGGTGATGGACGGTGGTCAAATTTCGGAGGTGGGTACACACAAAGAACTGACAAGAAAAAAAGGTAAATATTACGCTTTAGTAAAGAACCAGCTGGAGCTCGGAAAATAGTTGATTTTCAGATTCCCGATTTATTAATATCAAAAAGATGGATGATACTATTAATAATGCACAATATATCAATGTGAAAAATGTAATCCTAAAAAAATGTTTGACAGATGGAAGATAATAAAAAGATAGAACTTCGTAGTGAGAAAGTACTAAAAATTATCGGGCAGGTACCGCCAGGTCTGTTACGCTACGGAACGACCGTTATTGGCCTGGCATTGTGCATGCTGGTTGCCGCCGCTGCGTTTATCCCGTACCAGCCGAAGAAACCCATCGGGATTGTCGCAGCGCAGGATGAAAAAGGAAA
>JAQWBH010000357.1 GCA_028707405.1 Parabacteroides sp. | reverse complement strand
CCCTGTAAAATAATCATGACGATTATCAGCAATCCATTTATAAGGAATATCTGTCGTCATTCGTATCGGATACTTACGATCTTCCGTAAACAAGATATAAGAATCATTCGGATTCATATTCAACAACGTTATTGTCTCAGCTTTCGTTGCGATCACTTCCATCGGATAGAAACTGTTCATCTGATTAACAGCCTGAAACTGTACGATGCGTGCTGCAGGCAATTGAGGAATTTTCTTCCCCGAAAGCTTATTTCTTTTCAGCCACTCGGAAGAAGCGGTATTTTCAAAATGAGGATATTTAACCGTTGGATAGTAGCGACTTCCACTGGTCAAATTCTTGAGATAATAAACATAATAATTGCCTGGAACTGTCTGTGGCTGAAACACGATCTCGCCTCTCTCTCGGCTGATTTTAAAGTGACAAACATTGGTGATCCGCTTACCTGTAGTTGCATCTACAATAATCAGATTCTTATCTTCCGGATTCATATCACGACGACGCCATTCAATATTTGCTATAACAGCATCAGTCGGTTTATCTACTGCCACAACAACACGATGATTACCTAAAGAGTCAGCATCCCAACGTCCTAAACCATACAATCTTTCAGAAGGAACAGACTGAGCTTGCAGATTAGTAAAGCTCAATAGACAAAACAAAATAAATACGACTCGTTTCATACATTCAAATCACTTCCTATATATAATCAATTTTTGTCAATAATAAACGGCAATGGACTCAAAGATAGATATATCTTCTAAAAAAAGTTCATTAAGAAACTTATTTATATTATTTTTCATAATTACTGCCTTAGCTGTAATCGGTTCTGTTCCCTATACTTCAATAAGCGTTTTTATAGAAAGACCACTGTAGTCAATTACAAATTGCACCCTTATTATGATCTTTTTAATCCTGTAAAAATAAATCGGAAAATATTCTTTAAAGTTTTTCTTTTATTTCGTATAAAATTCTATAACAGTTGGTTTTCCTGTTATTACTTATTCAGTTCGCGCAGAATATATCTGCAACTGATCACCTTTTCAATCAAATCGCCCGGAACGAACCAATAATGGTTGGAAGCCTCAAAACCAATACATGAATCTTCTTTAGATAGGATAATATAGATGTTTTGCCAACACCAGCCATATAAAAGCATACATCCTATTTGGAAAATGAGGGATTGCTTCAGCGCTTATGCCTGACACAGCAGGAAGCTGCGTAGAATTAACTCCTTCCGCAAATACATCGATTGCTCCCATCATCCAGATGAAAGCAATCAAAATACATTTATAACATTTTCTCTCCAGCAAGATGATCTTCATTAAAAATCATTTCCAAAATTCCATATTGACAGGTCCGACTAATCCGGCCTTTTGCAGTGGAGAATCCTTTCGATAATAATACCATACGGCAAAAGCTTTTCTTCCCTTTTGCGGACGAGGTTGTCCCTTCAAAAACCACTCCGGATAACCTTTCATCGCACGACCCAAAGCCGCACCGCGGTCTTTTCCCCATTCAAAATCAGCAGGATACTGTTCGTCTCCTATCATCCGGTTTGCCCAGTTATTGGTGACAAGCACTTCTATTGCATTTTTCCCCTTCTTCAGATACCTAGTGATCTCGGTACGATACGGTGGATACCACAGCGTATCTACAGATATACCATTGATTTTCAATACGGCAATGTCATTCATCGAATCCAGATCAAACCATATCTGTGAAGCTTCCGATAGTTTATTTTGTGATATAGTTATCGTCTGACGGTAAGTTGCCGTTCCTGTGAAATATTTCACTCTGTCGTCTGTACTCAAGCTAAAATCCGACAAGGTATCCATCTTCATATCAAAGGCCTTATCCAACTTTGGCTCGAAATGAACATTCCATCCATTACGTAATTGGACAGTTGAAGATTTTGTCAAAGTCGGCTTATCTGCACTCCCCGTCTCTATTTCTGCCTCTGTCGCTTTACGCCGCATAATAATAAAATGAGACTGATATGGCAACAGAGTCAAACGAATGAGGGTACGATTATTTTCGAAACTCCAACAAGCCCCTTTCACCATATTGCTCGAATTATCAATATCCTTCATATTATCGATATGTTCTATAATGCCTGTTTGCGTATTCCACAACTCAGGATACATATCTTTTATCCTCAACGAAACCGTCACCGTCTGCTTTTTGTCTGTCAGGTTCCCTATATAATAGATTTCTGCTTCCGGTGAATGTCTGTGTACAATATGAGCATCTCCCTCAAACACCTGATAGTCGGGGGTCAGACACAAAGCCAGCATAGCATCTTCGCGTTTCGAGAAAATCTGTTTACCTGCATATTTCTTCCATAAGGTTTCCGCCTTGGATTTAATATATTCATCACATGCGGGATAGTTAGTGAGACTAAGCGATTCTTCCGGTTTTTGTGCCACGATAATTGCACCATGCTCCAGCAATTCTCCAATCTTGTCAAGCACTTCAGGCAACATGGATTTACCTTGTGAAAATTGCATCAGCGCATATTTTCGACCTGAGGGAAGAACAATATGTCTGTCCTTTACGTTTACTTCCATTTTCAAAAAATCTATCGTTGCCACAGCATCTGTTATCTGATCGGATACTTCATCCAGAGCCAAGAAATCGATCACTTGTTCACCTTGCTGTAACAGATACTGACTTCTTGTTATATATTCAAAAAAGGCCTTCCCGGGTTTTATCCACGGCTGATGACGACTAAAATGTGTTCCCCACCAACCCATTCCCATTCCAGGTTGATAACGATCGTCAAACGGTTGAAGTACCCATTGATGCATAGCCATATGATTCACCCCTGAAGCAAATGCACCTTCGGTTGTTTTCTTTAGAAATGCCGGATCTTCAGTCCATTTACTATTATCCGGACTTGACGTATAAGCTTCAGCACCGATCACCGTATGTCCTCCTGCGCGTCCTCCGGCAGGGACATTCGCATCCACCATCCCTTTACTTTGTGTCCAAAATTCACCCATTGGCAAATCGGCTAAAGCCGCACCGGCAACTGTTGAAAACGGTCCCCAATAAGGTTCATGTTGCAATTGCAAATTCATAGATGCAATCTTGTCTTTTGCCACTTTCCAACCATAAAGCTGATACATTCGTGCCACCACATCATTAAAATCCCATTTGAAGCGGATGGCTTTTATTGTATCCACCTGCAACGTGTCGCCTTTTTCCAATAGCAAACAAGGCAACCATTCAACAGGATCATATCCTTTCCACTTCATGAACGTTTCGCGGAATCCTTTTGTCCAATTCTGATTGCCAGCCTCATAACTATCTATTAACAAATGTTTGAAACTTTTTCCGAAATAGTCACCCACATGTTCTTTCAAGGGGTTCAACACTTGATCCCAGTGAAAAGCCGTTAAAGCAGAATCAATCTTATTTACTTCCAGTGTCTTTCCAATCAAATCATCAGGCACCGGATGAGGAGTAGCCATTGATGACGCATAACCGATTCTGAAGATAAACCACTCACCGCTAGGAGCATTCCATACTATATGTCCTTTATTGTCCTGATTCGATTTCAGATTAAAAACCTTCCCTTCCAAAGTGTTTCCTTTACAAGGGACAGCCAATACGGCGATCTCATCATATTTGTCAGGAGTTATCTTTCCCGCCGCACCCCATCCGGGATAAGGAGGCAATACAGGTTGAAGCAAATCGACCGAGATCTCTTTTCCTCCGGTAATTTTCACCTTTCTGCTTACCAGATGCTTCATTCCCTTATCTTCATCAATCCAGGGACCTCCGGTGGTAGAATAACCTGCTGTATTATGGAGTCCGATCTCCATTCCGAGACGTTCGGCCTCGCTGCAAGCGAAACGGATCGCTTTCCAATAAGCCTCACTGCGGTAGGTCTGTTCAGGCCAGGGGTTATTTGCTGTAGGAGAAATACTCTCCTCCACTGCAGAACACAAATTAAAGATAGTCGCTCCACCTATACCGGCATCTCTCATCGCCTCAAGATCTTTAGTGATTCCCGGCAAAGAAAAATTAGGTCCCATCCAATGCCACCACACATAAGGTCTGTACTGCATCGGTGGATTTTTAAAATCCTTTTCTAAACGCTGAGCACTTAAGCCATTCCCACTTGCGATGAATATAAGCAAGATCAAACATCCTATTATCCTTTTCATTCCTATTATCCTTTTATGCTTTCGTTATTAATGAACCAAATCGAAATCTTCCATTAACCCATAGTCTTTCAGCAAATACTGAGAAGCAGGAATAGGCTTATCGATGCGTTTCCAAAGATCCGGTGAGGCCAATCCCGGCGACGGATCACGATAGTGGGGACCTATCAGATTGCGCAGGCTTCCAATGATACGGACCTCTACCTGATTAAGCCCTGATTTCAGTAAAGATGAAATATCCAGGCGATACGGATTGGAATATATAATGCCTGCCTTTGCTCCATTAACATATACCTCAGCTACAGTTCCATTCCATTTATTGAGTTGGACGGCATAAGCCCCTTCTTTCTTAGTGATGGTATAAGACTTACTATAACTCATATCCCATGAATAAAACGGTTGCTTCTGATCTTTCCAACTGCCTAAAGCAAAAGACATGACAGGCGCACTGATACTCCATCCCACAGGTTCAGGAACGACAGAGAAGTTTCCGGTGATATAAATCGGTTCTATCTCAGCGTAGACGCTCATCGGGCTCGCACTCACTTCAACGATATTCTCTCCTTCTTTCACCAACCGTTCAATATTATAAACACCAAAAGAACGATCCAGCCACCATTCACCAGGGATCGGTTTAATAACCGTCCCATTTATCTTGACAGTAAATAATTCTGGACGTTCGGAGACCATCCGCATCCCCGAATAATTAAAGGCTTCATTGACCTTAAAATG
>JAQWBH010000055.1 GCA_028707405.1 Parabacteroides sp. | reverse complement strand
GCTGGTGGTATCATCTCCTCATTTTATTAATTGCTGCAGGATGTGTAGCATCTATTCTGAGGAGTAGGATTGATGCAATGATTATTTGTTTATTGATAGCCATGTTGGTTATCCATATTCTTTTAAATACCTGGTATAAAATCACTGAAGATGGAATGTTGGTTGCTCACTGTAGCATTTTCCCGGAAAAGAAAATAGCCATCTCTGAAATAACAGCTCTCGGGTCAACAGTTATGCCAATCTCAAGCTATGCATTGTCACTAAACCGACTTATCATCTACAAAAACGACAAATATTGGCTATTGATCTCACCTGTCGACAAAAAAGATTTCATAAATCAACTCATGAAAATAAATCCGGAGATCAAACTAAGACATTCCGATATCTAGAACAAATTCCAATATAAATCAACTAAATCTGAAAGAAAACATGAAATATGATGTTGCAATCATTGGTGGAGGGCCTGCAGGATATACTGCTGCCGAACGAGCAGCTGAAAGCGGTCTATCGACTGTGCTATTTGAAAAGAATGCATTAGGCGGCGTTTGCTTGAACGAAGGCTGTGTGCCTACAAAGACACTTCTCTATTCCGCTAAGGTGTTCGACACAATCAAACATGCTCCAAAATATGCCGTAAAAGCAGAGAATCCTTCTTTCGACTATCCAAAAATAATTGCCCGAAAGAATAAAGTAGTTAAAAAACTGACAGCCGGTATCCGGATGAAGTTAAATAATCTCGGCGTAGAAATGATCAATGGAACGGCTGAAATAAAAGGAAGAAAAACAGACAATTGCATTCTAATTAAATGTGGCGAAGAATTGTATGAAGCATCTAATCTGCTTATCTGCACAGGTTCTGAAACTGTGATCCCTCCTATTCCCGGATTATCGGAAAGTCATTATTGGACAAGCCGCGAAGCGTTACTCGCAACCGAACTACCTGAATCTTTAGTAATTATTGGTGGGGGAGTTATCGGTATGGAGTTTGCGTCATTCTTCAACAGTATGGGGACAGAGGTGCATGTAGTCGAAATGATGGACAAGATTTTAGGACCTATGGATCGCGAATTGTCTGATATGCTGCAAGCTGAATATGCCAAACGAGGTGTAAAATTCTATTTGAGCCATAAAGTGACAGCCGTTCATGACGGAGAAGTCACAGTTGAAAAAGATGGACAATCATTCACAATCAGTGGAGAAAAAGTATTATTAAGCGTTGGACGCCGCCCGGTAACAAAAGGCTTTGGACTTGAAACCCTTTCGTTGGAATCTTTCAAAAATGGCATCAAAGTAAATCAATTCATGCAAACGTCATTACTAAATGTTTATGCATGTGGTGATATCACAGCCTTCTCCCTACTGGCACATACAGCTGTCAGCGAAGCTGAAACAGCCATAAAACATATCTTAGGTAAATCCGATGAAGGAATGAATTATGATGCTATACCTGGTGTTGTATATACAAATCCTGAGATTGCAGGCATTGGCAAAACAGAAGAGGAATTGCAGACTGCAAATATCCCATACATATTAAAGAAAATTCCTATGGCATTTTCAGGACGGTTTGTTGCAGAAAATGAAATGGGAAACGGTGTTTGCAAATTGATTCTATCAGAAAATCAAACTGTTATCGGTGCTCATATTCTAGGAAATCCCGCTTCAGAATTAATTGTTATAGCAGGAATAGCTATCGAACGGAAGATGAAAGCAGAAGAGCTAGAAGCTATTGTATTCCCTCATCCAACCGTAGGTGAAATTATAAAAGAAGCTTTACATTAACATTCGGTTCATCGAAAATAAAATTAAAACAACAAGAATAATTATCTTTGCATCTGTAAAATAAATGCAGATGCATGGATTCTTTTGAAGGATATGTGGGTATTCGCCTATGGGACGGACAAATAGCAAATGATTTGCTATTTGCCTTCTTGCTTTCTTTGCTTATACTATTCGCCATCGTTTTCAGGAACAACTTTCAACAATTTGCCAGAATGCTTAAAGAGGCTGTTTTTGTAAGAGAACGTTCGAGTTTTTTTGACGAAGGGAGAAACGAAAGTAGTATTATCTTCCATCTATTCATGCTTTTTCAGGCAATCTTCCTGTGTAGTGTTGCTCTTTTCTCTATTGGAAAGATTTATGGATATTATGGATCCATAAACAACGAAGGCCTTTTTGGATTGCTAATACTCTTTGTAGTCTTTCTGTTTTATCAATTCCGACAACTAACAAACTACCTGCTTGGCTGCGTTTTTATAGAGCCTAGAAAGTACAAATTGTGGAAAAACAACTATAATGCCATTATGGAGATATGGGGTATACTGTTATATATTCCGGTCTTATTGCTTGTATTTATTGATATAAATGTTACAATTCCTGTCATTTTGTTTATTATCTTTTATATCTTGTATCGCTTTGCAATAATTTATAAGACAATACGGATATTTCACAAGAAAAATAGTGGTTTTTTATATATAAGTTTGTACCTTTGTGGCCAAGAAATTTTACCTCTGGTATTTTTGTACGAAGGTATGGTCTATTTGTATAACTTTATCGAGACAAGTACTCTATGGCATTGACAATTAAAAAGTTGCTGGTATCACAACCGAAGCCTGCATCTGAAAAGTCTCCATATTTCGAGATAGCTCAAAAATATGGTGTAGAAATTAATTTCCGTCCATTTATTAAAGTTGAACCTCTTTCATCCAAAGAGTTCAGGCAGCAAAGAATATCTATTTTGGACCATTCAGCTGTAATTTTTACAGCTCGTACGGCAATAGATCATTTCTTTCATTTGTGTGAAGAATTGCGTGTAACTATTCCTGAAACGATGAAATATTTTTGTATGACAGAAGCAATTGCTGTCTATCTACAAAAATACATCATCTACCGAAAGCGGAAAATTTTCTTTAGTGCAACAGGGAAAATGGAAGAACTAACTACCCTCATCGGGAAACATGTAAAAGAAAAATATCTCGTACCTGTTTCAGATGTCCACAAAGATGATTTGTTCAGCATGTTGGAAGCAAAGAAAATAAACTTTACCCCAGCTATCATGTATCGAACCGTAAGCAATGATTTCAAGGAAAACGAGAAGTTTGATTATGACATGCTGGTGTTTTTTAGTCCTTCAGGAATTTCTTCCTTATTGAAAAATTTCCCAAACTTCAAACAGGATGATATACGCATTGGTTGTTTTGGACCTACGACGGCAAAAGCAGTGAAGGATGCAGGCCTACGCCTTGACGTAGAAGCTCCTACGTCTGAAGCACCATCCATGACTGCCGCTTTAGATTTATATCTAAAGAAAGAACTAGGAAGTGCAAAGAAAAATGGAAAATAAGCGATTCACTCTTTCCAAAGAAGAACGTCTTTCTTGGAAACGCCACATAGACGTTCTATTTGAAAAGGGTGAGTCATTTATTTCATTCCCATTAAGGATAGTGTATTTGCCGGTAACAAAGGAAATGCCTACTTGTGTTTCAATATTAGTAAGCATTCCCAAAAAGCGCTTTAAAAAAGCTGTTAAACGGAATTTACTCAAACGACAAGTGCGAGAAGCATTTCGACTGAATAAATATAATTTAATAGAACCATTGGCTGCTGAAAATAAACAGATGATGATTGCTTTTCTTTATATTGACAAAGAGGTCCATTCCTTTAATTCAATAGAAAAAGCAATGTCTAAAGCTCTGAATGTGCTTTGCAATAAAATATGATTAAACGTTTCTTTACGGCAATCTTGCTTGTGCCTATTTACTTCTACAAGTATTGCATTTCTCCAATGACACCAGCCTCTTGCAGGTTCGTTCCAACCTGCTCAGAATATGCTGTGCAAGCACTCAAAAAATATGGTCCCATCAAAGGTCTCTATCTGACAATAAAACGCATATCGCGTTGTCATCCATGGGGTGGAAGCGGATATGATCCAGTACCGTAATTATGTGATGTGCTTCTATAATATACATACACATTTTACTGTTTCTGAACCAAACATTCATGAAATCGTGAACTGTATCATTGAGAAACAAAAATATCCCTCTTTAGATGCTCTGCTCTTCTATTCTGTCGGAATTCATCCTTGGTACATCTATAATATAGAAGAGCAAATTCATACATTAAAATCTATAGTAGCACGTCCCAATGTCCTGGCTATAGGAGAAATAGGATTGGACAAACTTTCAAACGTGCCATTCGACATACAACAGGCCGTATTTAAAGAATCAGCCCAAGTCGCCGAAAAAGAAAGAAAGCCACTAATTATTCATTGCGTCAAAGCCTGGGCGGAAATAGTAGGATTCAAGAAACAAATCAAGCCCGCCGTCCCATGGATTATCCATGGTTTTCGCGGAAATAGTGAATTAGCAAAGCAATTGCTTGACCAAGGATTATATCTTTCTTTTGGAGAACAGTTTCAGACAAAAGCTTTACAAAAGACCTGGGACAATTCCCATCTGTTTGCTGAAACTGACGATAAAAAAACAGATATTCGTGCTGTTTATCACCATATAGCAACTACATTGGCAATTCCTTTAGAAGAATTAACGATACAAATAGAAAAGAATACAAAGGCTCTTTTCCCTTCTCTCTTGGCCAGACACTAAACATTTGAAAGCAAAGCAATAATTATCAATAAAAAATCTTACCTTTGCCTCATTCAATACAACTACAATTAAAACGATGAATTTTGTTGAAGAATTACAATGGAGGGGCATGATCCAAGATATGATGCCCGGAACAGAAGAACTGTTACAAAAAGGAATGACTTCCGGATATGTAGGCATTGATCCGACTGCCGACTCATTACATATCGGGCATCTGGTTAGTATTATGATATTAAAGCATTTCCAGCGTGCAGGACATCGTCCTATAGCTCTTGTTGGAGGTGCAACAGGTATGATTGGAGACCCTTCAATGAAATCTGCAGAAAGAAATCTGCTTGATGAAGAAACACTTCGTCACAATCAAGATTGCATAAAGGCACAACTGGCTAAATTTCTCGACTTTGATTCAGACAAACCTAATGCAGCTAAGTTGGTAAACAACTATGACTGGATGAAAAATTATACTTTTTTGAATTTCATCCGTGATATTGGCAAGCATATTACCGTGAACTATATGATGGCAAAAGACTCTGTTAAAAAGCGCTTAAGCCGCGAATCTGAAATAGGTATGTCTTTTACAGAATTTTCATATCAGTTGTTACAAGGCTATGATTTCTTGTATTTGTATGAACATGAAGGTTGTCGTATACAAATGGGTGGCGCTGATCAATGGGGAAATATCACAACAGGTTCCGAACTGATTCGCCGTATGGCTAACGGAGAAGCTTTTGCTTTAACTTGCCCACTGATAACAAAAGCTGATGGAGGTAAGTTTGGAAAAACAGAATCAGGGAATATATGGTTGGATCGCCGTTATACTTCTCCTTACAAATTTTATCAGTTCTGGCTTAATGTTAGCGATGCGGATGCTGCAAAATACATCAAAATATTCACCGATTTGGCAAAAGAAGAGATTGAAGCATTAATTAAAGAACAAGAAACAGCTCCTCACCTCCGTCCGTTACAAAAACGATTGGCAAAAGAAGTAACCATAATGGTGCATTCGCAAGAAGATTATAACGCCGCTGTAGAAGCCTCGAACATTCTTTTTGGGAATTCTACCTCTGATACCTTAAAAAAGCTCGACGAAGAAACATTGCTAGATGTATTTAAAGGTGTCCCACAATTTGAAGTAAGCCGTGATGAACTAAGTTCCGGCATTAAAGCAGTAGATCTGTTTACAGATAATGCTGCAGCATTTGCATCAAAAGGGGAAATGCGTAAACTTGTTCAAAACGGAGGCGTCAGCGTAAATAAAGAAAAACTGACAGCTTTTGATGCTATTATTAATAGTGAGTCTTTACTCGACGGTAAATATTTACTGCTTCAAAAAGGGAAGAAAAACTATTACTTACTCATTGCAAAATAGAAAAATCAATAAAAACATTTGCAGAATAAGAATTTATCCTTACTTTTGCATCGCTTTTGTAAAGCAATCTGATTGTCTCATGGTGTAATGGTAGCACTACAGTTTTTGGTACTGTCTGTCGTGGTTCGAATCCGCGTGAGACAACATAAAAAAGTTCTGATTCTTAATAGGATCAGAACTTTTTTATGTTTACAGCTTCTCATTCAAAAGAAATATACGCGCTTAATTTTAAGCGATCTAAATCTGTAAATTCTTCCAGCAACAAAAGATTCTCCCAGCCGGTAAGTTTACTCTTTTGACGACGTAATCGCTCAAGAATATGAGCCTGACGATAATTGATATATGGATGACGGCGCAAGGAGTCTGCAGATAACTGATTCACAAATAAAGTATGAATATATTTAACATCAACTCTAAACCAAGGATGCAGCGACTGATATCGTTCTTCTTCCATTCCATATACCTCACGCAATTGTTCCACAGAATAATAACCTCCTAAGAGTTCACGATATTTCACTATTCGATGAGCAAAAGTACTTCCTATGCCTGGAATTTTCTTCAAAGATATTGTGTCAACCGTATTCAGTTCAAGAACTGTTCCTATTGGATATTTTTCCACTTTCGGATACGATTGGTACGAATGTTTTTTATTGTTGAATGAAGTGAAATCCCTTTTGGACGTATTCTTTAATATGCTCGGAAGAGATTTTTTTTTCATTTGAATGGAATTCAGCGTCCTTTCACATGAATCTCTTTCACTTGAATATACTTCCTGCCCGTTATAAGCTAATCCAGAATCTATAGAAGATATTTTTCCTATATCTTCGTATACATAAGATTCTTCATCATCTGTGAAAAGCAAGGCTATCCAAGAGGTGCAAATAAGGCACAACAAAATAATGAGTGCACGCCTTTCGCCCTTAGAAAAATAAAAAAAATCTCGCCAATTCATAATTATAGGTTTTAAGTTTATAGAAAAGAAAAACAATCGCTATTGAAAAAAATTCACAATTTTATTAATCAATCCGAGTTCGTTCAAAAATATCATGGCTATAGCTATAGGTGCAATATATTTCATGAAAAACGCATAGGTATTAAAAAAATAGAAAGGCAATGTTCCTTCATTTGTCAGTTCTGCTTTTAAAATCTTGCGGTCAACACGATAACCGACATAAATACAAATGAACATTCCTCCCAATGGAAGCATAATTTTAGCAGTCACATAGTCCAAAAGGCTGAAGAATGTCAACCCCCCTATAGTAAAGTCTTTCAAAACTCCGAATGAAAGGGAACTAACAATACCCAAAACCATTACGCCTGCTGAAACAAGCCAGGCTGCTTTTGTCCGCGATATTTTAAACTCTTCGTGTGTATAGGCTGTAGCAACCTCATGCAGCGAGATTGTTGATGTCAAAGCAGCCAAAGCCAGCAGTATAAAAAATACAACAGACCAAAGCCACCCCAAAGGCAATTGTTCAAATACATTCGGAAGAGTTATAAATACAAGTTCTGGACCTGCAGTAGGCGTTATTCCAAAGCAAAATACAGCCGGAAAGATCATTACTCCGGCCAAGACAGAAACCAACGTATCTAAAGCGGTCACCTGTAACGCAGTATTTTGGATATTCGTTGTCTTATTAAAATAAGAAGCATAAGTAATAAGACAACCCATTCCAATACTAAGAGAAAAAAAAGTTTGCCCCATCGCACTTAATACAACAGAAGAAGTAATCTTGCTAAAGTCCGGATTAAAGAAAAATTCCAGACCCTTCTCAGCTCCAGGAAGCGTAACTGAACGAATGCAAAGAACAATCAGTATAAGAAACAATGCCGGCATCATTACTTTTGAAGCACGTTCGATGCCGTCCTTCACACCAGATATAATAATTACATGTGTCAATAAAATAAAAGCAATTGTCCAAATAATAGGACGGACAGTACTTGAAGAGAACATTTCAAAATCAGCCTGAAAACTTGCTGCATCTTTTCCATGCAAGGTCCCGCTGAAAGCCTGAATAATATACTCAATTGTCCACCCTGAAACAACTGCATAAAAACCTAATATCAAGAAGGCTGCTATTACGCCATTATATCCTATCAAACTCCATTTCGTTCCAGGAGCCATTTCCTTGAATGCGCCAACAGCATTGCGATGCGTGTGCTTTCCAATATAGAACTCCGAAATCATGACCGGCAACCCCAACAAGACAACGCAAATCAAATAAATAAGTAGAAAGGCGGCGCCTCCATTTGCGCCCAGCATATACGGAAATCGCCAAATATTACCTAAACCTACAGCACTTCCGGCTGTAGCTAATATAGCTCCAAACTTGCTTCCAAAGGTTGCTCTTTCAGATGTTATCATATTGTTTCATTAATAAGGGGTTGTATATTATTTGTCATTTGTTCGTTATCAATAATACCATCTTTGATATGAATAACGCGATCGGTATTGGAGGCAAGTTGTTCGTCATGAGTGACAATAACAAAAGTTTGATGCAATTTATCTCGTAGTTCAAAAAATAAAGCATGTAGTTCTTCCTTGTTTTTTGTATCCAAACTTCCTGAAGGTTCATCAGCAAGTACAACTGTCGGATTATTGATAAGTGCGCGAGCTACAGCTACTCGCTGTTTTTCACCCCCCGAAAGTTCATTAGGCTTATGCGCCATACGATCACTCAAACACATAAAATCAAGTAATTCCTTGGCCCGTTTTTCAGCAGCAGATACTTTCTCACGAGCAATTAATGCAGGAATCATAACATTCTCCAACGCTGTAAACTCAGGCAACAATTGATGGAATTGAAAAACAAAACCTATATTCCGATTACGAAATGCTGCCAATTTTTCTTCTGACAAACGCGCTGTTTCAATTCCATTAATAATAAGTTTGCCACTGTTGGGTTTATCCAACGTGCCCATGATTTGAAGCAAAGTAGTTTTACCAGCACCACTGGGACCGACGATAGCCACAATCTCTCCTTCGCCAATTGTAAGTGAAATTCCTTTGAGCACTTCCAATGAACCGAAACTCTTTGTTATGCTTTCTGTCTGTATCATATCAAGTGAGTAATTACATATGAAGCTAAATAGCATCCAAAAATAGCAGGCATATATGACACCGTTCCTGCGGTGGTACGTTTACACTGCTCATTTTCCGTCTCAATCACCGCATCAGGGTTAGCCATCTGTGTTGAAAAAACGACAGGAATACCTTCTTCCACTCCTAACTTATGCAATCGCTTACGTACAGAGCGGGCTAAAGAACAATTAAAAGTCTTGGAAATATCGGTTATCTTCACCTGAGAAGGGTCAGTTTTAGCTCCTGCACCCATAGAGGAAACGATTGGCAATCCTTTTTGATGTGCATGATATAGGAGGAACACTTTAGGACTAAGCGAATCAATAGCATCGACCACGAAATCATATTTCGCTGCTGTCAGTATCTGTTCCGTCCGCTCATCACGAATAAATTCATTGATGACTGTAACCTTCAGTTCAGGATTAATATCCATCAGTCTTGCGGCAACCAGGGCTGCCTTAGGCTTGTCAACAGTAGAGTGCAATGCAGGCAATTGACGATTGATATTACTCAAACTAACTGTATCACCATCAACAATCGTCATTTGCCCAATCCCGGCACGGCAAATTTGTTCAGCCGCATAAGCACCAACACCTCCTAATCCCACCACAAGAACATGACATCGCGCAAGTCGCTCCATCCGTTCAACTCCAAACAACAATTCTGTTCGTGTATTCCAATCGTAAACCATTTCTTTCTTTTATGCTGCAAAAATACATAGAATTATTGAAAAAAGTTACTATTTGTATGGTTAGAATTCATTTAAGAGCAATACACTTTTATAATATAACTATGGCACATAATCAACCCAAACCTTCATTTTTCCTGCTTCACGATTATCCCATGCATAATAAGGGATAAAATTGATTGTCTCATTGCCGTTCACTGCCTGTACTTTTTCCACTCCATTCAAAAGAGAAGCATCAAAGATTGTCTTGAATGTCGTTTTCTTTGATACCATCAGTTTATCAAAGTCCACCTTGTTATCCGCCTCTTCCATACAGTAAACCAACGGACCACGCTGGACAGCACGTTTGCCTACATCCTGCTTCACTCTCGGATCGGCCGACACCATCTCTACAGGCATTTCCATATTCAACGTTACAACATCCCCTGCTTTCCAGCTTCGTTGCAAAACAGCATAGCCTTTCTCTGTCGCGGCTTTCATCCTCTTCCCGTTTACCAGGAGTGTATAAGTCTTACACCATCCCGGAATACGCATTCTTATCTCTTTCGTCATAGGAGAAGAAAGCGTCAGTTTTACTCTCCCGTTCCATGGATATTCTGTTTCCTGTTCTATTTTGACAGTCCTTGTCCCCATCGGTATCTCCGTTGTATTGCCTATATACAAGTTCACCCACAACGCTTTCTCTGATGTTCCATAAATATAACTCCCTATAGAAGGCAGAAATCGCGATATCTGACTCGGACAACAAGCGCATCCGTACCATGCCTGACGATGATGATCCCCATCCGACTCCAATGGATTTACATAAAAGAAACGATCCCCGGAAAGAGATATTCCCGCCAATGCTCCATTGTACATTGAACGCTCCAAGACATCAACATACTTGCTGTCTCCCGTAAATTCATGCATCCGCTGGTTCCAGAAGACCATCCCCACAGATGCACAGGTTTCACAATATGCCTCCTTATTCGGTAAATCATAATCTTCAGTAAATCCTTCATTATGAACGGATGAACCTATACCTCCCGTTATATACATGTTCCGCAAAACCACATCATCCCAAAGCCTGTTTAATGCGCCGATATATCCAGTATCATTCTTCAGAGCAGCCACATCCGACATTCCACAGAACAAGTACATTGCCCTAACTGCATGTCCTGAAATACTTGACAATCGACGAACCGGTACTTCATCCTGATAATATGCCGGATTCCATTTCCCTTCTGTCCCCATACTTCCATATCCATGGCCGCGTTCTTCCAAAAGCCAGTTTGCAAAGTTGAGATATTTCTCTTGTTGTGTAACCCCGTATAATTTTACCAATGCCAGCTCTATCTCTTCATGTCCGGGAACCCAGTTGCGTTTGCCCGGCCCAAAAACCGTCATCATATAATCTGCCATCCGAATACAAACATCCAACAACTTACGCTTCCCCGTTGCCTTATAATAGGCCACACCCGCTTCCATCATATGACCTGCACAATACATTTCATGCTTATCCATATTTGTCCAACGCTTGTCCAATCCCGTAAGCGTATAATAGGTATTTATATACCCGTCCGGACGCTGCGCTGAAGCAAACTTATCTATCCATTCATCCGCTTTGGCCTCCAGTCTAGCATCCGGATGATTGATAAGACTGTAGGATATCCCCTCCAAGGCTTTATACACATCCGAATCATCAAAGAAGATGCCGGAATGTTTCCCTTCGCCTTTGGCTGCATTCTCGAAATTCTTTATTCGACCTGTCTTGTTCTCTATCTGATCGATACATACAGGCAATGTCGCCGTTATATGCTTCTCCAGTCTTGGCGACCAAAATGCGTCTTGTATCTTGACATGAGAAAAATCCACCTGCTCTATCATTCGCAGTGAACCACTCTTCTGCCCTTCCACTCCCTGAAAGGCACTAACCGTCAGGCATAACACCGATAACGATATCTTTAATATCTGCTTCATATTATAAGCTCTATACCTTATCCAAACAAATTATCTTACTACATAAATAAATTCTGACTCCGAAAGACTAAAGCTGCCGCCCCCAGACATCCTGCCTTATTACCCAAAGACGCAACATCAATAGTCGTAAACAAAGAGGTCTCTTTCATAACTGCTTTTTCAACGCGTTCGCGTATATTCCGAATATAAAAATCACCAGACTCAGAAATTCCTCCACCAATAATCAACTTTTGCGGAGCAAACACATTGATAAGACTTGCAACACCCAACGCCAAGTTATCAAAATGATCATTCATAGCAAGAATTGCCTCTTCCTCTTGTGCTCCATATCGTTCAGTGATATATTTTCCATTGATAAAATGGGGTATAGGTTTTCCTCTTTTCTCCATTAACTTTCTATAAAAATGAATAAGTGCATTTGTTGAAGCATGAGCTTCAAGACATCCACTTGCACCACAAGTACAAGGATTGCCATTTGTACCATGAATGATAATATGCCCTAATTCAGTTCCACGATTATGATATCCGCCATATAATTTTCCATTAAGGAATAAAGCTCCGCCAATGCCAGTTCCAATAGTCAGAAAAACAACATCTGATAATCCTTCAGACGAACCGTAAGCGACCTCGCCCAAACCCATCATATTAGCATCATTCTCAACAAAAACTGGGATATTGAATTCAGAAAGCAATACACACAGATTCTGGTCATTCAATTCGAGAAGATTGTTTGCAAAAAGCACAATGCCATCATCAACAACAGAAGGTACGCCAATTCCAATTCCAGATATCTCCAAATTATGGTTCTTTGCATAATCAATTACTTCCTGGATAATACTTTTCAATCTTACAAGTAACGAACATTTAGAACCGTCCCCATTTGTGTCCCTTAATGATTCGTACATGATACAACCTCTTTGATCAATCAGAGCATATTTTATATTCGTCCCTCCGATATCTAGAGTGATAGCATATTTCATATTACATCAACTTAATATTAATACCATTTACAATACCGGAATAAAAAAATTCCAAATTTCTTCAAGCTCTTTGGGCATATCACTTCGATTAGCCGTAGCAACAATAACAGCATCCTTATCAGGAATCACAATAATATATTGCCCGTTAGCACCATCAGCGCGAAATGCGTTATGCCGACAACGCCACATCTGATAACCATAACCTTCTCCCCAGTCAATATCCGACTGATCAATGATTCTTGTCCAACTGGGAAATGACTCCACCTGCTTTTTCGAAGCCTCCTCAATCCATTTGGCTGGAATTAATTGCTTTCCATTCCATTTTCCCTTTTGTAATAAGAATTGTCCCATCTTGGCCATATCTTCAGTTTTGAGATGTAATCCCCAACCTCCACAATTAATGCCGACAGGACTTTCATCCCAGTATATTCCTGTGATTCCAAGGGGTTTGAAAAGTCGAGGTGTCAAATAGTCAAAAACCTTCTGTCCTGTTACTCTTTGAACAATAGCACTCAAAATATAAGTCCCCAAAGAGTTGTAAACAAAATATGTGCCCGGTTGATGTTTTAAAGGTGTAGCAAAAAAAGATTTTATCCAATCATTATCCCCAGATTCGCGAATAGTAGTAGTTGGATCAGTATCATGACCGGAATTCATTGTTAATAAATGTCTTACTTCAAGAGCTTTCAAATTATCACTCACTTCAGCAGGAAGTTTATCTGGAAAGAAAGAAATAACCTTATCTGTAAGCTTTAGTTTTCCTTCAGAGACAGCAAAACCCACAGCTGTAGATGTAAAAGTTTTGCTTACCGACCACATGACATGTTCTTTTTCCGGAGCACCTTCATTCATCCAAGAAGAAACAAGGACTTTTCCATGCTGAACAACCATAATACTATGTTGATTCGTCCCAGCGCTTTTAATTGCATTCAAATAATTATTGAATGCGGTATTCATCGCTGCTGACGGCTTCCCTTTAGGGAGATGTCCATCTCCATTACTTGCAAAAACCAAAGTAACGGTTGACAATAAAGACAAAACAAGGAATAATCTAAAGATTCCTAATGACTTTAATTCTCTTACTACTTTTTTCATGATATTCTTATATTTATTATTTAGCAAATTTAGGTAATAATTGCCATTCAACCAACAACAATAAATTCATAAATACATTTATTCTTTCAATATTTCAATACAACTGGTCCAAGTAAACCATTGTCTCTTAATGGTGAATCCGGTTTGGGTCCATTGATTGTCCAAGTTTTACGTTGCGCCTCCGGTCGACTGGCGTCATAAACCAAGCGATTGAACCAAGAGCTCGTTACTTCCACTTTTAGTATATTCTTTCCACTTTTTATAAAACCTCCTAAATCCAAACTATAAGGTGTTGTCCATAATGTACGAAGTTTTTCCCCATTGAGCATAACCGTTGCTATCATTTCAACCCTCCCAAGATCGAGTGTATAATGTAGTTTCGGATTCACTTTCTCCACATTAAATATAGTTGTATAAACCGCTGTACCAGCAAAAGCTTTTCCTTCTTCTTGTATATTCAAATCTTTCCAAGCTTTCAAAGAGTCTATCTTCAAAGACTTAGGTGCACCCCAACCTGCAGGAAATGAAATTGTCCATGAAGAATTTAATTCTATAGATTTATTCATTGAAACTTTTTTATCAGCAATATTACTATTTATCGTCCCTGGTGTAAAAACAATAAAGCAACAGCCTGCATGTGGCAAATCTAAATCCACAGAAGTATATTCACCTCTGCTGGTAGCTAATGGAATTGCGACATCACCTGTTAATGGATCCCATAACTCTACTTTTCCTAAACAATGAAAGTCTACAGTCCCTTTAAAGCCACTTCCTTTTGGCGAACAAACATAATACCAATCAGCTCCACTAATTTTACGATGCAACCACATTATATTACCTCCAACAACGTCTCTTTTCAATTTCAATTTTTGTATCGCCGAATCCAAGGTCATTCCACAAAGAATTGAGCCTTTGCCAATTCTTTTCATACCACTGGTATTTCCATCTCCCCAAATATGATCAACAGTCTCTGCAAACCTTCTTTGTGCATTATCTCCTCCTTTCAAAGTAGCAAGGTTCTTGGGAGCATTTCCAATTACAGTTGCCCCATTCTTTATTAAAGCATATATTTTTTCTAAAGTCTCAGGCAACATCCTTTCATTATCAGCCAACCATAATACCTTATATGTAATTCCTTCGGGTGTTGTCAACAACCCTCCTTTAACAGCTAAGCGACTCAATAGTGCATCCGGATTGCAATAATCAGATTTAAACCCTATAGGAAAAGCTGCTTCCTGATCAGGCTTATGATTAATCTCGTCACCAATATACCAAAGCACATCAGAAACAGGTTTCCCTCTTTCCAGCATATAACTGCAACGAGCTAAATAGCCTGTAAATTCGGGCATCTCTTTCCACCAAGTTTCTCCTCTAAGGAAAGGAGTTCCGATGTTTGAGCCAAAAGATGTTCCCGGAAGAAGAAAATTAGTTTGTGGATTATGCGTATAAGTATGAAATATTGAATGCGTGACTCCTTCAATATAATTCACATTTGCAACTTCTTTCAACATTTCCCAATGCTCATCCCACGTTAGATTAAATGAAGTAAACGATTCAGCAGCAACACGCGGTTTGCCATACATTCGTGCAGCTGAAACAGTTGGTTTAATAGGCTTAAAATTTAGAGATCCGACAAATCCGTCCATTAAAGGTTGCCAGAATTCGCACATTGGAATATCTGCATATTTATAATATTCAAGTATATCTGCCGGAAAAACATCTCCAGCAGCTGTTTCATACTGTACGGTCAATCCATTATCCTTAGCTAATTTTGCCATTCGTCCAAAAAACTTATTCACGAATAAATTCCCAATTGCTGAGCGCCAGTCAAGCAAAAATTTTGCAGTCGTTTCCTGATCATTGATAACATATCCCATAACAGCCGGCAACCATGAACGAAGAGCATAGCCCGTCTTTTTCTGAAATTCCTTTTCCATATCAGCTGTCCATGTTTGTGTACGACATTCCCAACTATCCATCAACATCCCATTTAGCAACCCGCCATGTAACGGTCCGTTACTAATCCGCCCAATATAATTAGCAAACTGCGTATCGGCTCCTATTTCTGACAACTTATTGCATTCCCATCCGGTACCTTCTGCCGGAGCAGGACCGTTTTTTTGCCCGGAATTTACATTTCCGATGCGCAATATTGTCCATTTACAAGTCATTGGAGCCTTCCATGCCAGATTGCCTGTTGTATCCATAGCCTCTGAAATATCATAAATTTGGTCTTTTTTCAAATAAGCCTCTTTAGATTGATCTGGATGCTCTCCCGTTCGCTCAATACTTCTAAGTGTCCATCCCGCTTCAGATTCCCAGCTATTTTTACGAGCACCAGAAAAAAGCCTGATATAACTTAATGACATATCATGCTTATTACAAATAGAAATCCTATATTTCTTTACTCCCTTTACTTCTGAACAAGCTATAGAGAATGTAGATTGATCCTGCCAATTACTTTGTGGAACATTCATTCGCAAGATGGTTTTTACATTACCATCAGGCATGAATGCTTCCAATTGTAAAGAAATACCCGGTTCATAACACCAGTTATGATTCATGCTATTTATGCTAGGCAATTCAATCGTACGAATAATTGTCTTTTCGGGGAAAACAATTTCTACCCAATAAGAATTTACTTCAGTTGTCGGAGAAAGCCTTAAAGGTTCCTTTAAGGCTCCAGATAAGCAATTTTCCCAATCAATATTCTTATTTCCTGTCACAGATGAAGGCTTTAGAGGATCTATCGTATCGTCTAGCGGAGTAGGAAAAGCAAGCACAGCCACATCTTTATAATCGCGCCATGATTCATTACTTGGTTGCGGCTTGGGAAGAATTGTCCGGACCTTTTGAGAACCATCTACGTCAATCCGGCTCCAAACTAGATTACGCATAGCCTTTTCAGGTGTAATCCAAGGTCCGCCAGACATAGCCCAACCAGGACAATTTTGCATGGTAAAGCGCAGTCCTAAACGCTTACATTCTTCAGCGGTATGTTTTACCGCATTATCCCATTGCGGACTTAAGCAAGGTATTTGTGTCTCGACTCCAGGCCAAATACCACCGAACTGCCCATGAAATAATTGCACTCCTGAAATCTTTGCCGCCTTTATTGCTTCCAAATCAGCAGTAATTCCTGATAAAGAGACATTACCTCCAATAAAATGAAACCATGTTTCCGGATAATAAATCGTGGATGGATTTTTAAAGTTTAACCTGTCTTGTTTATTAAACGGTCTATTTAATTCAGCCTTTGAAGGAATAATAGAGGTCTGTGCCATCAAAAAGGATGATGATAACAAACAAAAAATATTTAAAGCCCAAATACAAAATATATTCTTTTTCATATAATCACTAATCTTTTAATCTTTTTGCTTTATCAATATAATAAAAATTTTCCCGGTTATTTTACAAGAAAACGCCATCAAAAATATATGGCTGGTATAGATCTGTTTCCTCAATATAGCAAAATCTCAAAAATTGCAGAAGAAGGATAAAAAGGTAAAAACAGAAATGATTCCATTTTCATGAAAAATACTCATCGATGTACAAATGTACATATAAAATTTGTCTCACAAAAATGTTTCTATTCACTAGAAGTTTTTCAATTTTGTCAAATCAGTTTTTAAAGTATGATTTGACAAAGTATGCCTTATAATATGGCTTTAACAGATTCGACTTCATATTAGCAACTCACAGTCTCTATCGTTTTCAATCCATAAAAATTTGTCCTATTTTCTCATGTAGTAGGGAGCAGATGAAACTTTTTCAATAACCCATCTTGAGGTAAAAAACTGAAGATAATAATCTAAAATCATCACTATATAATCCATTAAAAAAAGAGAGTCCGACTTATGTCGAACCCCCAATCAGTTTGCTATTAAAATCTTCTCTTCATTGTACAGGGAATTCCGTTACTCTTAGTGTTGTACAACCGTAAGGTATTAACTCAATATTTTCTTCAGAACCCACATCCATCCCTAGCTGTGAAGCATATTGAATTGGACCTGCTGATCCGCGATACAATGTCCATCCGGGCATTCTTAATCCTTTCGTTTTTATGGTAATAGGTGCACAAGTTACATTCCATGGATAAATAGCGACATTAGTTTCTTTATTGACGATAAAATTATCCTTAATGTTTTCAGGCTTTAAAGCGTCACGCTTTAAGGCATAATTCCATGGAGAATCACTGGTCACTTCATAATACCATTTCCCAAAACGCTGCTGTTTTCCGGGTTCAAAAGATTTTTTTTCCCATCTCTCGTTCATCTTTAATGAATAGAGTAATGGTCCACGCTCAATAACTGCTGCACGGTTATACCAATAGCTCACATTAACCTTCATTGGGAGATTAAGTGTAACAACATCGTTGGCGTTCCACTCTCGAACAATATGAGCAATCTGACCAGGATATATATCAACATCTATTGGCTTCCCATTTACAAGAATCTCAGCATTATCACACCATTCAGGGATACGGAGATGAAAAGAAAAGAATGTTTTCTTTATCTTTTCATCATCAAAAGTAATATTGAAATGAATACTTTCATCAAATGGATAATTTGTCGCTTCTTTTATATTAACGACAATACCCTTATTTACTTTTGCAGTTACATGCGAAGGAGCATAAACAAGTGCAGCAATACCATTATCAGCTGTAGCATACCAAAGATTTTGCAACAATTTAGGCCACCCTTGATGCATATTTGATGTGCAGCAGGGATAACCTGTAAGCACACCATAAATTACATCCGTATCCTCATGCGGTGTAACAAAATTTCGCCAAGTTCGGGTAATTGATACCTGATTAATCTGTTGAAAATATTGACGTGCAGAATAGTCATCGGTTGCCTGTGTAGGTAATACATTATACGCGACTCTCTCAAGATAATCGGCCCATTTTACATCACCTGTTATTTCAAGAATTTTCTCAAGTGAAAACATCATTTCCACACAAGTACAAAGTTCAGAACCTTGAGTTGGATCACCAAACTGCAACATTTCATCTCCAGCCCAAAGTCCGGTAGGAAAACCAATTGTATGACGCATCATAGCAACGGCTTTCTTTACAGCTTCAAGCTGTTTGACATCCTTTGATTGCTGATAATAGATTACCGGTTCCTTAAATCCCTGAGCCAGATTAACGCAATGTAAACTATACGGGCGTGAGAGATGGTCTTGATTAAGAAAAACATCTGTCCAATTGAATGTTTGCTGATGAATCAGTTCTCCAAGGTCAAGTAAAAATTTATCCCCTGTAATGTTATAAAGCCAATACACGATCATTAAATTATCACCACCACGCTGTTCTCCCCAAAAAGTCCATTTCCCGAGAGGATTAGCAGGTAACTGTTCAAGCTGATATTTGAAATATTTTGTCATGAATGTAATAACACGCTTATCTCCTGTAGCAGAATAGTACTGCTGCATGACTTTTAACATTACCATCTTTGGCCACCAGTCATGCGCATTATCACGTTGCAGCCCGGTTTCAGGTGTACGATCAGTATCCGGACCGAAATAACCATCATCTTTCTGCGAAGCAAGCGACCACTCAATCCAAGGTTTAATCTTAGCAATAAGAGTCTCATCATTCAGAATATAAGCCAAGGGGAGTAATCCATCTATCCAATACGGACCGCGCTCCCAAACATCGCCGTCGCCACCAAGCCATCCGTTTCGTTTTCCCATTACCTGTTCATATTCGGTATCTAAATGACCAGTTAAGCCATTTTTCATTCTTTCGAACTGTACCTTCATCCATCCATCGGGATGAATACTTCCAATAGGAAGTTCCACATAAGGTTTCTGAACTAATGGGTAGCGGTTGTTTTGATAAAGAATAGCATTGTTTCCGTCTGTTCCGTTTGTTGCCGATATAGGACCAGTCATAAAAAGAGCAATACCTATTAGTAATAATGCTTTCATTTATAATAAAAAGCTGTTTTTAAATTACAAAATAATCAATACATTGAACACCAGTAAGTCAATCAAAAAAGTTATCGTAGTCTTATAGTTGTCACTATAATAAGTCAATAATTTTTATCCTATCAACTTCACTGATAAACAGTGGCAAGTTATTAAGAATATATTAGAAATCAAAGAAAAGAAGAGAAAACATTCTCTACGAAACATGATAAACAATGTGATACACATAAAAAGGTAGAATGTCCACAATCATTTGGCATCAATTGATGATGCTATATGACATAGCTTCCATTTATAATCATTGAATTGGCGTTATTTTATATCAAACCATTCGCCCCAACTTAAAATGTAATAAGGGCAACTCATCTTTTCCATTTTTTGATAAGTCAACCAATATGCTTCGCGATGATCAATCGGATGTCCCATCTCATTTTCATGGGCAGTAACTATCACCTTCGGTGCAAAGGCTTGAATAAAATCTTTCATCCGAACAGCCCAGCAAATAATCGTCATTACATCAGGCTGAGGAATCTCCCGCTTAATATTCGTAAGCCACGCCATATCTTTCTTCAAGTATTGGTCGCCCGTATGAGCTACGGTTAATCCTTCTTTAGTAGTCACAACATAAATATTGTTCTGCAATTCATCTTGATGACCAGGTAAT
>JAQWBH010000054.1 GCA_028707405.1 Parabacteroides sp. | reverse complement strand
GCAGCATCTTTCAGTTGTGGCAATACCCTCAAATCTACATACATCGGATGTAAAGGATAAACACTGATGCTGTTATAAGGATAGGAGTCTGTCCACGTATGCGTAATTGTCGTATCGTTTATTGGGAGTATCTGAAGCACACGTTGATGCGTCTTCGCTACCCAGTCTATCATCTTACGCAGATCTCCGAAATCGCCCACTCCAAAATCATCCTTACTGCGAAGAGAGAACACGGGGATTACAGTTCCGGCAGCTTTCCATTGTTTCTGATAAATCTTAACTTCGGAATATTCGAACATATCAACCGTTGCTGGAGCAATCATTGCTACTGCAAAACGATTATAGCCTTCTTCCCAAATGACCTGATCAGGTTCACTTTCATCGAACATGACAAACTTAAAATAAAAGGCGGGTTGCTTCAATTTTGACAAATCAATCACGGCCTCCCATTCATTATAATTATGTTCTACCATAGGCACCGATTTACGAACATCCCACGCACCAAGAACACCTTCAGAACCACATAAAGCAAGCCGTTGACCTTTGCGCAATTGAGATGCTCGCGTCTTTATTATTAATGTACTCTGATAGTTGGTAGGCTTACTCAAAGACAGCTTTCGCTTATAAATACAGTCGGTAAATGCTGAAGAATAAAAAAATGAAAAAACAGGATCATCCATCCAAATATCAGTTGTTATGTACAATAGCGCTTTACGGCAAGTAAACGCCATCCTGTGTGGAATCACAGCCCATTCATTGCGTTCCTCTTCGCCATTATAAAATACAGCATATGAATAATCGATATAAGCAATACTTTCATTATTAAACGTTGCATCAGCTTTCCATACATTACCATCAGTAGTTTGCATTTTTAATAGCATTTTTGCAATCTCTTTTCCCTGAACATCAAATTCAGAAATTCTCATAAACAAATTTTCACCGTAAGAGGTTTTGTATCCTATATTAAACTGTACCACCATAAGATTTTAATTATTAATATTATATACTAAAAACTTTATTTTTCAGCGTGTTCTCCCATCGTTTCTTTAACTATAAAAACACAGGCTGCTCCTATCAGCAGGAATATTCCGCCCATCAACAACATATGCGATTGCAAGCCGCCAACAAGTGTCAGAATAAAGCCACCCAAAGCTGCTGCAACAATCTGAGGAATACAAATTGTGCCGTTAAATAAGCCAAGATAAACACCCATGTGACTACCATTAAGTGCGTTGGTAACAATCGTAAAGGGCAAAGCTAGCATAGCCGCCCAAGTACACCCTACCATCAGATAAGGAACAAACAACACGTACTGGTTATGGAATAAACGGAACCATACAAAAGCCTGCACCGCCAATAATCAAGCTAAACGAATAAATAAATTTCCGATTTTTGAACAACGGAATAATAACTGCCCAAAGCACACTTCCTATAGCCTGCACGGCAAATAAAACACCGACCCAGTTTCCAGCTTCTTGATAGCCAGACGAAGAAGCATCAGTGGTATTCCAACATGTATCAGCAATCGTACCGTTGGTGTAGGTCCACATATACATGAATGCAGCCCAACAAAAAAATTGAACAATGCCGACAGTCCAGAAAGCGCGGGGAGCACCCGCCAGCAATCTAAAAATATTAACCTTTTCCTCATTGAGAGGTTTATCCAATCCATGATATTCGGCATATTCTTTTGGTGGCATTTCCTTAACTTTCACAGTTGTGTAAATCACACACAAAATCAGGATAGCCGCACCAACATAAAATGAATAAATCACAGAGTCGGGCACAACGCCCTTATCAGCGATATTGCTTATTCCAAGAAAAGTAAATACAAACGGGAAAACATATCCTACCAGCGAACCGGCATTGCATAAAAAGCTTTGAATAGAATAAGCCAGACCTTTCTGCTTCTCGTTAACCATATCGCCAACAAGCATCTTGAATGGTTGCATCGCCATATTGATGCTTGTGTCGAGAAACATCAGTGAGAGCAGTCCGAATATCATGGCTGTAGAAAACGTCATGCCCAAACTTCCTGCATTGGGCAAAAGACACATCACCAATACCGCTAATGCAGCACCAATAAACAGATAGGGAATACGACGACCAAAGCGACACCAGGTTTTATCACTTAATGTACCAATGACAGGTTGAACAATAATACCCATCAACGGCGGAAGAATCCAAAAATAACTCAGATTATGAGGATCAGCACCCAGTGTTGCAAATATCCGGCTGATATTAGCACTCTGTAATGCATATGCAATTTGAACACCAAAGAAACCAAAACTTAAATTCCATAGTTTCCAGAAACTCACATCCTGCTTTGTTTTCATACTATTAATATTTAACTATTTTTTCTGTCAATATCCGGTTAACAGTGCCCTACATTTTTGATTAAAGTCAGAGCTTAACAGGCATGTTGGCAAAGGTAACAATTAATCTCAAAAGATTACATTTTTCCATTAAAATCCGGCTTCCTTCTCAACGCAAATAAGTTTTTTTGTTACAGGATGTGTGAATTCGATATATTCGGCATGAAGATAAAGACGATCTGATTTTGTACCATACAGTGCATCTCCTTTGATTGGAGCATCAAGTCCTTGCGTACAAGCGGCACTGACGCGCAACTGGTGTGTCCGTCCAGTTAGCGGATAAAAAGAAATACGTGTCTCTCCATTCCTATGCTCCAAGACCTTATATCTTGTAATAGCTGGTTTTCCATAAACATCATCAACCATTTGGCGCGGACGATCGTCCGGATCCGGCCGAAGAGACAGCGTGATCGTTCCTTCACTGATTCCGACTTCACCGTCCAATAGAGCAACATAGCGTTTCTGAATATTGTGGTTTTTGAATTGCGCTTGTAAATTCTGATGAACTTCTTTGGTCTTTGCCGCTAAAAGGAGTCCGGAGGTGTCCATATCAAGACGATGTACAATCATCGGTCCAGTAGCTTCAGGATAAGAACAATGAAGCAGATTGCTAACAGATTCTGCACCAGCTTTCCCTGGAACTGACAACATTCCCGGAAGTTTATTAACCACCAAAAGCCAATCGTCTTCATAAACAATATCCAATTCTACATTCTGATGTTTTTTTTCAAGCAGTGGATTCGGTTCCACATCCAAACCCTGCAACATATATGTCAATATCGGTTCACATTTTCTTTTACATGCCGGATAATAAAAGCCGTTGCGACGTATCTCCGTTTTAGGTGAACAACCTAGCCAAACTTCTGCCATCGCTATGGGTTTAAGATGATTTAGATAAGCATATTGCAGCAGTTTAGGTGCAGCACACTCACCCGCTCCCGAAGGAGGTTTGTTATCGAACAGGTCGGGAAGAAGTTTTATCTCACCGAGCGCATTAAGGATTTTGAATTTTGAAAACAGTTCCATCTGCAAAGCTTCAGAGCGGCATTTGCGCTCTGCTTTTAATCGGATTATTTCAGAATCCATACGTTGCAATTCAACCCTCAAAGAAGTAATTCGAATGTTCCACTCCTCCTTATCTCGTTTAAAATCAGCTTTCTGATGTTGGCTTTCGCGAATCATTGCAAACAATGTCGCTTCATCAGGATACAGGCTACGTAAAACATCGCGCTTTGCCTTTTCTTCTGCCATCCGGATTTTAGTTTGCGCAAGAAACTGTTGCATATCAGCAGTCTCTTGTGCAAGTTTTTCTTTACACTTTACATAAACATCATCGTTCTCCAGTGATACAATTTGTGCATTGATCTCTGATATTTCCCGTTCCTCAGTCTTAAAAAATCCTTGCGGTTGAGATAAATTGTATATAGGCGGCACAAAATAATCATGTTGGCTAGAACCGCCCAGATTACCGGAAAAAGCAGCCACAAAACCTAACTCTTTCTGATCAGTCTGAACAACAAGAACACCAAACATCTTCCCCTGTTTTAATTCTCCTTCCCATTGAATTTCCTTGGTAAGATAATCTTGCAACTGTCGCACCGCCTTTACACAAAGAGGATGTGGTGTGTAATGAAAAGGACAAGTAAACTTCCTCGGCAGAGAAATATTCTCAGTCGATTCATCAAAACAATGAAAATGTGCTGGTATCATTCTTTCAGTTTTCTTGTTTGTGCTACAAAATAAAATAAGTTTATGCCTGTTCCTCTAATTAAACTACATCATGTTGAAAAAACGACGTCAGCGAGACTCCCGTCTATTCATGCAGATTAATTTTTGTTAACTGAAAGTCTTCAACTATACAGTTGTGTGCAATATAACTGCATTTTTTAATGAAGAAAGTGCAGAAACGAGTATTGATCGGGGACAACCCACATTCAACCGCATGTGACCTTCACCGCCAGGACCAAAAATACTGCCATCATTCAAAGCAAGACCTGCCTTCTTCTGAAATAAATCAACTAATTCTGATTGATTGAGCTTCATATCGCGACAGTCCAACCAAACAAGAAAAGAAGCTTGTGGAAAATAGACCCTTATTTCAGGTATGTTCGCTTTAAAATAACTATCTACGAAGCGGACATTATCAACTATATACGTACGCATCTGTTGTAACCACTCCGCACCATAAGTGTAAGCAGCTTCTGTTGCCGTATAAGCAAAAATCGTACCGGCATTGAACTCTCCGGCTTCAAGATAGGAATAGAACCTGTTACGGATCATCTCGTCAAGAATGATAGAATAAGAGGAGACAATACCTGCAATATTGAATGTTTTACTTGGAGCCATAAAGGTGATGCTGCACGATGCAGCAGCTTCGGATACTGAAGCAAATGGATAATGTTTATATGGCGGAAAAGCCATCTCACAATGAATTTCATCAGAAACAACCAACACATGATGCTTAGCGCAGATTTCGGCCAACTGTACTAGTTCACTCTTCTCCCAAACAATTCCACCAGGGTTGTGAGGGTTACAAAGAATCAGCATCTTACAGCCTTCAATGACAGTTTCTAACTGCTGGAAATCCATTCGATAGACGCCATCAACAATTTTCAATGGATTATAAACGATCTGTCGGTGCATACTCGAAGGAACGATACGGAACGGATGGTATACAGGAGGCTGAATAATCACCTTATCGCCTGGTTGCGTAAAACACTGAACTGCAAAACCTATACCTTTAACAATGCCTGGAATATAGCTAAGCCATTCAGGCTTGATCGACCAATCGTGCTTATATTTTACCCACTTAATTATACTATTATAATAATCATCAGTAGCGAATGTATAACCGAAGATTTCATGTTCACAGCGTTTTTTAAGTGCATCCACAATAAAGTCCGGCGTACGAAAATCCATATCAGCTACCCACAACGACACCAAATTGACATCTCCGAAATATTTCCTTAACCCATCATACTTGACACAGTTGGTACCGCGACGTTCGATGATCTCATCAAAATCGTATTGTTTCATTTTAATCATTCATTTATCAACAGCGGCAAATATACGAATTTATCTACTTCGGTAATCATTCCCTAAGAGGAAGAACGATTTCCACTGTGTAACAATACGGACTGAGACTGACAACAAATTGTTTGAATAAAAACAAATTTACTCTTTGAAAGTGTAAATGGCAATTATAGGGTTACTTTCCGGCTTCACATTCAATGCCTGAGGCATATTCTTCAAATACCCTTTTGATTTAAGCGAGACGATCTCGTCGGCTGTTATCACCTGAGCGCGCTTGTTTTTGCCCGCATCGAACTCAGGCCAGAAAGGGACACCCTGATCAAAATCATTCTCCAATCCTACCACATTGCTCCCCGGAATAGCCCGGCTACAATCCTGAAAATCCTGCGGAATGCGATGCGAAGCCATCTCGCCTGTAGCCTTATTTAAGCGCATGATAAAAAGATCAACTCCTTTATGAACACGAAAATAAAAATAATGTGCCGTTTCAAAAAAGTCGTATACACCAATGGTTGTGCTTGATTCAATCTTATCATCCTGTAAACGAGAAATATCCGCCACTCCTGAATAATAACTTTCCTCATTCTTGCGCTGCAAAATACAAACAGCCGAAATTCCTGATGTCGTAACACGGAAAATGGTATCATTACAAGGTGTAAATGCCAACACACTATTTAAAGAAGGAATGAAATTTATTCCTCTCATATAGCAGACATCAGGCTTTAGAAATTTCGGATAGGGATTCTTCGACGAAAGTAGTTTTCCATCTGCACCACGTAAAGCAACCAACCAGGGAGCTTGCTGAATAGGTGTCATAATCAATCCCTCCAAAGCCATCTTCCCATCAGGGAATAAATATATGCCTCCTGCACACTGAAGCGTCGAATCCTTGCGAAGAAACGCACCATCAAAGGAATAAACTAACGGCGCTTTCATGCCGGATTGAAAAATATAAAGTTCGTTACGTTTATTATCCACACAAATTTCATTCACATTCACATATTCACCCGGTCCGTTGCCTGCGCAACCTACAACACGAATAAAATGACCGTCTCTGGAAAACTGCAGCACCTGATCAGTTTTACCATTATAGACGAAAATATAATTCTTATTTATCTGAAGGCTCAAAAGATTGCTGATCAGACAAGAGTCAGTCGTCTCAAGGGGAACATATTCTACCTTCAGGATATCATCCTTAAAAGAGACGGGCGTATTCTTCTGAATAGATTCACGCATTGGAACAAGCAGGCCTTCATCCACCGAATGCTTATTGAAATGACAAGAAAAAAAAGTCAGACAAACAGTAAATAACAAACCTAATGAATATATATAATTCTTCATAATCAAACTTTTATCAGATTAGTTAATAATATTACAAAAGTAATGCTTTTCAAGTCGTATTCATAACTTGTTTATATTTTCTACGGAAAAAATTTTGTACGAGTCTGGAAGAATCTTTCTGTTTGTACTCACCTATTTATCGACTCACATATGTGGAACGGTCGACCCATATAATATGAGCCGATCGATTCATATAATATGAGACGGTCGTTCCATATAATATGAGACGATAAAAATATGAGGAGGTTTGCAGAAATATATCTTTACATGTACTGAAATTCAAACAGTAATATAAATATAAGTAAACGATAATAAATAATCTCAAAGCGCTTCTGTAAAGTTATCGACCTACTGCTTCTTATGATAACTGACGACAGCTTCTGTGAACGGGCATTAACGATAAACACACATAGTACAATGGAGTTCGACAGAAGATTATTATCTTTGTGCCGTAATTAAAAAGCGATGATTGACAGTACAATATTTGAAAATAAGACGGCAGTCTATTACACACTAGGCTGTAAACTCAATTTTGCCGAAACATCCTCCATCGGAAAAATGCTGGTCGAACACGGCATTCGCAAAGTCCGTCCGGGTGAAAAGGCAGATATATGTGTAGTGAACACCTGCTCGGTAACTGAGCTGGCCGACAAAAAATGCCGCCAAGCTATTCGCCGCATCAGCAAGCAGAATCCGGGAGCACTAATGATTGTAACCGGATGTTATGCACAACTCAAACCGGAAGAAGTGGCTCACATCGAAGGTGTAGATCTCGTCCTGGGTGCAGAACAAAAACCGGACATTCTGAAATATATCGAGCAACTGCACAAATCCGAACAGGATGGTAACATCATTACTTCGCCGACGAAAAACATCCGTACATTCTCGCCTTCATGTTCGGCAGACGACAGAACACGTCATTTTTTGAAAGTTCAGGATGGCTGTGACTATTTCTGTTCCTACTGTACCATTCCCTTCGCCCGCGGAAGAAGCCGCAACGGATCCATCGCCAGCCTGGTGAAGCAAGCCGAAGATGTAGCTGCTAAAGGGGGCAAAGAGATCGTGCTTGCCGGTGTAAACATCGGTGACTTCGGAAAAACTACGGGTGAAACGTTTATTGACCTGATTCGTGCTCTAGATGAAGTGGAAGGCATCGCGCGTTACCGCATCTCTTCCATCGAACCGGATCTGATCACCGACAATGCTATTGATTTCGTGGCGACAAGTAAACGCTTTGCGCCCCATTTTCATATTCCACTGCAAAGCGGTAGTAACAACGTTCTTAAACTGATGCGCCGCCGTTATGACACGTCGCTGTTCCGCCACAAGATTGAGCTTATCAAACAAGTGATGCCGGATGCGTTCATCGGCGTAGATGTTATTGTCGGTACACGTGGCGAAACAGACGAGTTTTTTAACGAAAGCTACTCATTTATTGAAAGTCTGGATATCACACAACTACATGTGTTTAGTTACTCAGAGAGGCCTGGAACTCAGGCTCTTAATATTGACTACATTGTCGACCCAAAGACAAAGCACGCGCGTAGCCAACAATTATTAGCTATTTCCGACCGCAAGCTTCATACATTCTATGAAACCCACATCGGACATAAGGCAATCGTGCTATTTGAACATGCACGAAAAGACGGCAAAATGTACGGCTTCACAGAAAATTACATCAAAGTGGAAATTCCTTATAATATAGCTCTTTCCAATGAAACGCGACTCGTGCGCCTGGGTGAATGGAACGAAGATAAAACGGCTCTAACAATTGATGGAAATGTGGAATAAAATATTATATGCGCTGCTTTTCGGCTGGGTGAAGATTCACGCTTTACTCCCGATGCGCGTTCTGTACGTCCTTTCGGACATTCTGTATGTTCTCATTTATCACATTACCGGTTACCGAGTGAAAGTGGTTCGCCGTAATATAAAGGCAGCATTTCCTGACAAGTCTGACAAGCAGTTACGCCATATTGAACGCGACTTCTATCACCATTTTGCCGACTATGTAGTAGAGACCTTCAAGCTGGCACATATTTCATTGGAAGAGCTGCAAAAACGGGCCTTTTTACGCAATCCGGAGATGGTCGATGAACTGATGAGCAAGGGGCATACTTGCTTCGTACTACTGATGGGCCATTATGGAAACTGGGAATGGTTCTCGGGATCAACCACACGGTTCGCCGACTCACGTATATACCAAATATACCGCCCGCTGAACAACAAGGCCTTCGACCGGCTATTCATCTATCTTCGTACACGCTTCGGCTCTTATGGAATCATTAAAAAAGACACAGTACGCGACATGATAAAACTAAAGAAAGACGGCACGCGTTCAGTCGTTATTTTTCTAGCCGACCAGACCCCAAGCGAAGCGAACCTGCATTACTGGACGACGTTTCTCAATCAGGACAGCTCAATATTGACCGGACCGGAAAGGATCGCCCGAAAGCTAGACCTGCCCGTCATCTTCCTTGATACGCAAAAAACAGCACGTGGATACTACACCGTCGACATGAAACTGATAGCCGAACACCCGAAACAAACACCCGAATACTGGATTACCGAACAATACGCCCGTTTGATGGAAAAATGCATCGACCGTAATCCAGCCTACTGGCTGTGGACTCACAAGCGCTGGAAGTACACACGTAAAGATAGTCTGGTGCCTGTTACTGACTCCAAAATACTGGAACATTATGAAAAATAAAAAACTCTCTGTAGTCATCCTCAATTGGAACGGAAAAACATTGATGGAAAAATTTCTGCCATCGGTCATTGCGAATACACCCAATGATTGGGGCGAAGTGATCGTGGCCGACAATGGTTCGACCGACAGCTCACTAAAAATGCTCAAGGAGAAGTTTCCAACCGTCAGACTCATCGTTTTCGATCAGAACTACGGATTCGCAGAAGGCTACAACAAAGCACTTGCAGAGCTTGAGAGCGAATATACCGTTCTGCTGAACAGCGACATTGAAGTGACATCCGGTTGGGTAGAAACTCCGGTTGCCACCATGGATGCCGATCCCTCGATAGCTTGCGTGCAACCGAAGATTCGCGCCGAAAAGAACAAAGAGTATTTTGAGTATGCCGGAGCTGCCGGTGGATTTATGGACCGCTACGGATATCCCTATTGCCGTGGAAGAATACTCAGCTGTGTGGAAAAAGATGAAGGGCAGTACGACACCCCTCAAAGTATCCTTTGGGCTTCAGGTGCATGCCTGTTCATACGCACTGCTGTTTATAAAGAAGTAGGTGGCCTGGATAGTGGTTTCTTTGCACATCAGGAAGAAATAGATATGTGCTGGCGACTACGTACACGTGGCTACAAGCTACTATGCACGCCGCAATCGATAATCTATCACGTAGGAGGTGCAACACTGAACACTGAAAATTCGAGGAAAACGTTTCTCAACTTTCGCAATAATCTATTAATGCTTTATAAAAACCTGCCCACAAAGGATTTGAAACACGTCATGCGTGTACGCTTTTGGCTAGACTACACAGCTGCATTGAAATTTCTGTTCACCGGTCATTTATCGAATGCCAAAGCGGTTTATGAAGCGCGCAAAGCTTTTGCCCGTCTACTGCCCGAATACAAATCGAAGCGAGAGGAGAATATGCGAAAGACAGTTGTCACTGAAATTCCCGAACTCATGAACGAAAGCCTTATCGCTGCGTTTTATCTGAAAGGGAAAAAACATTACTCAGACTTTTAACCGGGAACACGCTCTCTGCTATTTTTCATTATAGTGTCAACCCATAAACATAATGAATTTCATTTCACTTCCGTACTAACAAGCCTGACTAATTCGTATTTTCAAACGTTTCACTCAAGACAACGGAAGCAGAAGTAACCTCTCCCGCAATGGGAGGATTCAGTTTCGATAATTCTAAGTCGATTCCAGTAATTTGCGGAAACGCTGTTTTTAATGCTCGCATAATTCTTCCGCCCACGTGCTCAATGAGGTTGGAAGGAATTTCCATTTCACGCTTCACCACCTCATAGACGGCTGCATAATTGAGTGTGTCATCCAAATCATCCGTGATCATCGCCCTACAAAGAGGGACAAAAAGAGTTAAAGTGACTGTAAAATGATTGCCTACGGTACGCTCTTGCGGCAGAACACCGTGATAAGCGTAAAATTTCATCGTATCGAGTTTTATTTTTGTAACCATATTATCTGTTTTTAAAATAAATATCATCCGAAGCACAGCCAGTCCTCACTTATTAAAAACAAAGATAGTGGAAATAAGTACAACGATCAAAATATATTTGATTATACTGAGACATCAAATCTTCGCTCACTTAATCAATAAGTAAAAAAGGTTTGATCTTTAAAAATTAAAGCTATATTTGTGACAAATAATAGCGCAAACATCATGATTGGAAGAAAACAAGAAGAAGAATCGCCGAGTGGTCTGCATAACGCATTTTCAACCGGCACTATTGTTACAGGTGATATTCGCACTGAAACCGACTTTCGTCTTGACGGAAGAGTAGAAGGCAACATCATATGCAAAGGTAAAATTGTCATAGGTCCCAAAGGTGAAGTCAAAGGGAATATTGAAGCTGACAATGCCGAAATTTTGGGAACTGTTGAAGGCAATATCTTCGTTCAGGCCCGACTCTCATTCAAAGCAACTGCCCACGTAAAAGGAGATATCCAGGTCCAGACTCTAGAAGTGGAGCCAAATGCCATATTTAACGGTGCTTGCAAAATGAACGGACAAGAAACGTCCACCCAAAACTGAACTACACTTAAGGTTCTGGGGTTGATCTACATCAGTACCACATTATGTGAAAACACAACAACAACTTAAAAAATTTTGTTACCCTGATAACAAACAACATAGTTTTTCTGCCTATGCCTATCAAAATAAAAAAACAATTGACTAAAATACAGTCAATTGTTTTCCTTTATTTCATACTTGTCTCTCATTTCAAAGTGGCGCTTTCTATTTTCTTCACTCAAAACAGAGAATCAAAATCATTCACGTTCATCCGCATCTCGAAGCACCGCAATTTGTACAGATAAGACAACCTTCCTGATAGACAAGTGTTTCATGACCGCAGTTCGGACATTTCTGACCTTTAGCTTCAGTGCCATTCGGCAAATATTTTTTCAATGCACGCTCAACGCCATTCTTCCATGTGTTAATGGACTCGTCCTTTAAGTCCATCCCTTGAACCAATTTAATAACTTGATCAATAGGCATTCCGTAGCGCAAAACGCCCGAAATCAGCTTGGCATAATTCCAAAACTCCGGATTAAACTTGCCATCCAAGCCTTCAATAGTCATTTTGTAGCCACGCTTATTACGGAACTGGAAATCATAATGTTTCTTTCCATCCTCATCGTAGCTCTTGATGATCGTTCCTTTCGAAACGTTCTTTGGCAACATAATTCCCTCATCGTCATCAGCAAGCCCAGTAAAAATCTCATAAGGACGACCATTGAGCAAACCTACAAAAGCAATCCATTTCTCACGATTGTTCTGAAATTTTACTACATCAGCTTCCAATTCGCGAGGACGTGTCGACACAATAATTGGGGGTTGCATACAATTGCAATCGTCTTTTTTCTTTTTTTTGTCGCTGGCCGAAAGCAGGACACCTGCACGCGAACCTTCACGATAAACAGTGCAACCCTTACATCCGCATTTCCATGCTTCGACATATAAAGAATTTACCAACTCCTCTGTTGCTTCATTCGGCAAATTGATAGTGACGCTAATAGAATGATCGACCCACTTTTGGATACGGCCTTGCATGCGAACCTTCTGCAGCCAGTCAACATCGCTCGAAGTTGCTTTATAGTAAGGTGATTTTTCAATCAACTCATCAACCTCCTCCGGTGTATACTTTTTGATAACGGAATAGTTATTAGCCAACATCCATTCAACAAACTTATGATGGAACACGATATATTCTTCATAAGCATCACCTGTTTCGTCAACAAAATCCACACGCGCTTCAGCATCATTCGGATTCACTTTGCGTCGACGGCGGTAAACAGGCAGGAATACCGGTTCAATGCCTGACGAAGTCTGCGTCATCAGACTGGTCGTTCCGGTCGGTGCAATAGTCAGACAGGCAATGTTACGACGCCCATACTTCACCATATCTTTATACAAATTGCCATCGGCTTCGCGCAAGCGATTGATGAATGGATTTTTCTCCTCCCGCTTTGCATCATATATCTGGAATGCCCCACGCTCCTTTGCCATCGTAACCGACGAGCGATAAGCGGATAAAGCCAAAGTTTTCTGAACATCTTCAGCAAATGACGTGGCATCTTCAGTGCCATAGCGCATGCCCAGTGCAGCAAGCATATCTCCTTCTGCCGTAATGCCTACACCCGTACGGCGACCCAACAGCGTCTTCTTCTGAATCTTCTCCCACAAGTGACGTTCAGTCTGCTTAATCTCCAAAGACTCTGGATCCGAATCGACTTTTTCTAAGATCTGTTCGATTTTTTCCGATTCCAGGTCAATAATATCATCCATGATACGCTGAGCCAACCCTACATGTTTTTTAAACAAATCAAAATCAAAGCGAGCCTCTTTAGTAAATGGTTTAATAACATACGAATACAAGTTGATTGCCAATAAACGGCAGCTATCGTATGGGCATAGTGGAATCTCGCCACACGGATTAGTTGATATGGTCTTAAAGCCTAGATCTGCGTATGAATCAGGCACTGACTCACGAATAATCGTATCCCAAAAAAGCACACCCGGTTCGGCAGACTTCCATGCATTATGTATAATTTTATGCCAAAGCTCCGCTGCATTTATTTCCTTAATTGTTGTAGGTTCATCAGAATCTATCGGATATTGTTGCATATACAAACTATTACTCTGCACGGCATTCATAAATTCATCATCTATCTTTACCGACACATTGGCACCAGTCACCTTTCCTTCCGTCATTTTCGCATCAATAAAAGACTCTGCGTCAGGATGTTTTATAGAAACGGAAAGCATCAATGCTCCACGACGACCATCCTGAGCTACTTCACGCGTTGAATTGGAATAGCGCTCCATAAATGGGACCAATCCAGTTGAGGTAAGTGCCGAATTCTTCACAGGCGAACCTTTCGGACGAATATGCGACAAGTCGTGCCCTACTCCGCCACGTCGTTTCATTAATTGTACCTGTTCTTCATCTATACGAATAATTGCGCCATACGAATCAGCATTTCCATCTAGTCCAATAACAAAACAATTTGATAACGAGGCAACCTGATAACTATTGCCTATACCTGTCATCGGACTTCCCTGAGGAATAATATAACGGAAATGATCAAAAAGATTAAAAAGCTCTTCTTCCGATAATGGATTAGGATACTTCTTTTCAATCCGAGCAATCTCTGAGGCCAACCTATGATGCATATCGACAGGTGTTTTCTCATAAATATTACCAAATGCATCTTTCAAGGCATACTTATTTACCCAAACCTTTGCCGCCAATTCATCGCCAGTAAAGTAATCCAATGAAGCCTGATAAGCTTCATCAAAAGTATAAATTTTATGGTCCACGATTATTGTTTTTTAATTATACTGCAATATTAGAAATTGTAATCGTATTAGACAAATAAATCCACAAATAAAATTTATTATTTTTCATAATTCCCATTTCTAATATTTAGTAAATTGATATATAAATATTTAGATAATATATAAAATGAAAATGTTTTCCAAAATAGTAAACCAACTTTTTATCTGGTTTAAAAAAAGGAGACACATCAATACCAGATATGCCTCCTTAGCAGAAAATATTATATTAGTTTTTCAGTATCGTTTCTATCTCCTCTATCGAAGACGAAAAAGACTTATTTGTTTCTATTTGATCTTTTATGGTCTTACATGCATGCAAAACAGTAGCGTGATCACGCCGTCCAACAATTTTCCCTATATTTGAAAATGAAGCATGTGTATATTTTTTAGATAGGTACATGGTTACCTGACGGGCTTGGACGACTTCGCGTTTACGTGAATTGGTCTGTATTGCATCCGAATCCAAGTTATAATACTTGCATACAACATTCTGAATTTTCTCAACGGTAAGCTGTTTCTTTTCAAGACGTACAACACGACAGACCACCTGCCTGGCAAGCGTCATATCAATACCTCTGTTGAAAGCTGTAGAATAAGCAAGTAATGAAGCTACAATACCTTCCACATCTCGAACATTTTCCGTGACATTGTCAGCAATAAAATTAAAAACATCATCCGGAATAACTATTCCATCACTGCACATCTTATTCTTTAATATCTTCTTACGCAACTCCAAATCAGGACGACTTAACTCTGCCGTCAAACCCCATTTCAAGCGTGTAATAAGACGTTCCTCCATACCCTGAAGGTCAACAGGCGCTTTATCCGATGTTAGTATCAACTGTTTTCCCAACAAATGCAGATGATTAAAGATATGAAAAAATGTATTTTGCGTTTTATCTTTCCCTATCAGCTCCTGAATATCATCCAAAATCAATATATCAACACTCTGATAGAAATACATAAAATCGTTCACGGCATTCTTCAGTATAGCATCTGTATATTGGATTGTAAATAAATGGGCCGAAATATAAAGAACTCTCTTCTCCGGATGAATATCCTGGATAAGATTCCCCACAGCATGGCATAAATGCGTTTTCCCTACCCCTGATGGCCCGTATATAAACATCGGATTGTAGGTTTTTCCAGGATTCTTGGCTATCTCTTCACTCGTAGCACGAACCAAACGATTGCTTACTCCCTCATAATAATTATCAAATGTATACTTTGAATTCAAATGAGACTCCCAATCTTGACGGGCCTTTGAATCAAAAAGCCCCGGAATAACCGTATTATATTCTTCTTTTACCGATTTTTTCTCACTACCCGGCAAATCAACGGTAGCATCCTTACCTCCATTGTTTACAACCTGAATACTATATTTCAATATTGTATCAGGGCCTATAATACGATGCAATGTCTTACCTAATACATCTACATACTTATCTTCCAAATATTCATAGAAGAACTGCGTAGGCACTTGTATCCTCAACGTATTATTATCGTATGACAACGGAACAATTGGCATGAACCATGTCTTAAAAGCAGCCTCCGATACAATATCCTTAATTACCGAAAGGCAACTGTTCCAAAGAGTTTGACAATCTTTTTCCATGATTCTCTGCTTTTCCAAAAATACTTCTTTTATTTCCATTTCACTTATACGGATACAAAGTTTGGAAATTTATTCCAAAAAAAAAAGAGGTCCCAAATTCTTGTACCAGATGATTTTTCTATTCTATTCACAATCAATAGCTTACTTTTAACATTCTCATTTCCTTTTCCTTATGGAAGTAAAGATTATAAAAGTCCCTTATTTGTGGACTTTTGACGAGCATTCGTTTTTCACGTATGATTTATATTACAAAGCCTTCAAATTCTCTTATTTTCCTAAAGGCAAAGGAATAAATCGACCTAAAATCTCTACTTAGTCATTTGGAAAGATTCTAAATAAAAGATAATACTAAAAATAACTCACGAATTCTATACATCCTCTTTTATGAGTTAATATTCAATCACTTACATTTCAACAGTCTTTTTATCAAAAGTTTCAAGACACAATTTCAAGTGTCAATAACAATATATAACTAGAATACAGAAATATGAATGTAGCGTTTGGGATGTTCCTTCAGATCCAGCAACAAATTTGAGGCATTTTGAGTTGTAACGTTTAAATTATCATACAAAGCACGGTCATTGAGAAGTAAACCCAAGCTGTTATCTTTGGAATTGAGACGCTCTGTCATCTGCTGAATATTATCCAAAGTCCTATTAACCTTATTCAAGGTACTCGCAAAGTCTAGTTTTGTCAAATTTGTACTCACCTCCGACATATTGCCGGAAATAGTTTTCAAATTTCCTAAAATTACCGGAACATCATGTCCCATCATCAGATTCAACTGACGAGAAGTAGAAGCCAAATTACTTGTAGTCGCCTGTAAATTATTCAAAGATTGCCCAATGGCCTGATTACTCACCAAGGACTGCAATCCGGTCAGTATAGAATCGATTTTGGGCAACAACTGTTCAACCTGTGGCAGGATATTATCACTAACAGAGCTCATCATATCTTCAGCCGAACGCCCTTCCAGAACATCTCCCGGCTTCATGTATTGAGATGTATACTTATTCAAATGAATATGCATCTCTCCCCCACTCAGGAAAGTATTAACAAGTGTCACATAACTGCCTTTGTTGATCCGCATATCATCATCAAGACTAATTTCAATCGTAATTTTATTGGTTGTTTGATAATCGTATTTGATCTTCCTGACTAGTCCCACCTTAAAACCTTCAACAAAGACCGGCGTTGAAACTGTCACTCCTTTCACATTTGTACAGGCCACATAATAATGATTTGCAGGCTTAAACAAATTAATTCCCTTCAAATAGTTGATTCCTATATATAATAGCACTAAACTGACAATTGTAACAATCCCAATTTTGGCTTCTTTGGTGAATAATCCTTTCATCTTGTTTTTTATATATTCAATTACTAATTATATTTTACTTTTTTCCCATCCTTAAATGCGACGATAAATGCTCCCTTAAAATCTTTCGATGCTTTTTTGCGTATTTTCTTAATCTCATCGAAATCAGTTGTCTCGCCATAAGTGTATTTATAAATCCCCTTTTCCTGATAAAAATCCAAATCTGTGTATCCTTTAAACAATTTTGACCCGGAGGAAAGTTTTTTATCCGATGTTAAAACTTGCACTTTATACACAACTTGTCCTTTGCCGATAGTTTTTGAAGGGACTCTCGCTTCCGATTTTTGAGATACTACCTCTTTGGCTTCAAATGCTTTTGTTTGTATTACCGAAGAATGGTTCTTATCTTTATCCTTATTCTGATTTAATATATATTTTTCGCTTCCTACAGGAGGTTCTTGCGTTTGTTGTAATGTTCCGGCAGACTCCATTTTTTGTTCTTTTACCGTATCACTTTCTGGAGTAGAATTATCAACAAAAGTGGGCCTTTGAGATGTAAAAACGCCGCGCTTGCGATCATATTCCCATTTATATTTTGAAAAGGCATTGTAAATCGAATTGGCCAATTGCTGTTGTCCTTGTTCTGACGCCAAATAGCGTTCTTCATTAGAATTACAAATATATCCAAGTTCTATTAATACACTTGGCATACCCGTTTTTCGTAATACCAAGAATCCGGCTTGTTTAACTCCCCGATCAGAACGAGAGGCCGAAACCATATATTTTTGCACATCCGAAGCAAAATTAATGCTCTGCTCCATATGCTTGTTCTGAATAAAATCAAAAATAATATACGACTCAGCTGAATTAGGATCAAAACCTTCATAACGTTGAAGATAGTTATCTTCCAATAAAATAACTGAATTCTCGCGCTTAGCGACTTCCAAATTTTCATCACTTCTAGCCAAACCCAATGTATATGTTTCAACCCCATTAATAGCTGTTGTTCGTTTGGGTAATGAATTGGTATGAATAGAGATAAAAAGATCTGCTTTACAACGATTGGCCATGTTTGCACGTTCATCAAGTTCAACAAAAACATCAGACTTGCGTGTATAAACAACCTTCACATCACTGCTCTTTTTCGAAATCAACTCACCCAGCTTAAGTGCAACAGACAAATTAATTGTCTTTTCATTAATCATTGTTCCTTTTGCACCAGGATCTTTCCCGCCATGACCTGCATCAATAACAACAATAAAATCTTTTACTTTCGCTTGAGTACCAGGCAAAATAAAAAATAATATCGCTATTATAAGAATATATGAAAAAGTTTTTTTCCCCACTTCTATATATTTCCGATTGTGCTACAAAAGTAAAGATTTTTACCGATTTAGATAAGCATTTTTCGAATAAAAAAAGGGCGATTCTTATAAGAACCGCCCTTTCTAATATTCTATTAAGACTTATTCAGAAACTACCTCAAAAGGAATTTCAACAGAAACCTCTTTGTGAAGTTTCACAATAGCCTTATAACTACCTACTTCTTTAACTGCTTCCTTGATTAGAATAATCTTTCGATCAATATTATAACCTAATTTTTCCAAAGCATCTGCAATCTGGATGTTTGTTACAGAGCCAAAAATCGTTCCCGTAGAACTTGTTTTAGCACCAATTGTCAAAGTAACATCCTTCATTTTTTCAGCCAAAGCCTGAGCATCTTCTTTAATTTTCGCGATCTTATGAGCGCGCTGCTTCAAGTTTTCAGCCAATATCTTCTTTGCAGATTCTGATGCAATAACTGCCTTACGCTGAGGGATTAGAAAGTTGCGACCATAACCGTCTTTAACTGTTATGATATCATCCTTATAACCCAAACTGGGAATATCTTCTTTCAAAATAACTTGCATATTCTGTCTCCTCTCTTTATTGTTATTTCATTAAATCAGTTACATAAGGAAGTAATGCCAAGTGACGAGCTCTCTTTACAGCTTGTGCAACGCGACGTTGAAACTTCAAAGAAGTACCCGTGATACGACGGGGAAGAATCTTTCCCTGTTCATTCAAGAACTTCTTCAAAAATTCAGGATCCTTGTAATCAATATACTTAATACCATTCTTTTTGAAACGGCAATATTTCTTTTTCTTTACATCCACTGAAGGTGGGGTCAAATATCTTATTTCAGATGACTGTTGAGTTGTTGTAGTTGCCATAATTAATTCTCCTTAACTGTTGCTTCTTTAGATGCTCTTAAACTTCTTCTCTTTGCAGCATATTCTGCAGCATATTTATCCTGACGGAATGTCAAGAAACGGATAACGCGCTCGTCACGACAAAAATTAATTTCCAAGGTAGAAATTATTTCAGGCTTTGCCTTAAACTCTACCAACTGATAGAAGCCTGTCGTCTTTTTCTGAATTGGATATGCAAGCTTACGCAATCCCCAATTCTCTTCATTCACAATCTCAGCTCCTTCTGCTTTAAGGAGATTTGTGAATTTTTCTACCGCTTCCTTCATCTGGGCGTCAGATAAAACGGGAGTTAAAATGAAAACGGTTTCATAATTATTCATAAAATCTTGTTTTTATATTAGTTATTTATAAATTGCGGTGCAAAGGTAAGAAGTTTTTTTTTCGATACAAACTTTTTCACAGACTATTTACTTTCCTTTCGGCTCTATTTTCAAATTAAAAGACAAAACAAAGAAGATCTGATACTGAAACAAACCAGATCGTCATTTCATCAACTAAGCGGCCGAGCACAGATTGTACCCGGTCACTCTAAATAATGAATAAATATTGCAGTTTATGATAACGAACCACCAATGATATCTAACAACTCATTGGTGATGGCCTGCTGACGACTTTTATTATACATAACCGTAAGATCCTGCAATAGTCCATCTGCATTATCAGTAGCCGTTTGCATGGCAATTGTACGAGCGCCATGCTCTGAAGCATTAGAATCCAATAATGCAGTATACAGTTCTATACGAAGAACTTTAGGAAGCAATTCTTCCAATAAACTATCAGAATCTGGCTCAATAATATAATCCGGCAAATTTTCACTTGATACTTTGACCTGCTTTCTCAAATCGATAGGCAAATAAATCGACCGTGTCAAGGTCTGGGAAGCGGTATTTTTAAA
>JAQWBH010000356.1 GCA_028707405.1 Parabacteroides sp. | reverse complement strand
AAAAGGAAGTATTCGGTGAACCGCGTATTTCAAAATTCTTGAAGAAAAGTTTATAGATATTCTTCAAAGACTGGAAAAATGGAAGATATCCACCAAAAGCGGGGCAATAAAGTTAATACTTTCTTCTGAATCCTTTCTATATAAAGAGCGTCTATGAGACGTAAAAGCAAATTGTGCCTGTGTAAGTGATACATTTTGACGTGATATATTCATATGCTGCAAATTACATTTTGCCTAATCATGCTTAATATAATTATTAAATAAATTCAAAACAGCTTCTAAAACAATAAAACTATTTAGGTAGATTTTGGAAGAAGTCAGATATCGTCTTGCTTTTGAATGCGAATCCCGAATCCAGTAGCTTTTTAGGGTATACACATTGTCCCTCTGTCATGAATTCGGCTGATTCTCCAAACAAAATATAAAATATAGAAGCTGGTATTTTTATTGTAATCAAGCTATTGTAGTGTTTTCCAGCAGCGAGCATTAGTTCTTTGTTTGAAATTTGCTCTGGAGCAACAAGGTTGACTTCTCCATTGAGTGCCGATGTACCAATAATATATTCCATTGCATGTGCAAGATCCTCTATGTCAATCCAAGAAAAAGGTTGATCACCTGGGCCGATAATTGTTGCTATACCTAATTTTGCCGGTAGCATCATCTTATCGAAAGCTCCATCTTTAGTAGCTAATACTACACCAAATCTAGTTATAGCTAATCGCACATCCGGTGATACCTTTGTTGCTTCTTCCTCCCATTGTTCGCACAGATTGGATAAAAAACTATTGCCTTTTATTGAATTATATTCATCATAAGACCCTTCAGATGGATAATAACCAACGGCTGATGCTGACATCAATACCTTAGGTTTGGATGTTGCATAGTTTATAGCATTCACTAACTTACGAGTAGTTATAATTCGGCTATCGTATAATTCTTTTTTGTAAGCTTTGGTCCAACGGTGATTAATAGAAGCACCAGCAAGATTTATTACCACATCAGACTGCGATAATATATTAATTAATTCGGTTCTAAATTCGTCGGTAAAGGATTTTCGGCTTAAAGGAAAAATAGTATGACCTTTATCTATGAAATACTGAGATAAATATCTCCCAATGAATCCAGAAGCTCCACTTATAGCTATTCTCATATTATAATCTCCCATTCTTCAATTTCTCCTTCTATCGTTTCAAATAGAGGATGTATTTTTAAATCAACTAATGTTGGTAATTTTTCTAAAAGTTCCGGACTTCGTTTCTGGAGTTTCCGTTTCAGATGTTCAAGTTCATATACCAATTGCCCTTTTGTGACGGTAATTGGTGAGATATTTTCGATCAGGCGAATTTTATCTTTACTATATGAAAAGTTCCTTCTTGCAGCTTCTTTATATATTTCAGTAAGAAAAGCATCTATATAAAGATTCGGATCTGGACTATTCTTAAAGCGGATCAACTGAGGATGATTTGTATATCCTTTTGTATTACCCAAGAGTACATTCTTGGCTAATAATCCTTCACGCCAGGAGGCATTAAGCCCTGCCGAATCGAGATATTGAGGATGTAAAGACCATAATCGCATATATTATTTTGTTAACAGTTTTTGAATAGTTCCAGCAATCTTTGACGGATTAGTTATCGGAGCATAACGGTCAACGACATTTCCTTCTCTGTCGATTACGAACTTAGTAAAGTTCCATTTTATAGAATTTCCCAGGATTCCTTTGCTATTTTGCTTCAAATATTTATAAAGAGGATCGGCATTATCTCCGTTTACGTCGATCTTGCCAAAGGTGGTAAATGTCGTTTTATACTTCATTTCGCAAAAGGAGGTAATTTCATCATTCTTTCCAGGAGCCTGTTTTCCAAATTGATTACAAGGAAAATCCAATATCTCAAAACCCTGATCCTTATATTTAAGATATAAATCCTGTAAATCTTTATATTGAGGAGTGAAACCACATGCTGTTGCGGTATTAACAATTAACAGAACCTTTCCGTTATAGTTGGATAACGGAATGTCATTGCCTTTACTATCCTTTACGGTAAAATTATATATACTCATTATATTTAGAAGCTGTTTTGGATTATAAAAAAGAGAAACAAAATATTAAAAATCAATAGACTAATTAGACTGAATTTTGTTATTTTTTAGCTATCAATACAATAAGTTATGAACTATTATCCAAATTACCTTACAGATAAACAATGGCAAGTTATTATTTACAGTGTAGGATTTTTGTGTTGGTTCATATTTATGTTCTTATACAAGTCCTAACTTATTGACTACATTGATTGGTTTTCCGTCAAGAAAAGCCTTGAAATTGTCGGCAGAGATATCATTTAGTCTCTGTCGGGCTTCGAATGTAGCCCAAGCGATATGTGGAGTGATGAAACAGTTGCGCACTGTAAGTAACGGATTGTCGGGCATTGGCGGTTCTTTTGAGAGGACATCGACTCCTGCGGCATAGATTTGCTTGTTGTTAAGTGCATTTGCCAATGCCTGCTCGTCAATTATCGGTCCTCGGCTTGTGTTGATAAGGATAGCTGTAGATTTCATCATTGCCAGTCGTTCTTTGTTGGCTAGATGCCTGGTTTCATCGGTCAGTGGACAATGGAATGTGACAATATCACATTCTCTAAATATCTGGTCGAGTTCGGCTTTTTTGATTCCTGTTGGTAGTTTCGCATCTATTTTTGATGTGTATGCATAGACCTTCATATTCAAAGCTATTGCAATTTGAGCCACAGCTTGTCCGATATGTCCCAGTCCGATGATACCGATTTTTTTCCCTTCGAGTTCAATCTGGGGTGTACACCAGAAACAGAAATCTGGATTACTTGTCCAATGTCCTTTGCGTACCTCTTCAGCATGCATTCCCACATGTTGCGTGATGTTCAAGATGTGTGCAAATACCATCTGCGCCACCGAATTTGTACTGTATGCCGGAATATTTGTTACTACGATATTCCTTTCTGCCGCAGCTTTTATATCAATGATATTGAAACCGGTGGCCAGTACACCTATATATTTTAGCTTGGGCAAAGCTTCAATTTTAGCACGGTTGAATGCTACTTTGTTTGTGAGGACGGCTTCTGCTTCCCTGCAACGTTCCAGCACTTCTTCTGGCTTTGTACGGTCATAGATTGTACATTCGCCCAAAGCTTTCAGCTTGTTCCAGGGTAGATCTCCAGGGTTGGCGGCATGACCATCTAATACAACTATTTTCATCTTTTTTGTCTCCTTTATTTAATTCATTCATTTAGCAGAATCTGTACAATACGCTCTGCTGTATGTCCGTCCCATCGCTCTGGTATAGAGCCTTTTTTCCACTGTTTATTATTGAGTTTGTCCATTACTTTTGTCAGTTTCTCAGGATCTTCACCCACCAATTCGTTCGTCCCAATCTTCCAAGTTTCTGGATGTTCCGCATAGTTGTTCAGCGTGATGCAGGGAATTCCAAAGAATGTCGCTTCTTCGCTGACGTTACCCGAGTCGGTAACAATAGCTTTGGCGTGATTCATCAAATAGCCGAACGTTAGATATGGTTGTACTGGAAGAAGGTGTAAGTTCTTCAGCTTAATATCAAGTTTATTTACAGTATCACTTACATATTCATGTACAGGTGCGATGATAGGTGTTGCTGCAGCTTTTTCACATAGTACAGTTAACAATTGTTTTATTACATCGGTTTGGTTGAGTAACTTACGACGGTTTATCGTGAGTAGGATATATTGTCCGTCTTCAATTGCCATCGACGATAGCCATGTTGGTTTTATGAGGCGTTTCCGATTACGGCGGATTGAATCAATAAGGATGTTTCCAACATAGAATACATTGTCGTTTTCTCGTCCCGACTGATCCAGATTGCGGTTAGCCATTGCACCAGCCGTAAAGAGAAAGTCTGATAGTCCGTCGGTAATTATCCTGTTCACTTCTTTTGGCATATTCATATCAAACGAGCGAGTACCAGCCACCAGATGGGCTACTTTTACCCCCGATTTTTTTGCCACAATGGCACAACTCATTGTCGCTGTCAGATCGTCGACCACAAGTACTACATTTGTCGGGTGCTCTGCTAATTCCTTGTCGAACGCAAGCATAATCCCTGCTGCAAGCTGGGTGTTGTTGCAACTTTCGACATTGAGATAGACGTCCGGCATCGCCATTTGAAGATCTGTAAACAGCGACGGCTCCAGACTACTGTCTCTGTTTTTTCCGGTATAGACCAGACGATACGAGATATCTTTACCCATTTCTTTTGCTGCATCGATAGCATGTACGATTGGTGCAATCTTCATAAAATTGGGGCGTGCCCCTGAAACGATGGTTATATTCATTTTGATTACTCTTTTTTAAATACAAATTTACGGATAATCGTGTAATAAACGAATATTTTTGACTGAAGATTCAATATAGGATCACAACTCATGCTCAAAATAGACTTTTTTCCTCTCCTTTTGTGACTGAATTAAATCATTTCACCGATATAAACAGGGCATTGGTTGATTTTATTTTGTCCTGAGAGTTTACCTATATATTTTTGTATTGCATTTCAAAGCAATTGAAACCAAAGCCGACCATAATAACTCATTTGTTAGGTTAGACAATAGAGGTCGCGCTGGCGAGAGCTTTTCGCGACTTCTTTTTGTGTGGATGTCAATATATGGTTTTATCTTTTTTGCTCATCCAGTTTTCAAACGTTTTGAAAGCCTCTTCACCGAGCATGCGTTCTGAAAATAGACGTCTGTTTGAAGGTTTTAGAGCCATCTCTTTATAAATGAAAGAATCGTCGAAGCCGGCCTTTTGGGCGTCTTCTTTGGTGTTGGCATAAAAGAGTCTGTCGATATGTGCCCAATATATGGCTCCGAGACACATTGGGCAAGGTTCGCACGAAGCATAGATATCATATCCGCTGAGGTTGAAGGTTTTTAGTTCTGCTG
>JAQWBH010000053.1 GCA_028707405.1 Parabacteroides sp. | reverse complement strand
AATCGTTTGAACAACGCGTACACATCTCACCTAAGAGCTTATATTAATTATCAATTATCTCTTGCCGATTTAATGAGGAAGACGTTTTATGATTTTCAAAATCAACGTGAGATAAAGTAGTTACTGTGTCAACTGATCACTTATAAGAGTGTAGATAAATAAAAAACGTTGTAATCTTTTAAATTACAACGTTTTTAGTTTTCTTTCAAGTGGTGCCACCAGGAATCGAACGATTTAGATAACACTCAATATACTAAGATTTTATATGCTTACTTACGTAAAAGTCCCACCCATTTCAGTCGTCCACTTTGCACAGCTTCGCAGAACTTTACTCTGTTGGTTCAATTACTGCGCAAAGGTAGCAAATTTTTGCAACTCACCGAAAACAATGCGACAAACTTTATTTGGCGTTCAATAATAACTCCAAGAACATCTTGCCACGTTCAGTAAGTTGGAATTTCTGTGCAGGATGATTCGGTGTGTCGGGAATGGTATGCGCTATTAATTTTTGTGCGAGCAGTTTAGTCAGCGTTCGATTAAGATAACCGGAAACTTTTTTGAGATTAAACGCAACAACCAAGTCTTGACGGGACATCGGTTCAACCGTTAGTTTTTCAAGAATTAAACTGTACATCGTTTGCTCTGCCAACTCTTGCCCCAACTCTTGCCCCAACTCTTGCCCCAACTCTTGCCCCAACTCTTGCCCCAACTCTTGCCCCAACTCTTGCTTCGCGACATAATCCAACTTCACAAACTGAACCTGAAATGATAAGCCAACTTCTTTCCACTGAAATCCAATCTGTGGATAAGCTTTCAACTCATCGAAGATCAGCTTCAAGCCGTTGCCCCATTGGTCGATAATCCCCATCCGTTTGAAAATAGGTGCAATTACTTTGTTCCGTGCATCGCTTTGGCGGCTTTCCATAGCGGAATAGTCAATTGATGGAGGGAGAAGTCCGGGGCTCGTAATTTCAATCATGTCATCATAGACAGCCACCTTCACATCTTTACCTGTGAGCGAATAATCTCGATGCACAATCGCATTACGAATAGCCTCACGCACGGCTTTAATCGGGTATTCCCAATGTGAAACGGTATAAACTCCTTCGACTGTTGCCCCTTTATTTATATGCCGCAATACAAAATTATATGCATCTTCTGCCTGAGTAGCAATATTTGTCATGACGCTCTTTTGGTCGATAAACTCTTCCGACCCTGTACCTTTAAACCTTGCACATTCCACTTTTGCATAATGAAACATCGAGTTACGGAGCTCGTCATCAGAGAACAATACCAGCGCATTTGTAGGATATGTAATGCCGTTAAGTTCTTTTGTCAACTCCAACTTCTTTAAAACTTGAGCGTTTAATGTTTCGCCTGTCTTTTCTTTGAAAACGTCTACAAAATTATCAAGATTCAACTGCTCGGCAGGCTTATCAACGACAACTTCACTATCAAACGAAACATTACGCCGTCTTCGTTCCAATTCGGCAATAATAGTTTCATCAGCCAATCTATTGGTCGAACCGACCCGGATATATGTACCCTGCAATTTGCCTTTATCTTTCAGGTAATAGGGTGGTGTGCTACCGCGATATACCGAAACTTTAATCAGATGTTTGTCCTCATCAGTAAGAAATGTAATCTCAGGCAAAATAGCAGGATAGCAACGGTCGTAGATAATACTGCTGACTTTCTCTTCAATCGCAATAAGCTCATCTTCGGCAACACCAACTACTTCACGGGGATTATTTCTGACACCGATATATAGTTCGCCACCGGCATCATTTGCAAAAGCCACAATGGTCTTTGCCAAATCTGCATTCTCAGGCAGTACGCTCTTAAACTCAAGCCTCCGCCCTTCGGGTTGTTTTATTAGTTCTTTGATGTTCATAATATACTTTCAACTCCCAATATTTAGTGTTGGCATGGCTTGATATACCTTGCCATTTATTAATTTGCCATTGGCTTTTTTATTTCGCTTAATTCCATCACTGCCCCAAGTGCCCCACTGCTTGAAAAAGAATGCTGAACCCTGTTTTTCAGTTTGAACCTTTATGGATTGTACCCATTCTTCTTTCATGGGACGAGCTTTCGCCCCACTTTCTCCGCCAACTATAACCCAATCTATTCCATCTAAATTCATATCACCTAAATCCTCCAAAAGGGGTTCGCATGAAAGAAATTTTATCGGAGCATTAAGATTACGCAAAAAATCAATCCTACTTTTTGAGCTTGCAATATCGACAGTAACTCCTAACCAAGCGTTTTTAGGAATACTTTTATCCAAAAAATACTCGGTCATTCGATTTGCTCGTTTGGTAAGAATCTGATAGTTATGTTGAGGCGTAGATTTAATAGTTTCCATTACTTTGTCGATAAAAACAAATGGCACGTTTTCATGGAAAAGATCACTCATTGAGCAGACAAAAATAGTATGAGGCTTCTTCCATTTTATAGGCTCATCAAGAACATCATTGTGCATTGTCAATGTAAAGCCATTTTTGTATTTATCTTGTTTCATGGCTTGCAGTCGCTTAGACATTATTTCTGCATAACAATTCGCGCATCCAGCCGATATTTTGGTGCAACCAGTAATCGGATTCCAAGTCTTATCTGTCCACTCTATCTTCGTCGTTTTCATAATCTTACAACAATTTTATTTTGTAATAATCTTTGCTGCCAACTTTTATTTTGTGAATATCAGTTGAAGTATAACTTTTTGTGCCAATGCGCCTAACCTTATCTTTTGACTCCAATTCTTTTATCACCTCACTAAACACATTTGGCATACATTTTTGTTCTAAAGCATATTTAAAGCCAGTGATATTGTCAGTGATATGACCTGATAGTACCATTTTCTTTATTTCCTCTTTTACAGCATCTTTCTTATTGCTATTACCTGCTACATAAAACAACTCTCCCGGCTTATGGTTACCATCAATATTCATATTTGCTTCTCCGGCAAGATTATCATACTTCCAACATATTTTCAAGAATTTCTCCATTCCCAATGTATGAGCTGTTCCAAAAATAAGTCCATATCGGTTAGACCCATTTTCAATAGTGAAATGATGCAGGTAATATTCTTTATCCGCCGGAATCAATGATTGATAATAATTTGCAATTACTCTATGGCATTCATGCGGTTTTGTTGAGTCAAATTCAATTTTGTTTGTGTCTATATATTTCTTGACATTATCATGTTCTTTGAAACGAGTTATGAATGATGTTGCAATAAAAAATATAAAATCTGTTTTAGGCGAATTAACCAATGTATTGAACACATTATTATCAACTTGACTGAACCCATATTGATCTAATAATAAGAATTTTGCAAATTTATTATTGCTCAGTATGTTTTGAAAATCCGTACTGCTGTCATAGAAACCATCCTTAAAACCTTTATTTGTACAATGATACTTATAAATGCATCCTTGTACACAGTTATTCTCTTCCTTGCATTTAGAGAAAAAAGAGGTTACATTAGATTGAAGTAACTTGAATTTTTCTTGCTTCTTTGTCTTTTCTTTTTCATTGAAGATGAAGGTTATTTGCTTGTTATCATTCTTAATGAAAGAGCAGTGTTTTGCATCTTCTCCTCTCGCTTCTTCTAAAAGTATCAGAGGCGATCCGTATTTACCCTCAGCGTCCGTCCCGCTTCCGGCAAACAAGTCATAAATATAAATATGTGAAACGTAGCGATTGTGCAAAAACACAGGAAACCACTCACGGAAACACTCCCTGAAAATATCGAGTTTCAGTTGAGTTTCCCCGTTGAATGCTTTGCCATTGATATTCTTAGCCATAGATTCTTATCTTTCAATTGGGATGAGATTATAGAATTTCTACTTTTAAGCCCAAATTAAGAGCTTCGGATATTTTTTCAATCTGTTGCCGTTTTTGCCCTGTTGAACTGTGGGTTATCAGATACCATCCATCTGCAATATCGACTTGAGCATTTCCATATACATTGTCGATGGTATTCGATATAAGCGGCACACCACATTGAACTATGCCGATGGCACGTACTTTTTCGACACCAACTTTTTGTATTACCTCCAATAGAGTGTCTTTTGCAAAGCGATTCTCTATCATAGTCCTATCCCGAAATGTTACACGTAAATTTGTTTTAGCTCTTTTTGTTGGTGAATTCCGCTTAATATTACCTACGTTATGCTCAACTTTAGGGTCGGGAACAATTTCAATTGTCTCCATCGATGCTGTAAAATTACGCTTCCGGGAAATTCGAACACTCAACGGTTCATTCGGGATATAATCTACAACCAACACCAACTCTCGCTGAATTTGTCCAATTACAGGTTCTATCTTTTCGCTCAGAATTGGGAGAATCTCTTTTTTGATAATCTCTTCTTCCAATTCATTGGCTTGTTGTAAATACTCATCAGGCAAAGGTAAGTTTAACTCCTTTGAGTACTGAATCATATCATATAATTTTTGCAACTTACTCATGGTTATAAAAGTGTTACGGGTTTATTCAACGTTTTTACTTGTCTATAGAGAGGATATAGTGAACTCTGCTCGTTTAAGGAAGCAAAAACTATTTCGTCGGCTATGGAGATTATATATTCGTTTCGCAATCTTGCTGTTTCTTTGGTTTGACGGGGGCTATTTGATACAGATACTATTTGCAACAGCCCATCAATAACTGCTCCTTCAAACTCTTGAGGTAGTTTCTTGTAGGGAGAACGACCGAGTACCAGTATGGTAGGTGTTTGGGTCTTGAGCAAAAAATGTAGTACATCTTTTTCGAGTTTTGAGTGAAAGCCGCTCACTACACACCGATCTAACATCTTTTGCTCTGTTGCCCAGTCATAGCATTTCAGCACCGACTCCGATGAGATGGTGCGTGAAGCGAGAAATGCTATCTTTATCGGCATATTCATATGAGTTATATTAAATTGTTGTCATTGCAGTATTTCTCAACAATTGGAATGTAGTTTTCATACCAATACCACTCTTTGCCACCAACTAAAACGCCATAAGTGTTATCTCGTTTTGCGTTTGTTTTTTTCCAACATTGGGTAAATTGGTATTGATTTAATTTTGAAAATCCCTTATCATTGAGTAACTTAATTATTGTTTTTGGCAAATATTTCTTTTTCTCTTTTTCCTTTATTACAACATACTCTTTGTTTATTCCTTCGGCTTCAGGTGAGTTAGCAGGAATAAACTCGATCACTTTATCTGCTTGCCCTTTTCGATTCACTGTTTTAGGCACAAATAAAACTCTATATGAATATTTAGGATCATTGTAAGTTTCATCATTAATAGCACTATCAAATGTTGTAATATAAGTGGCTATATTTGATGGTAATCCAACGATATCTGTTAATTGTTCAACTTGTGGATCTGATAAAGATGTAAATTGCAAAGAAAATGACAGGTATTTACTAATGCTAAATGGTTCACCGAGCAATAAACTGACGGCATTATTGTAATTTATACAGCAGGCTTGGAATCTTGCACTTAAAGCATTGTCGATTTTTGTTGTCATTTGATGTTCAATCTCATGTCTCAATCCAATGAGAAATCTGAGATTTTCTTTTACTGTGAGATCTAACGGGCATGCATCATCGTTTAAGCATCTTTCCAATTCCCAGTGTTTTTTTGCACCATATTTTGTTCTATCATATCTTTTTCGCCCATTTACATTTTGCTTGTAATAACAATAATCAATACCTCGACTCTTATAAAAAGAGTGCAAAAGATAAGTCCATGATATTATAGCAAGAACAATAAATGTTTCTGCTTTGAATTGAATATTAGGATTGTTGTATACTTGCACTGCCGAGAGCATTGCTTCTCGTGATTTCACAGCAAGTTCATTCTTTACAGACCATAATTTTCGATTTCCCATGCTTTCTTATTAACTTTATTATTCGTTATCATTATCAAGTTCAGAGCCCATACGGTACTTGATGTCGTAGTTGATGATAAAATCTAACTCCTCATCTGTGAATCCGTAGTGTTTTGCTAATACTTTATCTATCTCATCAATGATTGGCTTGGATTGGTTTATTCTAAATGATTGTGTCTGAGTAGTACCCTTACCCTTTTGTTCTCGGACAAGCATCGTGCTATTTTGCTTTAAATCAATTATATATTTTGCCCCTAATACTTGAAGTTCGTTGCACTCTATTAATCCTTGAGGAAATTTAAGCCCTGCTATATCTGATGGGTTTAAATCTCTTAGATTCGATGTTATTGTATACCACCACCAAAATAAATTGCTACTAAAAAGAGCAACGAATGACTTAGTGCTATTCTCTTCTTTAACCGAAATATGTGTTTCACGGCTTGATGAACCTTCTTCCCCATTACAGACAAATCTAGGAGGAAAATTTGTAAAGACTTTCCAATAGAGTCCTCCTGTTGTTCTGTAATATATTTTGTGAGCCGATTTTTTGATAGCATAATAACCTATATTAAAACTCATTAACAATACCTTCTGAAGAATATTATTTTCAATTTGACTATGTAATTTAGGCATCCAGAAGGAGTCTCGTTTGTTATTATAAATACAGTATGCTATTGTTTTAAATAGTAGTTCTCTATTTTCGGATGCCCACTTAATATAGGGTGTTGTCTGCTTATTTGTGTGAGGTTGAGAATTCGCGACAAATATTGTTAGTGCTCTATTCACAGCATCAAATAATTTGGCTGGTCTCCATGCAAAATTTGCGTACCAGGCTGAACGATTTTCCTCTATTAGTTTTTGTATTAGGGTCATTCGTTGAGTGCAAACTAGTGCTAAAGGAACAATCATGCTTATATTGCCTTGAGGTTAGAGTAGGCTCAAACTCCTCTCAATACAATATACATGAACTGCTCCACTATCTAATGTTTTAAAGTTAGAAACCTCGTAACTAATCTGCCTAACTTCCAAATATGGTGGATTACCTATTATCACATCGAAACCACCATTACCTTGAATAATCTGATAGAACTCCGCCAACCAATGAAATGGTTGATGAGAAGCAAGCCATTCTTCGTAAGAATAAGCACTAACCGAATGATACATTTTTCGGTTCAGTAGCTCATTCAATTCTTTAAGCCTTGTTTGTAATGCATCTTTGGCACGTTTAAATTCCTCAATATTGTCTTGCTGGCTCAGCTGAATCTGCTTAAATATGTCGTATGCCATTGCAACTTTCTGCATCTCAACATCTATCTTCTCTTCAAATTCTGCTCTTGCAAATATATCCCCAAAGGAAACATCATTCATCAGTTCGTCTTTAGTTGCATAACCCACCAACGTATTGCCACAGCGTATATTGAAGTCAATATCCGGCAATGGATCAAGCCCCAAATTATCAGCACGTCTATCCACATCGACAACCGCAACCATTTTTAAGAACAATCGCAACTTGGCTATTTCGGTAGCTTCAACCATTATATCAACCCCATAAAGATTGCGCAAGATGATACTCTTATAGATAAAGTGCTGAATGTTGCTGCGATACTTATTCTCAATCTCGTAGAGCTCATCGGTAAAGAGTTTGTCATTCTTTCCATTGAACTCTGCCATACGGTCTAAACACACCTCATAGAGCGGCTCCAATATATTGAGTGCTGCAAACAAAAACGCTCCCGAGCCACACGTAGGGTCAAGTATAGTTACTTGTTGTAAAGCTGAATAGAAATGCTTAATGAAGAGATGATCTTCGGTTTTTGCCAATAAATCATATACAAATTGGCGTATGTCGAGATTGTAGGTTATGAAATCGTTTATTTGTGTGATCTCTCCGCTTGCAATCTTATTCTTAATGCCAAAATACCGTTCACGACGTTCAACTGTCTCACGCCATATCTCGGTAGGTAATGCCAACTCATCGTGTGTTTTTTCATTCCATCTTGCCCGACGTTCCAAAAGGTTAGGAGCAGACGTGTCGATGCCTTGCTCAATATAATAAGGCAGTGGTTTATCACAGCCCTTGCCAACAGCACTGTAAATATATCTATCTCCACTCTCTCGGAGCATCTGCCATACGAATCCGTCTGTCTTGAAATCTTTAGCCGAAGATGTTTTTGCTGCTTCGTCCATCAAGAAAGGAATAATGCAATTCTTCCCTATATACTCCGTAATATCCTCTTTGGTGTAGTAAACTCCCATTTGAGCCCGATCATTGATATACTGCTCGAAGATATAACCCAACACATCGGGATTAATATCTTTGCCTGTTGCCGTAATTCTCGTATCAAGATGCCACCGCCATTTATCGAAGAATCCAAACAATTCTTCAAATGCTTCATCAGCAATATCTATCCCTTCGTATTGCTTCTCTAATTGGTGTTCATCAAACATACCGCCATTGAGGTATGGGATACGACCATAAATTGTCTCGAACTCCTCGTTGTGAGTAGGATTATTCAAGCCTCCGTGAAACAGTACGCAAAGAAATCCTTTGTAGAAACTACTGAAAAACTGGTCATCGCCTCGCTGTTGCTTCGTCCACTCTAATTTATTCCGCAGATAATCCACATCAAAATTGAGAAATCCTTTCTTCTGAATAAAGTAACAAAACATCAATCGATTGAGCATTACTGAAGCATACCACTGGCGGTCGCCCTCTACCTTGATTCCCTTGATAAAAGAAACAAACGAATTGTGTTGTTTCTTAAATCCGGCATAGAAATCTTTGGTAATTTTGCCCGAATTAACTTCAAAGGCTTGATGAATACGAGCAGTCACATCAACGATTGTTACCTGTTCGTCTATCTCAAAACTGACACTATCCAGCTTGCTAAACAAAAACTCAGCTTTAGCTGCTTCCGTATATTCAATGGTTACTAAGTCGCGCTTCTCAATAGTTTTAACAGGTGTTATCCACAGATGATGCTCTGAATTTTGTTGAGTAAATATCAAAATATAATCATTGGAATACCTACGCAACCTCATATCTATTTTGCGACAAAGGGCATTCTGAGGAATTGTGTCTACCTCGCACACATAGACAAGAAATCCGCTTTTGTGAGCTATGGCTTTAAAGTCAAAATCGGACTTATCAATGGAGATAGAGGTGTCATACTGCGCATTACGAACATTATCCCATCCAAGTTCATTGAATAACATTCGAAAATCAGCCGATTTAATATAGTTGTTAAAATGTGCTCTATTCATAATTACAGTACGTTACTTAATCCCATTGAACAAATAATTTGAGGGTCTCTCTGTATAGCCTCTTCTTCGTTGATAATACACAACTCGTCATTTTTTCGGAGCTCAATTACCATATCAATAATATCATCAATACGTGCCCCCCTTTTGAGTTGCTGTCCTAAAATATATTTAGCATTTTCATACAGAGGATAGTTATATATATCGTCTGTAGCCAATTTTATTTCATCCCTGAAAAATAGAGAGCCTTGTTCATTTTTGCAATATCCGTCAAGCAGGGTATAAAGTCGATATTTTGTACTGAACCGACTTCCTAAAATTCCACTTGTACGCACCTCTTGTTGCTGCATCATTGAGATTGACTTTGCCACTATCTCGTGGTGAGAGTCGAGAGCTTCAACTGCTGATTCTTCGATAGTGCAAGAGAGTGCTTTGAGAATGGTTTGTTGAGATTGAGTAACAACATTCATTTTCTTGTCCATCCAAGTGAGCATATCGTTCCCCTCAGGAGTTTTTGCATAAGTGATCACTCCCTCTTTCGGAGTACCGAAATTATTAGCTTTTGTTGAATATACAACATTACTTAAACTCGGAATAATTTTCTTTAGCATTGGGTTTGCTTCCGTTGCTGATTTCCAAATCTGAAACGCTTGTGATGCCAAATCAATCTCCCCTTCCTCATCTTCATCAAGCACTCCATTTTTTTCGTTGTATATGTCGGTTAGATTTTGCTCATTTCCCTCAAAGAAAATTTCATCTCCACCGACAACATTAGCACTCTCGTTAATACGGTCATTAAGCCTATGCCGAAGTCGAATAATATTTTCTATACCATCAGCAGGGAAGAACGAATAGCAAAATATTTCTTCGGCTGATTGTCCTATTCTATCTACACGACCTGCACGCTGAATTAAACGAATGATAGCCCAAGGCAAGTCGTAGTTTATAATAATATGGGAATCTTGTAGATTTTGTCCCTCGCTCAGCACATCTGTAGCTATTAGAATACGGCATTGCTGCTCAATTGGCAAGGCGTGTTCAACCTTATTGCTTATTGGAGAGAATTGTTCTACAATTTGAGTCGGATTAGTAGTATTGCCGGTTACACAACAGACATTTGCTATTTTTCGTTCCATTAATTGCGTCTCTAGATAGCTTGCTGTATCAGAAAATTGGGTGAAAACAATTACCTTTTCCTCTTTGTGGGTTTTGGTTATCAATTCAACAAGCGCATTTAGCTTTTGATCTTCCTTTGGTTGCCAAGCTCCGCATAATTTAATCATGGAGATTAGAGTGTCGCAATCCTGTTTGAGGGTCTGCTTTAAAGTCCTCGTAAAAAACTGACTATTAATCCATGATACATTACTGCTATTTTCAGCACTAATCTTCTTGTAATATTTTTCGCCTAATTTGATATATTCATCGTGGTCAGCACAAAATGCAATTGTTTCTTTTATTTTTTTCTGTGAATTAGTAATTGTACTCTCAAATAAAGTATTGCTTTCATCAGCGTCTTCGCTATATCCATCCGGCAAACTGCCTTCTTCACCTATCGGTAGAGGTAACTTGTTATCAATAGCGTATAGGAAAATTACATTTCTTAATATATGACGATATAAAGATATCAGGAACGAAACACCACTACTGTCTAGCCTTTTGAAGAAATTAGTTCGACAAAATCCCATCATTCGAGCACCTGCCCGTGATAAGTTATCCAAAATTTGTTTTTCAACTTCTGATGCTTCAGCCTGTTTCTTCTCCGAAATATACCGACTTAATCCATAGCGAGGTAATCTTAGACTGCTCATTAAATCCGTCATCTCCGTAGAATAGAGTCTACTAAATTGATCCCCGTCAACTGTTGGAAATTTGATTGCTTTAGGCAATCTTTCAGGAAAATATGAACGAGTCCCATCTTTAAATTCCAAATACCTTCTATTGCATTCTTTGTCTAATGGTGCATAGTTGTCTTTAATAAATGTACGAGTTCTTCTTACTAAAAACAATCGCATTAATTCGCGCCAGTCATCAGCGGAAGTACTCCTTTCAAATGCTTTGATACTACGAATAAAGTCCTCACTATGCCTCATAGAAAATTCTCGTGTACCTCCAAGACTACGAATATATTCCTCTGGCTGTATGCCAAGGTCTGCATCTTCACGTATAAATAATTTTAATTGATTGCTCAAATCACTAAAATCCTTGTTATATGGAGTGGCAGTCAATAATAGCACCTTACTTCCGTGATATTCTATTAATTCTCGTATATTTCTATATCGAGCCCCTTCATTGTTTCTTAGGTTATGGCTTTCATCAACTATGACTAATCGGTAATACTTCATTTGCTTATAGTCTAACCGCTTGGAAATAGATATTATGTCGGCTTTGAGATCGTATTTGATTACATACTTTTTCCACATTTCCTGTAAATTGGCAGGACAAATAATGAGCGTACTACAAGAATTACGCAACTCGTAAACTTTAGCAATGGCACAAGCTGTTATTGTTTTTCCTAAACCAACAACGTCACCAATCATAGCTCCACCACGTTTGTCCAAATGCCTAGCAGCTAACTTCACAGCAGTCTCTTGAAACTCAAACAGATCTTCTTTAAAATCAGTCGGCAGTTCGTATTCATTAATACCACTTCGAGCCTCCTGGCTTAAATGGTAAGCTGTTTTTAAGTAAATATAATATGGCAGAATAGTGTTTTCTGTAGCCCAGCTTTCATCAATAATCTCTATCAGCTCTTTCGTAATGTCTACGCAATACCTATCCTCCCAGCGATCGTTAAACCATTTTGAAAATTTTTCCGCACTATCGCTATCTCCAAATTCTGCATTCAACTCTCCTTGTCCTAACAGCCCCTTGTAAGTTAGATTACTGCTACCCATAATAGCTTGAATCTTATTAAAGTGATCATCTGGTCGGTGAGCTAAGTACAATTTAGCGTGCAATGGTTCTTTGAGGTAAAGTTTTACGGCGACTTTCTCTTCTTTCATCTGTGCAGACAGTCGTCTTAAAGTCCATTCATCATTAGCATTTGGCACACCAATAGTCAGTTGCTTGCGGAATTCGTTTGCAATTTGGCGTTTACATTTTTTTACAGCTTCAGTATCTATGAGATTGCTGCTGAAAGTAGAATACATCTCCCTTACCAACTCATCTGGTGGACGATGCATTCCAATAAGTAACCGGCAAGTTCTTAATACTCGCTCGTCGTTCCCATTAATTTTCTCATATAGCCAATCTCCTGATAATTTGTCAATTTCGTTTACAACAACTCTCCATCCTCTTAGATTAAAGTAGCCCACACAGAAGTCAACTCTTTTTACTCCCACGTTTGAAATAATACCTTGCAACCCCGGAGTGAACATCGTTTCTATGTTATCGTATATTCTTGCCATATTATTTGCTTTTATTTATCAAATCACGTCTATCAACCTCTAGCAGAGTTGCTATTTTGTCAAGAATCTCAAGTGAGGGTTGTATCTTATTGGAACACCATTTGGATACGGTAGATGGGTCTTTCCCTAACTTCTCCGAAAGCCATTTGCCCGTCCTTCCCTGCTCTACAAGTACGATCTTCAGTCTATTGATTTGATTTTGCTTCATATCCATTTTGTTGGTATTTGATGCAAAGATATTGAAAAATATAATAGTCTTTATCATTCTCTTGGCATCAACCGAATATATTCCAAAGTTTCACACCTTTCTCTCCCTCTTTTTCTTAGCAGGCCTCGGAATTGTTATTTGCTTTTTGACCTCCACTTTTTTAATTTCCACTATGCGAGGATCACCCCATGACAGACAGTAGGCGGAGTTTTCCACAAGCTTATAATCGGCGAGTTGCCGTACCTTTTCATCTTTCACAGTATCCGATTTCCAGAGGTAGGGATAGACCAACCCACCGCCGTACCACTTTACGGTTGCCTTAACCACATAGCCCGCCTCGATCAGCTGCTTATCCCGGATACGCATTTCATACTGCCCATATTTGACAAAGGTATCAGGATTATCTTTAGCCATAAATACCCGTTGCTGATTTTCATTGGTAAACACAAAAGCGGAAAACCGTTTCCCCTTGCTGTTGGTCATATTTTCCAGATAAATATGTCCACCTTGCTTTAAGCTGTTTATCTGATCCGGTGTCAACGATACGCCGCCGATTTTCATCACTTCCTCTGCCTTGGGTTTTCCGGTCGCAAGCATTGACATCTTATTGGGTTGCAACTGATTCTCAGCCCGGATATTTTCTGAAAACTCTTTTTTGAGATTGGCGAAGCTAAACTTCCTGTCAACTTGTGATCCTTTAAATGATATATTTCTGTATCTGAATGAAATTCCCTGCACCTGGCCTGTTGTACGGCTTAGCTTGAATTCGGTTTCGACACCTGATTTCAGGAGGATTTCTTTCAAATCGTTCTCATCCTTACACAATGGCAACACCTTAATAACCGCATCGTAAATCTTATATTTGGCCTTGTCGGGATGATTCAACTTCTCCCGTCTAACCCGCTCTTTTCCCGTGCCGTATGTCAAATAATACTTGTCTTTCAGCCTCTTACATACTTCGACATTGCGTTTATAATCATTATTTACCGATATTAGTTTCAAATCGTTGTCGATGCGGTTATAGACGATATGCAGGTGGTCATTGTCGGTATTGTGGTGACGCACCACGATATACTGCGTATGGCCGATTCCCATTTCCTGCATATACTCCTTTGCTAGTTGCAGCATAAAATCGTTAGTCATCCGGGGCTTGTCTTCGGGAGCGAATGAGATAGGAATATGCCCCACAGGTTTGACTATTTCACTGCGCATGGAGCGTTGACAGGCAAAGCTGCGGATAATGCTTTCTGCACTCTCCGCCAGCACCCCTTCGGCTTCGAGTAGCTCGTGTCTGTCATTCAAAACATAGCGAACGCAGCCCGCAAAACCCTTTCCTTTGATATTTTTAGCGATCATCGAACAATGCTTTTATCCATTCCAACACTACCATAACCTCATTCCCCACACGACTAAAACCCGCCTGATTTGCTCGTTTAGCAAGCTGGTTAAGGTTGTTTGCCTCGCCCGAAAGCTTGCGCATCAGGTCTAATTCTTCGGGCGTAAAGCGCGATTTCACTCCTCCGTTCAGAGTCATTTCCCGTGCATAGCCGGTAGTCGTAAGCCCGACTTTAGCCGCTTTCTCCTGCACTGTTTCATAATCGGCAGCGGTCAGTTTGAGGTTAATAGACCTGATTAGCTTGTCCGTTTCCTTTGGCGGCCGGCCGCTATTTTTCTTCTTTTTTGTGCTGTCATCCATAGCCGTCAGGTTTTAGAGGTTACAGGCAGCACCAATCGGACACTGACCATCGGAAAGTGCCGTAAAGCGTACTGGACACAAACAGGTACGCTTGAACCGAATGCCCAAAAGATGCGACCATCGGGAGCAGCAGGCTTCGGTTGTAGACGACCTTTCCAACAGCAACCATCGGGCGCTGGGGGGGATGGTCGGCAGCCCTCTGCAAGAGCAAGGTTTTCGGGTTACCCGAAAGATTACCTTGCTCCGAGAGCTATCGAAAAAAAGCGAATGCGTCAGCGATTCGTTTTTTTGAGCCTTAAAAGCATAAAATGTGGAATGCTTTCTGAAAATACGGCTCAACTTAAAAGCCATCCATACTCTTTTTTCTTCATACATAACCGGATGATTTTAATAATTCAGGCTACGAAGAAAACGATAATTACGGTGATATTCAATATTATACGTCAGCTGGATTCTTATGCTTGGCTCTGCTGCACATTGCTTTTTCCATGCGAAAAATACCGGTGCGGACTGCTGCGATTTGCCTGTCCGGAAAATCTAATACCCGGTCAAGGTATTCCCGCCATGAAAAAATCCGGGCGAACATCTCAAACCGACAAAAAACACCAGTGATTTGAAAAATATCAGAGCAAAACTGCGCATCCCATTGCAACAAAATCCGATATTGCATATTGATATACAGAATGTTATATATTCGCATTTGAATATTTTGAAAGTATAAGATTTTCAGATTCTAAAGACGGGGAAATTGGTCAATACCAATCTGCCGATAAGGTTGTAAGGTATGCAGGTTTCCGGTTTTGAAGAATTGAAAAACAGGAAGCTTGAAAATTATCAAACTTGAAAGCTTGGCAGCTTGGTAATTTGAAAACAAGAAAACTCGAAAAATGTAGAGTTCTCAAATCATACGAGCTGCTATATAATTCGAAATATCGGCAGTCCGGCAAACTTAAAGTAAACAATATGTATCATTCTAAAATTTGAAAAAATGGAAAAAGAACCGTTATTTATCTCTTTCTCCACCCAAAAGGGTGGCGTGGGCAAAAGTACCTTCACCGTACTGGTAGCAAGCTACCTTCACTACCTTAAGGGGCTGAACATTGCCGTAATGGATTGCGACTACCCGCAATTCAGTGTCTATGACATGCGTAAACGTGAGATCCGCCAGTTGGAAACCAATCTGCACTACCAAAGCAAAGCCATTGCTCTGTTCGATTCGCTGGGTAAACAAACCTATCCTATCGTATGTGCCAAGCCCGAAGAGGGCATCGACAAAGCCCGCGAGTTTTTGGCCGATGAGCCCACCCTATACGATGTGGTGTTCTTCGACCTACCGGGAACGATCAACAACGACGGTGTACTCTCCACCTTTATGGCAATGGATTATGTTTTCGTGCCGATGGCTCCCTCGCGCATGTCGATGGAAAGCACGCTTTCGTTCGTCATTCCGGTAAATGAGATACTGACAGAGCACAAGGAATTTAACCTGAAAGCAATTCACCTGTTCTGGAACCGTGTGGACGGACGTATAAAAAAAGAATGGATAGAGCATTACCAGGGAGTTATCGATCAATTTGGATTACCGCTGATGCAAACATCTATCCCGCAATCCGTCCGCTACGACAAGGAACAAACCATCGAAGGGAGCGATGCCGTTTTCCTGTCCACGATATTTCCTGCCGACAAAGCCCTGCTTAAAGGCAGCAACCTGGATTTGCTGGTCGATGAATTTCTGGCAATTACTCACCTTAACCCCCAATCGTAATGACAGCAGAAAACAATTTCGATAAGCTCCGTTCCAAGGTACATCAGGGTGTGCCGTTGGAAAAAACGGCAGGGAAAACCCTTCAGGAAAAGAAAGGGATAAAATCTGCCAATGTGATAGCGGAGACTTCTTCTGGTATGGAAGCGGAGGCGGAAACGGCAGTAGCCGGGAAAACGATTGAACCTTACAAAGAAATTGTGGTACCGGTAAGCAAAGCTTCCGAACTACTGGCAAGGCCTCCAGAGAAACGCAAGCGTAAACAGCAGGCGGATTATCAGGATGTGTTCTTCAACCGGATAGACTTCACGCATCGCAAGCCGCTCTATATAACAGCCACTACCCACCGCCGGTTGATGCGCATCGTCCACCTGATGGACGAATCGAAAGCCACCATCAGCAGCTATGTGGAGAATATCATCTTGAACCATTTGGAAACGTTCAAAGAGGATGTTGATACGATATACCGGACGAACAGTATAAACCCGACGGAATAATGGAAGAAGTATTTATAAAAACCTATGTGTTGATAAGCCTGTGGTTCTGGGCAGGAATGTTATTGAGCAGCCCGATGCGTAAGGTCTTCTACCGGATGCACCGCAGGCTTCTGAAAAGAATCTACGATGCTACTTTCGGGCAAGTTATAAAATTATACGGAAAAATTGCAGTTTCAATATCAGGCATATTTAAGAAAACGGCGGTTTGTGTAGAAAACCGCACATATAATTTGCGCGTGAAAGTTGCCCGCTCGCTGGTCAGTAAAGAGCTATTAGAGGAGCTGAACCATAAGAATTTAGTCGCTGCCATCGCAAGGGCAAAGCAGATGGATCAGTACAGTGGCGGAACTCCCTATGAGGAGCTTGAAAGGTTAGGGCGTTTGGTTATGGGCAAACCGGTTGGTAACGATGTAAGGGAAGCAGCGTTGAAAACGGCATTCGAACTTTGTGATACAGATCTGTTTGAACAGATAATATCCCGGATACCCCATGCCCAGGAGAGGATACTGTTGGCTTTTGAGCGGGCAGAGGGTGATGCTCCCTACGACTCGGTCAAGAATGAAGAGTACCGGAAGTTTATCCGAGAGTAAGACTCATACTTTATTTAGTATAAACAGCCTTCAACTTAAAATTGGGACTGTTTCTGTGGAATTCCTGAACATTGTCGCCGTTTTGTCTCTTTACCCCGGACACAAGCTGCCACTACTTGGTTCTTTGCTATTTAGCCGATTTTTTGTATATATATTTGAGGCGGAAAATAATATTAACCGCTAAAAAATATAAAAATGGAAGTAATAAACATTGAAGCCCAAACTTTCGAAGCGATGATGAGCCGTTTCGAAGCCTTTACCCAAAGAGTGGAAACCCTGTGCGAAAACCGAGATAAGAACCTGCAACGCTGGCTCGACAATCAAGACGTATGCCAGATACTGAACATCTCAAAACGAACGCTCCAAACCTACCGGGACAACGGAACGCTGGCTTACAGCCAGATCAACCACAAAATCTACTACAAGCCCTGCGATGTAGAAGAAGTGATTAATAAACTAAAACAGAAATAATATGAGCGAAATTATCACAAGGGAGAATGAAAGGGTCAAAGGATTCTTTCGCTCCATCGAACGGATGCTGGACAGCATCGAGAACTTTACCAAAGGTTATCGGCCTACGTTGGGCGGCGAGCGGTTCCTGACGGACAAGGAAGTCTCCGAACGACTTAGGGTCAGCCGCAGATCGCTCCAGGATTATCGGACAAATGGAACAATCCCCTATATACAATTAGGCGGAAAGGTATTATACAGGGAAAGCGACATTCAGAAAATGTTGGATGAGGGTTACAAAGGCAAGTTCAGGTAGGCACTCACGGTACTGGCAGCAACGCTCCCCTGAATATTTTTTCCTTTTTCGACTGATAAACACCTCTTAACAGAAGGAGAATAAATAAGACAAGGCTATTGCAGGTAAATACTCTTTTTCGCCCCGGCGACAAAAGGAAGATTTGGCAAAATACCCGAAGGGCCCCGGCCTTGGCGTTTTATTCTCTTCTTTTTTCTTCGTGTTCAGATGAAAGAGGAATATAAAAAACGGCAGGCTTTCAAAAATAGAAAAGCCTGCCGTGGTTGTATTGTGCGGTATGAACCGGAACTGAACTGTCAGTTAAGAGAGATATTATACCTCAGTGTTATCAGCTTCTTCCTCGATTGCCTCCATCTCGTCCAATAGCAGTGTTTGAAGCTCCTCTTTGGGCAGCAATACTTTAATTGATATGTAATCTAAACCCCTCGTATTCGAGAGGTTTGGATTCATTCTACAAATTTAATTGAAAATATTGGTATGTCTCTGTTCTTAATATCTTTAAGGGGTCGAATCCGCCCCATTTAAACTGGTTAATCAATTCATCATTACTTTATTATTCAGCGAAGTAAATACAATTTGCACGCTACTTTGAATAGTTCTGCGGACTACCCATCTCCTTAACATCTCCGACTTTGGAGACTGCACCCGAAAGGCCACGGCAATAACCATCTTCAACCCGTAATAGACAGGATAGACCTTACTGCCCTCTGCTTGGCACGTCATGGAGTAATTACCCTCTGCAATGCCCGATTTCTCAATCGAGCGAATATGCCGCTTGGCCGTTTGGTAGAAAATACCGAACAGGTCTGCCATTTCGGGAATGGTCATTCTTGTTTCATCTGGAACGGTTATACTACCGCTGTCGGTGATTGCGATTATTGCTCTTTTCATAATTCCTTTAGTTAAATAATTGTCATATCTGCAAAGCAATTATCAATCTCCGCCATATCTCGTTTGATACTCGAATCCATAACTTTAGCGTAATGCTGAGTCATCCGAATATCTGAGTGCCCCAGCATTTTAGCTACATTTTCCATCGAAACACCATTGGCTAAAAACACTACCGAAGCCGCCGTATGACGGGCTGTATGAGTTGTGAGATTCTTTTTAATATCGCACCTTGTGGCAATTTCCTTCAGGTAGCTATTCATCTTTTGGTTGCTTGTTACTGGCAGTAGTGCACCTGTTTTTTGACGAATAGGGTGGTCTTTGTATTTTTCGAGAATCATCTGCGGAATTTTCAGAAGAGGGATGTTACACATGTTGTCGGTCTTCTCGCGAGCCTTGCGAATCCAAATGTCGCCGTTGTTGTCCTTTGTGATGTGTTCTGCCCGAAGATTATTCACATCAATATAAGCCAATCCGCTGAAAACACAGAAGATGAAAACGTCACGGACATATTCAAGACGTTGCATATCGAATTGCTTCGCCATTATTCGTTCTATCTCTTCTTTAGTGAGTACTTCTTTTATAACCTCTTTTGCCTGAAATTTAATACCTGCAAATGGGTTACGAGTCATCCACTCGTTGGCAATGGCGAGGTTAATAATTTTTTTGAAGCATTTCATATAGCGGATAACGGTATTCTGCTGACAACCACGCTCGACTTTCAGAAACATTTCGAAATCACGCACAAATTCGCTGTCAATCTCGTTGAGATAAACATCTTCCTTTCCAAATTTTTGCTGAATCAGCACACCGAGATATTTACAGCAGTTGTCAAACCGAGTGATTGTAATCTTCACATAGTCGATGCCGATTAGTTTTCGGCAATCGTCGTTGTGCTTGCGAAACACACTTAGTAACGTTCGCTTGCTATCTTCTGCATTATAGAGCGTATTCATGATGAGGCGGGCAGTAAAGAATTTTCCGCTCATCTCCAAGTCCCGATGTATAGTCAACGCTTTCAGCTTTAACATTCGGATATACTCATTGAGTTCCGATGCCTTTCTGTCGCGCCCTTTGGATGACTCGGTGGCTTGATCCCATTGATTGGGTGGGACACTGCGTTTGATTTGAGACTCTACGGCAATACCGTTTACTTTGATTCTCAGACGAATCGGAGCTTCTCCATTGCTGAGAAGTTTTGTTCTCTTGATAAAGAAAAACACACTGAATGAATTTCGTTTCATAATCGTAATTTTTTGTTTGTAAAATTATGAAATCGAACCGATAGTATAGCTATGCAAAATACTGTGTTTCAGCGCAAAAGAATCATTCAGGTGGGACTTTTTCGGTGGGTTTGGAAAGTCCCACCTATTTCACTTTTTTAGTTGCCCCAAAACGCTTTTTTTTGCTTACCAAGGGGAAAGAAAAAACCCTGAATTTTACTGAAATTCAGGGTTTTACGTAAATTTGCTTTTCTTATTTGTGGTGCCACCAGGAATCGAACCGGGGACACACGGATTTTCAGTCCGTTGCTCTACCGACTGAGCTATGGCACCTTATCCAGAATTGCGAGTGCAAAGATAAACCGAATTTTTTCATTTACCAAAC
>JAQWBH010000052.1 GCA_028707405.1 Parabacteroides sp. | reverse complement strand
GACTATTATTATGTAGAAGAAAAGGACGGACAAATCAATGTCAAGTCAAAAAGTGGCAATAAACTGCTAATGGCTTATCCCATTATAACAATTCTGAAAGCACATCCCGGAATATTAAACGAATCACTAATTCATCCAAAATTACTACTTACTTTTCATAACGATTCGCTTTTTTTTGTTCTACATCATATTTCAATAGAGAAAAAAGAGAAAGCTTACATAATATCAAATATATACGAAAACAGCCTTTTTTCTCGTAAAAAAACAATGCTATTACAAGATAATTAATTAACAAAGATTAGCTTCAATAGGTTTGCCAATTTAATAGTGAAGCCGTATATTTGCATCGTGGTTTTTTCATAATAGTATTAGATTTAAGGTTAACAAAGTTGGTTAGGGGTTGTCGTGAGACAATCCTTAATTTTTTATATGATCTTATATACATTTCCCGGCAGAGTTTTAATTATTCCATTCATTTCCAATTCAAATAATAATGGCGAGAGCTGGTGAATAGGGACCTTTGCCAACAATGACAATTCATTAATCTCTATTTCTCCATTCTTTTCAATTAATAATACTATTTGTGATAATTGAGTGTTTTCCGGAAAAAACATCTCTGTTTGTACAGATGTTTTTCCAGAAGTTTTCATATCACTATTCCAACGCATTGCTGATATTACATCTGCAGCCGAAGTAATCAGTCCGGCTTTATTCGTTTTTATCAGATTATTACATCCTTTGGAATGGTTGTCATCAATACGACCGGGGAAGCAATAGACATCGCGCCCATACGAAAAAGCGATATCAGCTGTAATCAGCGACCCCCCCTTTTCAGCTGATTCTATCACAATTGTTGCATCAGACAATCCAGCAACAATTCTGTTCCGGCGAATAAAATTCTGCTTGTCCGGATCAGTTCCGCTTGGAAAATCAGTGAGCAGCCCGCCATGATCAAGCATGTCGACCGCTGTTGAACGGTGAGAAGGCGGATAAATACGATCCAAGCCATGCGCAAGAACAGCGACAGTGGGCAATCCATACTTAAGTGCATTACGATGGGCACTTATATCAATTCCATAAGCCAAGCCGCTTATGATCAACATATCCGGGAAGTTTTGCGACAATTCCTTAATCAATAATTCCGAAAGTGAATAGCCATAATCGGTAGCATTTCGCGTTCCTACAATACTAATAATATGATTAGCATTCAGATTGGCTTCACCTTTAAAATAAAACAAAATCGGCGCATCCTCACATTCACGCAGTCTGTAAGGATAATCCTCATCGGTCAGAAAACAGCATTTGATTTTACTTTTCTCAATAAAAGATAGTTCTTTTTCAGCTTGAATAAGTACTTGGGGATTTTTTATCTCTTCGGCTATTTTATGCCCTACCCCTTGAATCCGCTCCAACCATTGCGCTTTCTCCGCGAATACAGCTTCTGCATCGCCGACAGCCTGCAAAAGTTGGCGCGCAATGATATCGCCAACTCCATTAATCATAGTAAGGCCAATTTGGTAAATCCTTTTGTCAGACATTATGTTTTTGCTAACTGTTTGAGTAATTCATCAAAATATTCTCCTCTGGTTAATTTTCCATTTTCTACAATGACTGAATCAATCTTTCCTCTCACAGCTAAAACATGGTCTGATGCTCGATAAACATCCTGTTCAAAAACCAGTTTAACGCCGTCTTTGCGAACATTCAAACATGAGATATAGGTATCGCCGCTATGCAATGGACTTTTATATTGAATTTCAACACGCGAAACAAATGCATCAATGCCTTTATCATGCATTCGACCAAAGCTATCACCAAGTGAACCCAAAAACTCATGGCGAGTATGCTCCATATAATGCTGGTAATTAGCATTATTAACCACGCCTTGAAGATCACATTCATAGTCGCGTACTTTCTCTGTCAGCTTAAATATATAATCTTTCATCATTCAAAATTCCGAGTGATATTTGTCAAAACCATCTTATATAAACGATCGGAAGGACGAATCTTGTCAGATACACGAATAGAAAAATGTTCGCCTTTGACTGTCTCTTCAGCAGGCTTCAAGTCAACACGAATATCTTCCGCTTTCTGTATGATTGCGCCTGTTGTTGGACCGGTAATTAAGATTTCATCGCCAACATGCAATGTTCCCGACTCCATTTCAAACTCCGCAACACCAATCTTGTCAAAATATTTTATACCGCGAGCTATATACACTTTCTTTTTTGTTGCATTCGAACCATATTTGCTGCTCCATTCACCCAAGCGCTGTCCTAAATAGTATCCATTCCAAAAACCTCGATTGAAAACACTACTCAGACGTTCATCCCAAACAGCAATTTTAGCCTCATTATACGTACCATTGCAATAAGCCCGCACCGCTTCTTTGTAACATTCAGTGACAATACGAACATACTCAGGGCCACGAGCACGACCTTCTATTTTAAACACTCGAACACCTGCATCCATCATCTTATTCATAAAATGAATAGTTTTAAGATCTTTAGGAGACATGATATACTGGTCATCTACATCAAGTTCTACTTCACTGTCTTTGTCCCTCACCGTATAAGCACGGCGGCAAATCTGCATACATGCACCACGATTAGCAGATGCATTCATCTCGTGCAAACTCAGATAGCATTTTCCAGAAATAGCCATACATAATGCACCATGAGCAAACATTTCAATACGTATCAACTGTCCGTTAGGACCTTTAATTTGCTGTTCAATAATCTGTTCATGGATTTTGCTTACCTGATTCAGATTCAGTTCACGAGCAAGAACAACAACATCAGCAAACCGCGCATAAAACTTAAGCGCTTCGACATTTGAAATATTCAGCTGAGTAGAAAGATGAACTTCCTGACCGATACTGTTGGCATAACCCATAGCTGCTACATCGCAAGCAATAATTGACGACACTTCGGCTTTTTTGGCTGCATCAATAATGGTATGCATCAATAACAAGTCTCCGTCATAAATAACGGTGTTCACAGTCAAATAACTCTTGATATTGTGCTCCTGGCAGATGTTAACGATCTTACGTAAATCCTCTGTTGTGAAATTGTTAGAAGAATGGGCACGCATATTCAGTCCTTCTATTCCGAAATAGATAGAATCCGCTCCGCCTTGTATTGCTGCCATTAACGATTCATACGAACCGACAGGCGCCATAATTTCAAAATCCTTCTCTTTCAAATTGATATTCTTTGTTTTGAGTACAAAGATAAGCCTTTCTTCTCAACTGTCAAGATAAAAATCCGTACATTTGCACATCATTTGAGTATTATGAAGATTGGAACTATAGATTTAGGTGAACGCCCTGTATTTCTGGCACCTATGGAAGATGTGACAGACATTGCTTTCCGACTGATGTGTAAGCGTTTTGGTTCAGATATGGTTTACACAGAATTTATTTCTAGCGATGCTCTTATTCGTAACGTTGATTCCACGGAGCGTAAACTTACTGTATCTGATGAAGAGCGCCCTGTCGCCATTCAGATTTACGGCAAAGAGATAAGTGCCATGGTTGAAGCAGCCAGAATTTGTGAAGCGGCTGGTCCTGATATTATTGATATAAATTTTGGATGCCCGGTCAAACGCGTTGCAGGCAAAGGTGCTGGCGCCGGACTACTTCGAAACATTCCGCTAATGCTTGAGATTACACGCGCCGTTGTAAACGCCGTACGCATCCCAGTAACGGTAAAAACGCGTCTTGGATGGGACTGTGATAACCTTATTATAGAAGATTTGGCGGAAAAACTGCAAGACTGCGGAATCGCAGCACTAACTATTCACGGAAGGACTCGTTCACAGATGTATACAGGGCAAGCCGACTGGACATTGATTGGTAAAGTGAAGGATAATCCACGCATATACATCCCCATTATTGGGAACGGCGACATCACATCAGCTGAAATTTGTAAGGAAAAGTTCGAACAATACGGTGTCGACGCCGTGATGATTGGTCGAGCAAGCATCGGCCGCCCATGGATTTTTCGTGAAGTAAAACATTATTTGCAGACGAACGAACTGCTGCCTGCTGAACCTTTCACGTGGTATATGAATATTCTAAAACAGCAAGTTCTGCAAAGTGTTGAACGACTCGACGAACGCCGTGGCATCCTTCATATACGACGTCATTTGGCACTCACTCCTATATTTAAAGGCATAGCCAACTTCAAACACACGCGAATAGAGATACTGCGTGCAGAAACTGTAGAAAAACTATTTCACATCCTTGACGACATTCCTAATCATTTCGAAGTCTAGACAGACATATTCTTCTCCCTGCCACACCATTACCCGATGACATATTAAACAAAAGAAGCTGCGACCAACTATAGCCACAGCCTCTTTCATTATTTTGCGTCTAGACGTTATCAATCTTTGAGCTTTGCACACAAGAATTCACGGTTCAAACGCGCAATATTACTGACAGAAATATTTTTCGGACATTCCATCTCGCAAGCGCGAGTGTTTGTACAGTTTCCGAAGCCCAATTCATCCATCTTTGCAACCATTGCCTTTGCACGACGAGCAGCCTCAACACGGCCTTGTGGAAGTAAAGCCAACTGACTGACCTTTGCTGAAACAAATAACATTGCCGAACCGTTTTTACAAGCAGCAGCACAAGCGCCACAACCGATACAAGCGGCTGCATCCATAGCCATATCAGCATTCTTTTTGGGAATAGGAATAGCATTGGCGTCAGGAACACCACCTGTGTTAACAGAAACAAATCCACCTGCTTGAATAATCTTGTCGTAAGCAGAACGATCAACCATCAAGTCACGAATAATCGGGAAACCAGCAGAACGCCACGGTTCGATAGTAATCGTTTCGCCATCGTGAAAACGACGCATGTAGAGCTGACAGGTTGTTGCGCCTGTAGCCGGACCGTGAGGATGACCGTTTACATATAATGAGCACATACCGCAGATACCTTCACGGCAGTCATGGTCGAATACGATAGGTTCTTTACCCTCGTTAATCAGTTGCTCATTTAGAATATCCAACATTTCCAGAAATGATGTACCCTGAAAAATGTCTTTTAGTTGGTAAGTTTCGAACTGTCCTTTTTCTTTCGGACCTTTCTGACGCCAAACTTTCAGTGTTATATTTATATTCTTATCCATGATTCTTAGTTTTTACTTTTTATAGTTACGTGTTTGAGGAACTACAAATTCATAATTCAATATTTCTTTCAGCATAACAGGATCTTTGTCTTCGCCCTGATACTGCCAGCAAGAAACATACATGAACTTATCATCATGACGAAGAGCTTCACCCTCTTCCGTCTGATGTTCAACACGAAAATGACCTCCGCAAGATTCTGCACGGTCTAATGCATCATGAGCCATCAGTGTACCTATTTCGATAAAGTCAGCTAAACGGAGGGCCTTCTCAAGCTCAACATTCTGATCGACACCTTTGCCCGGAATATGGACATTACTCCAAAATTCCTGCTTCAGAGCCTTCAATTTTTCGATAGCTTCTTTCAACCCTTTTTCATCACGAGCCATCCCTATGTATTCCCACATGATGTGACCCAGTTTCTTATGAATTGAATCAACGGATTCCTTACCCTGTATACTCATCAGTTTTTCAATACGAACCTGGATTTTCTTCTCAGATTCTTCGAATTCAGGCAGATCGGTACTAAAACGCGGAACCTGAATCTGATCAGACAGATAGTTTTGGATAGTATAAGGCAATACAAAATAGCCATCGGCCAAACCTTGCATTAATGCTGATGCACCCAAGCGGTTTGCACCATGATCAGAGAAATTAGCCTCACCAATAGCAAACAAACCGGGAATAGATGTCATCAATTCGTAATCAACCCAAAGGCCACCCATTGAATAATGCAATGCAGGATAAATCATCATCGGCGTTTCGTATGGATTATCATCCGTGATTTCTTCATACATATCGAATAAGTTACCGTATTTTTGTTTAACAACCTCTCTACCCAAACGACCTATAGCTTCAGAGAAATCAAGGAATACAGCACGACCGGTATTGTTAACGCCAAAGCCGGCATCACAACGTTCTTTAGCAGCACGCGAGGCTACATCACGAGGAACCAAATTACCAAATGCAGGATAACGACGTTCCAAATAATAGTCACGGTCTGCTTCCGGAATATCTTTTCCTTTCTTTGTCCCAGCCTGCAATGCTTTTGCATCATCCAATTTTTTCGGAACCCAGATACGACCATCATTACGCAGCGATTCTGACATTAATGTCAACTTTGACTGGTAATCGCCGTGTACCGGGATACAAGTTGGATGAATCTGAACCATACAAGGATTTGCGAAGTATGCCCCTTTTTTGAAGCACTCCCAAGCAGCAGAACCATTAGACGCCATAGCATTGGTCGAAAGGAAGAAAGTATTTACATAACCACCTGTTGCGACAACAACAGCGTGAGCAGCATACCGTTCGATCTTACCTGTAATCAGATTGCGAGTAATGATACCGCGAGCTCGTCCATCAACCAGAACAACATCCAGCATCTCATGACGCGTATACATTTTTACCTTGCCCTTACCGATCTGGCGGCTTAAAGCAGAATATGCACCAAGCAACAACTGCTGTCCCGTCTGACCGCGAGCATAAAACGTACGTGATACCTGAGCTCCCCCAAATGAGCGATTATCAAGCAACCCCCCGTATTCTCTAGCAAACGGAACTCCCTGAGCTACACACTGATCTATAATATTATTAGAGACTTCAGCCAAACGATAAACGTTAGCTTCGCGTGAACGATAGTCGCCGCCTTTGATTGTATCATAAAACAGACGATAAACGGAATCTCCATCGTTCTGATAATTCTTTGCAGCATTGATACCCCCCTGTGCAGCTATAGAATGCGCGCGACGAGGAGAATCCTGTATGCAGAAGTTTAATACATTAAATCCCATTTCAGCAAGAGATGCAGCAGCAGAGGCTCCAGCCAAACCAGTACCAACAACAATAATATCCAAACGACGTTTGTTAGCTGGGTTCACCAATTTCTGGTGAGCTTTATAATTTTTCCACTTTTCAGCCAATGGCCCTTGAGGAATTCTAGAATTTATTTCAGTCATAATGATTAAATTTCTATTATGTTCACCTATAAAATTATTTACAGCCACCACCCATTTGTTGGGCAGCATCACATGCAGATTGACATACAGAATGACAAGCATCCTGACATTGACTCAAATCACCGCCAACACCTTTTACAAAGAAGACGATAGTTATGACTGCGAACAAACCGCAGATGATCGTTGCAACAATCTGAGAAACGCATTGCCAGCGTTTAATCCAGATCGTATTATTCCAGCCGAGTGTCTGAATTGCACTCCAGAAACCGTGAGTCAGATGGAACCACAGCGCAGTGAACCAGATAAGGTACAACACTGTTACAATAATGTTACCTTTAAAATAGTAATTAATAAATTGGGCGCCATCTTGTGGATTAATGCTTCCCTCAACACCGGCTAGTTCGGCAAACATCATGTGATACCAGAACTGATAAAGGTGCAGGATAATGAACAAAAGGACAATTAGACCCAGCACAAACATGTTTTGTGATGCCCATTCTACGTTTTTCGGACGCGCGCTAATCAAATAACGATCATTACCGCGAGCTTTACGATTCTGGAGCGTAAGCATGAATGCATACACAAAGTGAATAATAACAAAGGCAGCCAGAACAAACGTTCCAACAACCGCATACCAATTAGCGCCCAAAAGCGAACAAACCGTGTTATAAGCGGCACCCGAAAATGCTGCGGTCACGTTCATCGACAAGTGGAACAATAAAAACAGAATAAGGAACAAACCTGATAAACTCATTATCAGTTTTTTCCCGATAGAAGAATTAAGTAACCACATAAGATAATAATTTAAGTTATTTAATCGATTAATAATTTCGTTTGACCGATTTAATATTTTGCAAAGATAGCGTTAAAAGCATATATCTAGCAAAAGATTAAGGAAAAATTTCGCCAATTGCCATTTTTCAAGAGACCTAAAATGCTTATACAAGGATACCTGAACCTATTTCATAATTAAAAAAAATTGGGCCGATTAAAATATTTGCAGATTTAGAAAAAAGTAGTTTCTTTGTAATATGAAACAGTTAGGAATATTCATTATGTACGCTCTAATAGTAGCGCTTACTGCATGTACCGGAAAATCTTCTCCAAGTCGTGTTATTACAGTGACTATTGAGCCACAGCGCTATTTTGCAGAGAAAATTGTAGGCGACAAGTTTGTGATTCAAACAGTCGTCCCTTCGGGACAAAGTCCAGAGACTTACGATCCGACGCCAAAGCAAATGGTTGAAATCGGACAGAGTCAGGCTTATCTGCGTATCGGATATATTGGATTCGAACAAGTATGGATGAAGAAACTCGAAAGCAATAATCCCAATTTGAAGGTTTTTGATACATCTGAAGGAATGAAGTTCGTCATTAATTCAGAAGAAGATAATCATGAAATAATAGAAGGAGATAATCACCATCATGGAGGTATTGATCCGCATATATGGAATTCCATAGAAGGAGCGAAAGTAATCGCATGGAACATGCTAAATGCATTCATCAGTATAGATCGGGAAAATACAGCCTATTACTGGAAAAATTACAAAACTCTTCTCGTTGAAATAGAAAACACGGAAGCCACACTTAAACAGCTTCTCGCGCCAATTGCCGGGCAGAGTTTTATCATCTATCATCCGGCTCTGACTTATTTCGCAGCAGAGTTCGGACTAAAACAACTCTGCATGGAAATTGACGGCAAAGAGCCTTCGCCGCTTCAACTTAAAAAGCTTGTTGAAGCAGCAAAAGCTAACCATACACATGTTGTATTTATCCAGCAAGAATTCGATCAGAAGAATGCCGAACTCATTGCCAAAGAAACTAATTGCCAGCTGGTGGCTATCAATCCGCTGGACTACAATTGGAATAAAGAATTGATACGAATAGCAAAAGTATTGGCAGATGGACAAACTCATTGAACTGGAAAATGTAACCGCTGGTTATGGAAACAAAATTGTCCTTAAAAAGATTTCACTGACCGTTTTTAAAGATGACTTTCTAGGAATCATCGGCCCCAATGGCGGAGGTAAAACTACATTACTCAAAGTAATTCTAGACTTAATCACTCCTTTAAGCGGAAGCGTTCATTTCTATGATGGTGATAATGCCGTTTCTTCCATAAAAATCGGATATCTTCCTCAGTTGAATAATATCGACAAAAAGTTCCCCATCTCTGTGAAAGACGTAATCGTTTCAGGACTTGCTTCCGAAAAACCCACTTTCCGCTCGTTCACAAACGAGCAGGATCAACGCGTAGAAAAAGTAATAAAGCAAATGGGACTGGATGGACTCTCTCGTCGTCCGATCGGAGAACTCTCCGGCGGACAATTGCAGCGCGTTTTGTTAGGCCGTTCCATCGTTTCACGTCCGCAAATACTGATACTAGACGAACCAAACTCATACGTTGACAAATTATTTGAATCTCATTTCTATCGATTATTGGAAGAAATAAACAAAGAAAGTGCCATCATCTTAGTTTCACACGATATTGGTACTGTATTATCAATGGTGAAAAATATTGCATGCGTAAATGAAACACTGCATTATCATTCAGGGTCGAACGTTTCAACTGAATGGCTAGACGAAAAATATGCTTGTCCAATTGAATTAATCGGTCATGGAAATCTGCCGCACCGTGTTTTAAAAAAGCATGATTCATAATTGAAACCTATGTTACTCAATGTACTTTGTCTGATGAGTTTACCTGAAGCAGGATTTATCATTTATATTGCTATACTTTTGTTTGGGATTAAGGCTGTTTCGCAAAACCCCATTTTAAGCCACAGGCAAAAAGCATTCTGGATACTCACAATCATCATATTGAACTGGCTCGGATTACTTTGGTATTATTACGTATTTTACATAAAAAACAAGTAACATGAAAATACTCATCACAGGTGCAAGCGGATTTATCGGCGGCTTCCTCGTCGGAGAAGCTTTAAATCGTGGATATGAAGTCTGGGCTGGCGTTCGCTCTTCCAGTAACCGTAACAATTTAGAAGATACAAGAATCAAATTTATTGATTTGAAATATAATGATCAGTCCTTATTGACAACTCAACTGTCGGACTTCGCTTCTAAGGAAGGTGCTTGGGATTATGTGATTCACAATGCCGGACTTACAAAAACACTCGATAAACGCAATTTCTTTCGTGTCAATGCCGAAAACACGCATCGGCTGATTGAAGCACTATCAATATCCAGCTGCAAACCTAAAAAATTCCTTTTAATGAGTAGTCTGAGCAGCTTCGGTGCCGGAGACGAAAAAACTTTTCGTCCAATTCTATTGAACGATCCTCAAAAACCAAATACAGCATACGGAAGAAGTAAACTTGAAGCAGAAAAATATCTCCGCTCTCAAAACTATTTTCCTTATATTATCCTTCGTCCTACAGGCGTTTACGGCCCTGGAGAAAAAGATTACTTTGTGGAATTACAAACCATCAAGTCCGGATTTGATTTCGCTGCAGGTCTCATTCCACAACGAATCACATTCATATACGTAAAAGATCTGGCTAAAGTAGCTTTTTTAGCTTTAGAGAATGAGAAGATTTACAATCGCGCCTATTTCGTAGCTGACGGCGATGTTTATACTGACACTGAATATGCTCGTCTTGTTCAAGATCTCCTAAAGAAAAAATACGTCCTACATGCCCGTATTCCATTATGGATAACTTATATCGCCTGTCAATGTTCGGAATGGATCGGACAGTTGCTACATAAAAGCATGACACTCAACACTGATAAATTTATCATCCTGAAACAGCGCAATTGGATTTGCGAAATTACTCCACTTCAGGACGACTTGGGCTTCAAAGCTGACTATCCTTTACGACGCGGGTTAGAAGAATGTATTCAATGGTACCGCGACCATGGCTGGCTGAAATAAACTATTTGATTTCTTCAACCGTTCCTTTACCAATAATCTTCTGCTGAACTGCCGTTGGGCCTTTATAGCGAATCGTTCCTTTCCCGACAATTGTCGCTTTCAAATTATCTGTCGGATGAACAACTGCTGTTCCCGCCCCGGCTATTTTGCAATTTACTTGTTGAACAGCAACATTTACTGCATCAATATTTCCACTGGTAGCAATTTCCATTGACGCCTCATCCGCTTTTCCGGCTTTCAAATCGATCATGCCCGAAGTTAGTACACTACATGAAAGCTTTCCTACCTGTGCATCGTTCAATGTAATCTTTCCCTTGCTAGAAGATTTCAAAGAAAGTGTACTCACTGTAATAGTTCCACTAGCTTGAACGATACCGTTTGAGGAAGCTATAAGTAGTAATTCATCCCCTTTAATAGCACCATTAATTGTAACAGAAGCTACATCCGAAGCATTAACTTTCTTCAACCATTTAGAATTGGTCTTTACAACATACTTAGTAAAATGATCAACACTAGCGCCTTTAAAACCCACTGTCAATTCGCGATTATTAATATTTACATTCACATATTGATGCAAATTTTCATCGAGAGTAACCTCTAAATAGGGAACGCTATCTGACTGCTCATAGATTAATTCGACAGCATCTTCAATCTTAATGGAATTATAATCATCAATAACAATTTTTTTTGTCATTAGTTTTCCATCTCCTTTTACATGATCAATAGCTTGAGCTGAAAAGAAAACGCCCAGCAGAAAGACCATCAACCACAATCCTTTTGTTTTCATGTTCTATTGTTTTTATTTATACATATACAGAACTGTAATTTCTCACAGTAAATTTATAACCAGAATTAAATCCTTTTGGTTGCAAAATTAAGCATATTTGAAAACAATCTGCCGAAGAATTCTTAATCCTTTGTAAATTTGAGTTTCGACTGTACGAACAGATATATTAAGTGATTCTGCTATTTCTTTACTCTTTTTCTCTTGTAAAAAATGCATTTCGAATATTTCTCTACATTTGTCGGGAAGTGATTGCATTGCCAGATGAACAGCCTCTACCTGTTCTCTTCGGATAAGAATTTCATCCATTGAAACGCGTTCAAGTTCTATAAGTTTTAATCGTACTGAGGCTTTGGCTATATATTCTTCTTTGATATTTTGATGGCGTAAATAGTTAAGTGAAGCATTTTGAACACAACGGAACAAGTAACTACCAGCCGAATCTTCGGTTGGCAGTTCATCCTGTTTCCATAGCTCTATAAAGACATCATGCACCAGATCTTCAGCCGTGCTTTTGTCTACAAACCTACCGGCAAACAAAATCAGCCGGGAGGCGTAGTCTTCATATAAATGTCTATATATATCAAGCTTTTGCGTTTTTGAATAAGTCATTCTACCTTTTTATGTACGAACGAGTATCTACCTTTTCAATAACTTCGCCATTGCGTAGTCGTACCCACGTTGTAAACGCACGACTGCCTTCTTCCAAAACAATAACGCGCGCCCCATTGCCTTCAGGCAAATTGTTATATACTGTTTTTCCACCGGTGTATCGACCGTACACAAGCATCATTCCATTGTAATCAACCACATAATCATCATCATGATCATGTCCGACAAATGTAGCTACAACATCTTTAGCTTCCAGCATGGATGTATATAATCCCGTATTCAATGCCGGTGCACACGCTTTTTCCCATCTGTGTCCAATCAAACGAGCATTTTCATCTTCTGATGCCTGATTATACTCCGGTAACGGAATATGAAAGAATGCATATGAAGGAAGAGGCGTTCCACCATTGGCTACAGTAAAAGCTTTACTTTCCTTTTTATACCAATCTATCTGTTCAGGCAGAATCCATCCATAGCCCTTTATCTGTGACAATGTAGAATAATCATGCGAATCAAGACAATAAATCACGGCAGCATCTTTATTATTTGTAGCAGATTTGATTGACAATGCAAAATTAGAATTACCTGGAATTCCTTCTACCGTTTTGCCGATATTATTTTTCTGTTTTTCTACATATTCCTGTAGTTCAGCCTGTGGTGTTCCCTGTTCATGATCATGATTTCCCCATGCAATAGCATAAGGAACATTGTGCTTAATAATAGGCTCCAATACTTTTGCCAGTCCTGGTATGGCAGGTGGTGAAAATATTAAGTCACCCGTAACAATAACCAAATCAGGCTTTTCTGTATCAAGCACATTATTGATACAATCCAAAGCAATCTGGGAACTATCTTGCTTGTTATAGCAATAATGAACATCTGTAAACTGAACAATTTTAAACTTCTTGTCCTTGTTAAATTTTAAAGGCAATGTTTGTGCGCCAAGCTGACACACAAACATTACACATACTACAATTAAATTAATAACTTTCATTTATCTTAGAATTAAATTACTTCAAAAGCCACATTATCTGATTCTCATCATCTGATCCTCCGTACTGACTTTTAACAGCTGCATTCACATTCTCTGTATTATAATCATATTCATCCTGTGAATACATCCAACGAACAGGCATTTTGCTCGTATCATTATTTCTGTTCGATTTCGGATTAATTGGAAAAACAGGATAACCCGTACGACGATATTCATAAAAAGCATTGAACGGAATCTGGAAAAAAGTAGAAAGATACTTCTGCTCAATAATCTGTTCAATCTGACGTTCAGAAGAATTACCAAATACGACTCCACTACCCTGTAGATAAGTATTAATATAATCACTGGTAATTTTCATTCCATGATTATACTCCACATTATCAGGAGTATTATCAGCAGTAAATGTCATTGAAGCACGAATGCCATCCTCATAATAACTCTTCGCGTTGCCATTGATCAACCCTCTTACAACCGCTTCAGCCAAGATAAATTTCATTTCAGCATAGCTCAACAAGTAAGTAGGTTCTGATACTGGCAATTCATAATAACGCGCATTCGGTTGCGAAACGCTACCAGACTGTACAGCAGCCTGAATATCCGAAAAAATCATCGTCGGCTCAACGCCATTATATGAATTCCAATCAGTAACAGCCAATCCTTGTGTAACCGCATTCTTTGTTGGTTTAGCATAGTAGAACAAACGACGGTCACCAAATTTTTTCAGTGAATCGACTACTTCAGATGACATCTGTATAAAGGCCAAATAATTGTTACCTTCTTTATAAAATGGGTATTTCTGCCCTGTATTATCAGAATGAACCAATTGCAGATTATCCGCATTCGATTCAAAAATAGGCTTATTTGATACAATTGATTGAAATCTCTCCTTTACTTTCAAATCAGATTCTGACGTTTTCTTATAGAGATTAATCAAAACTTTCAGTTCAAGGACATTGGCTGCTTTCCGCCATTTAGCACAAGAACCTCCATATACAGGATCCCCTTCAAAATCCGTCCCGTTTTGGAACAACTGATCTGCCTCTTCCAATTCGTTCAGTATCCCGACAAACACTTCTTTCTGCGTATCATACTTGGGATATTCAACTCCTGCTTCACCCTGCATGGCTTCACTGTAAGGTATATCACCTAAACGCATGGTCATATCAAAAAACTTATATGCACGCATTACGTGTCCCAGCCCTTCATACGATTTCTTTAGTCCATCAGTAGCTGCAAAATTAACCATTTTGTCTACATTATAGAGCACCCTCATAGACGAAAAACTCTGTCGACCCAGTTTATTAAAAGCATAATCGATATCATTCTCCTCAGTCCATGCAATATATTTATTAAGCATATCATCACGCATGAAATCTTTATCGGTTCCGTGCTCTTCCATAATCTCCAAAATCAAGTTTGTAGCCAACATACTTGAAGTAACAATCGTTGACTCATTCGGGTTGGTATTATAATCATCGAAGTTATTGTCGCATCCACCTATCATGAGTGAACTGGCAACAAGGCAACCAACTAAACCTACATTTAATATATTTCGTTTCATATTAAAATCATATTAGTCATTAAAATTCCAATTTAAAGTTCACACCAATATATCTTACCGAAGGCGACGCCAAATCATCTGAAGCTTTGTCAGGATCCGCGAATCGATATTCTTTTGTCCAAAGTAACAAATTTTGTCCGACTAATGCAACAGAAGAATTAGAAATACCTATTTTTTTAGATAGAGCACTCGGGATATCATACGTCAACGATAATTCGCGCAGTTTGATAAATGTTTCATCCAAATAATTAACATCTGCTCCTTTTCTATAATAGCTCTTGATATAAGTTTCATAAGATACCGGAGTTTCATTCTTTGCAAACGCTCGATTATCAGCAGTAATACGTCCATAAGAATCATATGTGGCCGACCCTGATACGACATAAACACCATCAGCGACATAATTTTTTTTACCATTTACAACTTCATCATAACGCCATTGGTTATCGGTGTCAGGATGAGCACCGGTCTTCCATAAGTTCGCATTTGTTGAAGCATACGACAAACCGCCAATACGACCATCAACACTTACAGAGAAACTGAATCTCTTATACTTAAACGTATTTGTCAATCCCCAAACCCAGTTCGGATCATAATAACCGATCTTGCTGGTGTAGTCAAACAACTTCGGATAACCATTAGTCATAATAATATTGCCATTCGGATCATACTGAAAATCATTATCTTCGCAATAGTCAACGCGTGCACCTTTGTATACCCAAAGTTTATCAGCACTATAAGTTGGATCAATCTTTGCAAAATATCTACGTGATGTCGACCAGTTGGTTACGGCTGTCCACCTAAAATCTTTTGTTATAATCGGAGTGGCTTCCAATACAAGTTCAAAGCCACGGCGAACATATTCTTCCTCATTATTAATAAGCACATTCTTGAAACCTGACATTGAAGAGATAGTTGTTTGAACGGTATTATTATAAGTCAACTTATTATAGTAAGTTAGATCGGCTTTAATACGATTATTCTTCAGGAAATACATTGAAGTACCGATTTCATACGTACGGTTTGTGATTGGTTTTACATGGCCGCGCATCGTTGTCGGATAAGCAGCCGTATTTAAACCATCCCACACAGAATTGCTTATTGAATATGCCAAGTTAGTCGCATAGATACTCAAATCGTTCTTAGATAACGTCCACGAACCTCTGAGCTTCCAGAATGTAAACCAGTCCGGCAACTTAATAACTTGTGACATGATTGCACTCAGACCAATTGACGGATAGAAGTATGAATTATCTCCTTCAGGAAGTGTTGACGACCAGTCGTTACGACCTGTAACATCCAGATAGAACGTACTATTATATCCGATCGTTGCTTTCCCGAATAAACTATTAACCTGTTTATTAGCAACATAAGAATCAACTGTTGGACTAGCCACAGAAGCCTTCAGTGAATAAAAGCCCGGAACAGAAATACCATTCTTTGTAGAAGCACTCAGGTATTTGTCACGATAATAATAAAGGGAGGCACCAACCAATCCTTCAATACTGAACTTCCCTACATTGCCATTCCCAGTCAGAATGAAATCATTGTTTGTCGTAAATATATCTTCACTTTTCTCAGAATAATATCCTTTATCAGTACTACCCCAATCGCGTTGTGAGTGAATATTCAGTGGAGCACGGCGTTTGGTAGCATTATTTGTATAATCATAACCGCCACGGATCAAAGCCTTCAACCACGGAGTAATCTGATAATTGATAGTCAACATACCATTAGTCTTTGTATTGTCGACTCTATTAATTTTCTCATAAGCCATTAAATATGGATTATCATACCATGAATCACGCATCCAGTTTTGTTTCTCATTTGGAACCAACCAATAATCTTTATAATCGGTAACATCGTATTCAGGGCCTGTCCAAACCAGCAAGTTATAAATATAACCCTGATTACCATATCCTTTTCCGGATGTATTTGGAGCAACCTGCTTATTAAAGCCCATCGTACCTTCAATATTCACCTTTTCACCCAGCTTCATCGTTCCACCGATTGAATATCTGAATTCTTTACCTTTTTCATTAGGATACTGTCCTTTATCATAGATAAATGATGCTGAAGAACGGACACTACCATTCTTTCCAGACTGCGTTACACTGACGTTTGTATTACTGATCATACTGAACTCCGTGAAATTCTTAAAGTTATCTTTACCGGCAGAAGTCAGTTCTTTATCAACCATCGTATGTGTATATGGGTCATACTGAGAATAGATACGACCGATATCCAACTTATCACCCCAAACTTCATCATCGGTATTATACTTGCCTCCGTAGCCTGAACTGTAAGAATGCTGAACTTTAGGCAGCGCCAATGTTCCGGCATTAATCATGTTACTACTGTTTACTGCAACGGAAAAACCTTCTTTACCACCTTTCTTTGTTGTGATCATCACTGCACCGCTACCACCACGAGAACCATACAATGCAGAGGCTGTTGCCCCTTTCAAAACATCAATTGTCTCGATATCATCCGAGTTAATATCAGCCAGTGTTAAGTTTGTAGGGACACCATCCAATACCAACAAAGGTGCCTCACCACGAAGAGAGAGTGTCGGACTTTCCATAAATTCGGTGGAATTGAAAACAGTCAAACCGGAAATACGCCCTGTCAAACTCGTTGCCACATTGACACCTTTTACTTTTTCAAACTGTTCGCCACCCACTTTCTGCGTTGCGTAACCTAAAGCTTTTTCCGAACGTTTCATTCCTAAGGCTGTTACAACCAATTCATCCAACTGTTGGCTTGATTCAGCCAAAGTGATGGTGAAGTGACGATGCGTACCGACTTGTGCTTCCTGATTGGTATAGCCAATATAAGAGAATACAAGCACCGACTGTTCGTTAGGAGCTACCAATGAAAAGTTCCCATCCACGTCAGTTACAACACCTACCGTCGTTCCCTTAACAAACACATTCGCTCCGATAATAGGCTGATTATCTTTGTCGACTACCCGCCCATTGACGGTCACATTCTTTACATTACTACTTCCTCGCTGTTGCAGGAGAATGTGTTTTTCTTTAAAACTGTAGCTCACGTTCATTTTACTTGCCAGTTCATCCAACACAGCTCCCAGAGCTTTTTTAGTAGCATGAATAGAAATGCTCTTGTTGGCATTCAGGTCTTCTGTCTTGTAAAAGAACATGTAACCAGTCTGTGCTTCAATCTCTTTGAGCACGTTGTAGACAGATCCATTAGATACATTAATGGACACAAGTTGCGTTGGAGCAACTTCTTCTGCTGACATTGCCATTATTCCCATAAAGAGGAGAATAATGATTTTGCATAGTGACTTTCGCATGGTTTATACTTTAAAAGGATTATAAATGAATTAATTAATTAGAATTTTATTATTTTTTTCTGTCAAAGCAAACTGTTTATCATAATTGATAATTTCCAATACTTCTTTGATAGGCTGATTAGTCGTAAACGATCCAGAATAGCGCGTTTCTTTTATTGCCGGATTAGTCAACACAATCTTTACGCCATACGTTTTTTCCAAACGCTGCAAGATATGATATAGCGGATCATTATCGAAATAGAGATATTTGTTCACCCACGTTTTAGTACTGTCAATATCTACAGTTGAAACAATAGATTGCTTTTTCATAAAATCGACCAAAACCTGCTGTTTAGGTTTTAAGTAAATAAACTTTCCATACTCTCCGGCCGCATTCAATGATTGCATCTTCACACTTCCCTTTATCAATGTAGTCGTTGCATAATCTTCATCCACATAGTCTTGTACATTAAATATTGTACCGAGCACCTCAATTCTTTGCTTTTGAGTATACACAACGAAAGGTTTTTTCTTGTTTTTTGTAACTTCAAACAGCGCTTCGCCATTTAGATAGACGGTTCTCGTTTCTTTTCCAAATTCGGTATCGTAACGAAGTTGCGAAGCCTTGTTCAATGTAACTTTCGTTCCGTCAGGTAAAAGCATGGAACTGATTTTCGCGCCTTCTTCCGTATTAATAATCGTACTCTGTATAACCGGTTCTTTTTGAAAAAGCCGTTGTACTCCCAACGTAACCGCAATAGCTATAACAGCTACTACGGCATACCTCCAAAATGTCACCTTCATCGCATGTTTAGATGATATCAGCTTAAATTCCAAACGATTCCAGCTATTACTAACAAAACTTTCCGGAAGTTTCTCTTCTCGCTTTAACTCGTCGATATGCTTTAGTTCAAAAAATAGTTTCTTGTGCGACTCGCTCTCGGCAAGCCATTGTTCAAGTTTCACCATCTCATCTTCACTGATCGTATTTTCGAGATAATGAACAAAAATACCTTCTTCTATGTCGTTTTCTTTTTCCATATAGATTGAATACACTTCTGAAAAAAAAACTACGTATAAGCATTATTTAATTTTTGAAGATTTTTTTATATCAAGAGTAATCGTATTTTTGTGACTTGGATATGCAACTTTTATAATTGATATGCGTCTTTATATATGGAATCACAAAGATTAATACAAGAATATATGAAAACAAAAATTTTTACAATGATGTGTATGTTGGCATTATGTGTTTTCGGATGCAATGCCGGCACCGTAAGAGGGAATGGACAGATTATAACGAAAACCGTTAGTGTGTCAGACTTTCATGAGATAGAAATTATGGGGAACATTTCCTGCAATAACAACAATTCAATAGTGGGATTGATAAAAAACAGCGGAAATAATGTAGGTCCCAAATTCTACTATTCTCAGAAATCCGGAGAGCACAAAGTGACTGTAACTATCGATTCCAATCTCTTCCCGTTGTTAAAGATTGTTGCCGACCGTGGCAAACTAACTTTTACAACCAAAGATAGAACAGCAATAAGCGCCACTCGTCTGGAAGTAAATGCATGTTCATCAGCTTTCGAGGTACTGAAGAATACCGGTGTTTTTGATTTTTATACACTCACAGGCATTGACGGCGGAGGTTTGACTGTTGAGGTAAATGGTTCAGGTGATGTTTTTCTTGACCACATGCTGCGTCTGAACCATCTGACTCTCAATGTGACTGGTTCAAGCGATATCAAAACCACTGACGCAAGATGCAACTTTATCAATATCTCTGTCTCCGGTTCGGGTGATATCCATATCGCAGGCAAAGCTGACGAAGGGAACTTCAACGTATCTGGCAGCGGTGATATTAAAGCTTACAACTGTGTTATCAAGAAACTCACCTGTGCCGTAAGCGGCAGCGGTGACATCCAGTGCAATGCTACTCAGAAACTAAAAGCGACTATCTCAGGTTCAGGCGATTTAAAATACAAAGGTAATCCCGAAACAGAAAATCACGTTTCAGGTTCAGGTGATATTAATCACGTTCAATAAATACGAAAGGCGCAACTATTGCGCCTTTCCTTCCAAATATATAGAAACAAGAGATCGTAATGTAACCGGTTTACATTTCCACTTTATACTGCCAAATGTATCATCACGCTTCTAACGATTGACATTAATGCTACATTTTCGGATTACTTAAAGCCCTGCTTATCCATCCTTTCACGGCGTGTAGACATGGTAGGAAACCAAAGATCATCAGCGGTTATTCCACATTCCTTCACTGCCTGGATGCAATATTCAAGTCGTCCGAAGTTCGGATCGGCGTTATTTGTACCAAAAGTAAATTTCAATCCTTTAGCTTTAGCACATTTTATGATGTAGATACTCGGGACATGATAGCGGGCACTTATTTCGAG
>JAQWBH010000355.1 GCA_028707405.1 Parabacteroides sp. | reverse complement strand
TCCAACATTGCTCTGTTTACATCGGAAAGATTCAACTGATCGTATTCCGGAAATCTTTTAGTCATTGTCAATGAATTTATACCATACAAAAAATCAAGATGCAAAGGTAGCAAAAAATGAGAAACAGTAACCGAAACCCCAAGACAAATAACGTTCTTCGGGAACCAGGAATATGGTTATGATGACCTTCCTCTTCTGAAAACAGCACAGGTATAGACAACCAACCAGATGAATTGTACCAGGCAAAATGGCACCGTTAAGAAAGGAAACGGGCAATATTAATTTGTTTGTAAATTATTGATTTGTTCCAACAACCTCAGATTCGTTTCACGTAGATGTTCGCTTTCATTAATCTGGACACCAAGTTGAATGGATAACTCCTCAATTTTTTTTATCAGATCGGATAGATTAAATGACTGTTCATATTTCTCTTCTTTTACATTCTGCACAGCATCAGATATCAGCATGGGGCCATCACCGGGCAGAAACCAAGCCGGATTCAAATCATGATAAATATCTAAAATCTCTCTAAGTTTATCCACACCTAAACTTTTTCCACTGTCCAAAAAACCCACTGACAAGCCTGTTTCCAAATAAAATTTATTTTTACTAATCCCTTTATATTTAAGGTATTCCAAAATCTTTTGCTTATCGGTCATGATTTTTATCATTAATTATTTGGATACTATAGATAATTATCTATATCTTTGTAGCGTGAATATTCACCACGCCTTCAAAGATAGGTTAAATTGTAAAAAATCCAAGGATATGGAAACAAAAAAAATGCCGTCGCCTGAGATACCTACGTTTTTGCCACACGGATGGAAAAAAGAAGTGGCTTTGATTTTGGGGATACACCCAAATACCGTCAGTCGTGCGTTGCATTCCCGACAAGGGATCACCTATAGGAAAATCTTAAAGGCTGTTGCAGACAAATATGGAGAAAAAAAGAATCCGACAAATATGCAACAAAAAAAATCCTGAAATAAATGCCATAACTCTTTATGGATAATAAAATCTAATTCAATAGTATTGAAAACATATAGTTTTTTTATCCAAAGGCACTAAATCTCGCTGCAGAAATGAAATGTTAAGACAATTCTTCCATTTAAAGATTTCATCATTAAACGTGAATAGAGAATTGATCAACAGCAACTAAATCGTTTGAAACAAACATGAAAATCATCCACACAAAAAAACATGATTAAACGCGAACTCCATAATAATACCATAAAACTGTTTCGATAAGCAAAATGAGTAGGGAGTAAACTTGTTCGATCTATTCCACACATTACGAGTAGAAATCTCAATATAGTAAAAATCAATAATTTTAATCGTATGAATAAAACAAATCTATTCTTTACAATTTTAGTTCTGTTATTCATCAGATGCAACGGAAATAATAATGATGAGGCAAATCTGTATGACAAGCCACATGATCCTAATAAGGATGTTGTTGTAGACAATATTGGGCCCGAGAAAGGAGGTTTAGGAACAAAAGTTGTCGTGAGCGGAAGTAACTTTGGAAACGAAAAAGAAAAGGTATCTCTTTATTTTAATGACAAAGAAGCATTAATATTAAAGGTCCAAGACAATGCAATCTATGCATTGGTTCCCAAACAACCGGGAAAATATTCAACCATCAAAGTGGTGGTGAATGGCAAAGAATCCATACTGTCCAACACGAAGTTTCAGTATTATATAAAAGCTGTGGTTACAACAGTTGCAGGTAGATGGAATGTTTATACCAATCCGCCAGTTGATGGACCTGCATTAGATGCCACGTTTTATCGCCCGGTCAAAATAGCAGTTGATGATATTGGAAATGTGTTGGTGGCAGATGACCAGTTGGGCGCACGCATGCGATTGATATCGACCACTGAAAACAAAATGACAACTGTTCTCCATATGAGCGTACCATGGAGCACCACATTCAATGAGCAGTTTACTCACAACTATGTCATGGAAAGAAACCCGGGAGCACGTCCAATTCTGTTTTACAGTCTTAGTAAAGCAAGCAATTATATTGAATCTGAAATATATTATGATCAAAAGGATGCACAGGGAAACTGGATATTCGGGGCATATTCAGCATGTGCACTTGGAGCAGACGATACGTATGTTTACATGATGAGTGAAAGTGGTGAACGTTTAGTCAGAGTTCATCAGGAAACCAGAAAAGTAGAACTGATCGGTAAGAATATTCCGACAGGTCGATATTCCCACATGACTTTCAATTCAGTCGATCGAAAAATGTATCTCTCTCTGGAAGGCTCCGGCCGTATTATGCGGTTCGACCCTCGCTATATACCGGAAGGAAGAATCACTCCATGGATCACATGGGATAATATGGAGTGGATTATCGGAACGGGGCTGGTTTCTTCCACATCAAAAGAAGGCCAGGGGCGTGAGGCTCAATTAGGCACTTTGTGCGGCTTAGGCTCAGACCATGATGGCAACGTGTATATTTGCGATCAAAAATTTCACTGCGTATGGAAAGTAGATCCTCTTCTTAATTGTACCGTCTTTGCCGGTCCGCCCCCCGGAAGTCCGGTATCAGGATATAGAGACGGGAAACCAGAAGAAGCATTGTTCAACCGTCCATATGACATTACAGCCACATATGATGGCCTTATCTACGTTGCTGACACATTTAATCGTGTTGTACGCTGTATCTCCATACAATAACTATAAGAAAATATGATGCAATGAAACAAAACAAAATTATAGCATTTTTCATCTGTATTTTATTGAGCTCTTGTTCTTTTCTATACTCTCAAACAAGTGTAAAAGTGAGTGGCCTCGTTTCCGACAATAAAGGAGAAACTCTTGTAGGTGTTAGCATATATGCCAAGTCGAATCCCGGTAAAGGTGTTGTTACAAATGATGTGGGAAGATACGAAATTAATATAGCAGCTGGGGACACACTGGTCTTTTCATATATTGGTTTTATTACTGAGGAAGTTAAAGTCAAGGCTGTAGCCCTTCAATCTATCAATATAGTGCTAAAAGAATCCACTCAAATGCTTGAAGAAGTCAGCGTAGTTGGTTATGGTACGCAGAGAAAAGTAAGTGTTATTGGTTCTATTGCCACTGTAAGACCGGAAGAACTTAAAGTTGGTGGCATTACTTCTGTAACGAATAATCTGGCAGGGCGTATAGCAGGTTTAATCGGAATACAATCAAGCGGTGAGCCGGGATCAGATGTATCCGAATTCTGGATTCGCGGTATCAGTACGTTTGGCGGTGGAAGCAGTGCTCTGGTATTGATTGACGGAATTGATCGAGGTGCTTCCGGCTTAAATGATTTGGCCCCCGAAGATATTGAAAGCTTTTCGGTGCTAAAAGACGCTACCGCTACTGCCATATATGGTGCCCGCGGTGCGAACGGGGTAATACTGATAAATACCAAACGCGGGGAAGAGGGTAAAATAACGATCAACGCCAACATCAAAAGCAGTGTGGAAACACTTCCCAAACTTCCAGATTATTTGAGTGCCCATGATTATGCAATATTGGCGAATGAAGCAAGAATGGTGAGAGGAGGACTCCCTGTGTATTCACCGGAAATATTCGACATCATTAAGTATGGAATGGACCCGGATCTTTATCCTGATGTAAATTGGCAAAATGAGATATTAAGAAATAAAACACATTCACTACAGAGCAATATCAACATATCCGGAGGCGGCAAATTGTCCAGATATTATATGAGTCTGTTTTATCGCACCAATGATGCGATATATAAACAGGAAGGAATGCAAAAATATCATTCAGACGTACGTCGCAATCAATATTCTTTCCGTAGTAATATCGATGTAAATGCGACAACGAGTACCAAAGTCAGCCTATTACTTGCAGCTAAGTTAATCGATCAAAATCGACCTGGAATGGGTAATACCAGTCAGATCTGGAATGCAGTATCAAATATCACGCCGATGACTGTTCCTGTAATTTATTCTAACGGCATGTTTCCATCCTATGGACCTGGAAATGACACCTCACCCACGGTTTTGTTAAATGAAACCGGATACAGATCAGATCGCAACAATGCCATTGAAACTTTATTAACGATAGAACAGGATTTCAGCTCATTGCTGGAGGGATTAAAAGCTACAGGAAGTGTTTCTTTCGATAACGATAACCATCATACACAGACACGCTTTAAAATGCCCGATTTATACATAGCTGTCGATCGTAACTGGCAAACAGGTGAGCTTCTTACAACAAAGACCGTTGAAGCCTCACCTATGTCCTATAATAGTACATCGTATGGAAGACGTACGATTTACCTTGAGGGAAAAATCAACTATGATAAAATCATCAAGGAGAAACATCGTTTAGGTGCGCTTTTATTGTACCAACAAAAAGATTACCAGCGCACTGATGCGTATGACGAAATTTCTTCCATTCCAAGAAGAAACCAAGGACTGGCAGGAAGGCTTACCTACTCTTTTGATGATATTTATTTCATAGAAAGTAACTTTGGGTACAACGGCTCGGAAAACTTTCCCAAAGGCCAGCGGTTTGGTTTTTTCCCATCAATAGCTTTGGGCTATGTTGTATCTAATTATCATTTTATGCAAGATCATGTTCCATTAATCAACACACTGAAATTTAGATATTCATTCGGATTGGTCGGAAATGACAAAATTGAAAGAAGCGGTTCTGAAGTTCGTTTCCCCTACTTAACCAAGGTCAATATGAATGCACCAGGTTATTATTTTGGGGATGTTCCTAGTACGCTGTAACATTTAAAAGTTCAATATGGGATATAGATGTTTAAGTTTTATGCGGGCATCGTTTGTGGTGAATTGCCAGCAGACACCTTTCTGCTTGGCATTTCGCTCCGTATTCCATGCTTTGAGTTCTTTCTTCAACTTGTCAATATCACCGATGCGGCGTTTCGACAAGCATTGGTTTCCGAGTGCAGATAGCTCAATTTCTGCAATATCCAGCCAACTTCCATGCTTTGGAGT
>JAQWBH010000354.1 GCA_028707405.1 Parabacteroides sp. | reverse complement strand
CAGTTGATCAAAACAGCAGACAATGTGGCATACATTGCTAACTTTGGAAAACCTGAAGCTCTTAACACGGCATTCAAACCCAAATACATATGAGTTATAATATTACCTAATAAGATAACAACCATATAATCATGCGCATAAGACAATGTTATATCACTGGCTCCAAAGAAAAGCAATATAGGGTCTAGCTTCCACAAAAAGACTACAGTAAACAACAATCCCAATACCACATTCAAAACCAACACGTTTCCTAAAACATGATTTGCTCCTTCATAGTCTCTCTCTCCTAGTTTTACGGAAACCAATGTAGATGCACCGACTCCAACCAAAGAACCGAACGCTGCGGCCAAATTCATTAAAGGGAACGTAATAGCTAAACCCGAAATAGCCAATGCGCCTACTCCATGTCCGATAAAAATACTGTCTACAATATTATAAATAGAAGAAGCTGTCATAGCAATAATGGCAGGCAATGCAAATTGCATCAGCAACTTGCTGATCTTTTCTGTTCCGAGTATTAAAGGTGCCTCTGTCTTTTCCATACAACAAAGATATAAATTAAAATCAGAGTTTGTATATTTGCTAAAAATACAATTAAAGCAATGTCGGAAAACTTGATTATTAAAGGTAGTAATAAACAGGAAATGTACAAGACTCTCATACCTCAAATAGAGGCGTTAGTATCTGCAGAAACGGATATTGTGGCTAACATGGCAAATATTGCTGCCGCATTAAAACAGACATTTCACTTCTTTTGGGTTGGTTTTTATGTTGTCAAAGAGGATATGCTTGTCTTGGCTCCGTTTCAAGGACCTTTGGCTTGCACACGAATAAAATATGGTAAAGGCGTGTGTGGTACGGCATGGAAAGAAGCTCGCACAATCATTGTAGCAGATGTTGAACAGTTTCCCGGGCATATTGCATGCAGTTCTCTTTCACGGTCAGAAATAGTTGTACCGATCACCAATGGAAACAATATTTTTGCCGTATTAGATATTGACAGCGAAAAATTAGGAAGCTTTGACCGGATTGACGCCGACAATTTGGAAAAGCTCTGTAAACTAATCGCCCCAAAAATATCTTAATTATTTATATCAACCTTTCCATATTCTATAGAATTCAGCAACAGATTCGATGCCCTTATAGAAGAAATCCAGCATACAACTTTCGTTGGGTGAATGAATTGCATTCTGTTCAAGACCAAATCCCATGAGTACGGTCTTAATGCCAAGAACTTGTTCAAAAGTAGAAATAATCGGTATACTGCCTCCTCTGCGAACAGCCAGCGGACGCTTTCCAAAAGCGATTGTCATCGCTTCTTCGGCCGCTTTATAAGCAGAAAGATTTATGGGGCACACATAACCTTCGCCACCATGCGTTGGCTTAACATCTATCTTTACATAAGCAGGCGCTACTGAATTTAGGTAATCCTTAAACAGTTTCGAGATCTTTGCATGGTTTTGATGTGGAACCAAACGACAGGAAACTTTTGCAAATGCTTTTGAAGGTAATACGGTTTTGCTGCCCTCTCCCGTATATCCGCCCCAAATACCACACACATCAAAAGACGGACGGATACTGTTGCGTTCTAGTGTGGAATAGCCTTTTTCACCAAACAAAGAATCCACTCCTATAGCTTCCATATATATCTCTTCATCAAAAGGAATCTGTGCAATCATTTGACGTTCTGTATCTGAAACTGCTTCTACATCATCATAAAAACCGGGAATTGTTATTCGTCCATCAGAATCTGTTATATCGGCAATCAGCCTGCACAACACATTGACCGGATTTGCCACAGCACCTCCAAAATGTCCGGAATGAAGATCCCGATTAGGGCCTGTCACTTCGATCTGCCAATAAGCAAGACCGCGTAAACCTGTTGTCAACGAAGGGACATCTGCACTGACCATACTTGTATCAGAGACCAATATCACATCAGCTTTGAGCAATTCTTTATGGGCTTCACAAAATGCAGCTAAGTTTGTTGAACCTATCTCTTCTTCCCCTTCGAACACAAATTTGACGTTACAGTTTAGTAATCCTGACTTCAGTGCCGTTTCAAAGCCCTTAACTTGCATCATGCTCTGTCCTTTATCATCATCAGCACCACGAGCCCAAATACGCTCTTCACGTATCTCCGGTTCAAAAGGATTACTTTTCCAAAGTTCCATTGGTTCAGCCGGCATTACATCATAATGTCCATATATTAAAACGGTCGGTGCTTCTTCAGAAAAGATCTTTTCGCCATAAACAACAGGATTGCCCTCCGTAGGCATAACTATAGCTTTATCTGCTCCCGACGAAAACAATAATTCAACCCAACGATCAGCGCAAGCCAACATATCAGGCCTGTTTTCTTGTTTTGCACTGACAGAAGGAATACGTATTAATGAAAAAAGCTCATTTATAAAGCGCTCTTTGTTTGATTCTATATATGATTTTACTGACATATCTGATTTTATTTATTACTTCACGAAAATACAAATGTTGAATGAAATAAACAAGCGTGTTATGAATTTCAAATAAATTATTATTATAACTAAAGCACAAAGTGTGACCTTACAAAAAAAACCGGAAGGACTCTTTGAGTTGTTCCGGTTTTTATTAATATCCCCTTATTAAATCAAGATACTACTTATCATCAGCAAAACCTGTATAGCGATAACCATCACATACATAAACATTTCCCGGATCGTCTTGAAACTCTATTCCAAAAGAAATGCTGTCAGTAACATGCCCGCCAGGAGATTTTGTGCCATTCAGAACTACTTTACCATCTGTAATAGCCACTGTTATATTATACGCACTACCGTCTTTATTCAACGCAATACTTGTAGCTGGTGTACCACCTGTTGCAAATGTAAGCGCATTATAAGTCACCGGACATTTGATATTAAAGTTCCAAAATGAATTCTTGTCATTAATCCACATTTCCGAACCATTATCAGCAGCAGTATTGTATGTATACAAATCATATGGACCATAAGCTTTACCTGAATTACTAAACGTAACCACCCAGTGTCCAGCCATTGCTGCTACACTCGTTCCACCTGCATCGGTATCAGTTTCAACATCACAACCCGTAAAAGCCACTAAAAGCAGGGTAAATAAAATAGAAATATATTTTTTCATATCGCCTATTCTTTATTTAGTTAATATAACAGTGAAATCCATAGCAGAATAAGTTATAGTATACGAAATCTTACCTGTCTCGGGATCATATTTCCCATTCTTAAATCCACTAAAGTCGTCGCCCCAACCGGCAATATGTCCGGTCAAAGCTTCTAGCGTATTATCCGGATTTAATTTCATATAACCAGTCAAATCATAACTTGAACCATAGCCGGCTCTCTGATCATAATAACCACCCAAATAATCAGATACCAGAAAAATACCGGGAACCACCTGAGTCAAAGAAATTGAATAGCCGCTATATTCTGTAGTAACGCCATCTCTTAAACGAAACGAGCCTTTTCCGACCACATAATTACCTGCAATATTTGTACTGACTTTCGGATCATACACAGCAACGGTACGAGAGGCGGAACGCGAAAAGCCATCCTTGTTTACTGCACTATACGTAATTGTATAAACACCTACCGCATTAGTATTTACTGCACCCGTAGTCTTCACATTTGAAGTTACATCCTCAGTTCCTTCCATAGCGACAACTCCCTGATCCGTATAAGAAGAACCTAAGGGTATCTGTATCATTTGTTCTCCATTAAGTGTAAACGTCACATAATGTGTAACTTTGGAAATATCTTGCGTTGTCTCGTCGCAACAAGAACCCAAAGCGACCAAAGAGAGACACAAAATAAAACTATATACTATCTTTTTCATATTATTTCTCTTTTAAATGTCCATATTTATTTAACATCCCAGAATACCGGTGTACTGATTGGAACCTCTGCAGGTGTATTTTTATTCAGCTGACGAGCCACTTTCGGATAATACAAACGCTTGAGTAAACCACCTGATTCTAAACCATTAACAGCCGGGACAATCAAATCGCCCGCATTATAAACGCTCGGATTCTCATAAATTTCCTTACCAGTATGAGAAGATAGATTCGGACAATCTGTACGACGAATTTCAGACCAGGCTTCCATATGGTTCATATAGAAAAAGGCAACCCATTTCTGCATATAAATCAAATGTAACTGTTCTGCAGATGTTGTAGCACCATCCCAATTCACTTTAGCTCCAGATAAGAATTTTGTTTCCTGACCGGCCATGCCACGAGCAGAAAAATCAGCTGCTATAGCCGCTTCATATGCTGCCTTGGCAGCAGATGGATTATTCAAGAAACGGACATTTACCTCTGCAATCAAAAACTGTAACTCAGCCTGGGTAAAGAAATAGACAGGTTTACCATGACCTGCATTACCTGCCAAATCATAATCAACAGCACTAACATCCTTATTTTTCCAGTCTTTATTTGAACCCCAGTTCTTCATGACTGTCTTAGCACCAGGCATCTGACCTACATATACGCCTTTAGCATCATTCTTTATGAAACCATATGCAATACGGGGATCGTTTGTTGCACTCAAATAAGAAATAAGAGGATGTGCAGCACAATGGTTGTTTGTTCCTAATTCATCTTTAGATCCATACCAAGGATTATACTGACCTTTCTGATCCATGTAAACATCAAACTTAACATCACCGGTGAAGAAGTTGTTCGCCTGAACCAAAGCTTTTGCCTTTAATGCATAATTAGCAGCATCAACACCACCATCAATTAAACGCATATACATACGTAAACGTAATGCATTGGCGAAACCTTTCCACTGACTCATGCTTTTATTCATCAACGGATCAGTAACCGACATTGCCGCACTCTTAGTCACAGCAGTTTCAGCAGCATCGATTTCAGCCAATACTCCTAAATATACTGTTTTACCATCGTCCCATTTGGGTGACGAATTAGCACTTCCCTGCAAAGCTTCCGTATATGGACAATCACTCATATTATCGA
>JAQWBH010000353.1 GCA_028707405.1 Parabacteroides sp. | reverse complement strand
TGGAACAATCAGGCTGGAACAATATTCATTTTGATGACAGTAAGTGGCAACCTGCAATAGAAACAAAATGTCCGACACAAATGCTTGTTGCACAGCAGATGCCCGCTATTCGTGTATCAGAAGAATTGAAACCGATCGCCATGACGGCGTTTAATGACCATAATTATCTCTTTACTTTTGAGAAAAACTTCGCAGGAGTTTGTCGTTTGAGAGTTAAGGGTGAAGCAGGAACCCGGATTGAGCTCAGACATGGTGAACGAATTGATGATAAAGGACATCTTTCAATTATTCCTATTAATGAATATTTCCATCCTGTGGATACGACTGAAAAATTCCAGACCGATGTTTATATTTTGAAAGGGAACGGGGAAGAAACATTTACGCCGTCATTTACTTATCATGGATTTCAGTATGTGGAAGTAGAATCCTCCAAACCTGTTCAATTAACTAAAGAGAGTCTGACCGGACTGTTTATGCATACGGATGTTCAGCCTGTAGGACATTTTTCATGTTCAAATGCATTATTGAATAAGATTTGGGATGCGTCAATGAATGCCTATGTAAGTAATTTATATAGCATTCCTACGGATTGTCCGCAACGGGAAAAAAATGGGTGGACGGCAGATGCGCATGTGTCTGTTGATTTAGGTACTTGGGGATTCGATGGCATTACACTTTATGAGAAGTGGATGAATGATTTTATTGATAATCAGCGTGAACAAGGAAATATTTCAGGTATTATTCCTTCTGATACGTGGGGGTATGACGATTGGATCGGTCCGGTTTGGGACGCAGCCTTGTTTATTATTCCTAATGCGATGTACAATTATTATGGTAATTTACGCTGTATTCAAAATTTGTATCCAACGATGGAACGCTATTTGAAATATTTGAATTCAAGGGAGAAAGACGGGTTGATGAATTATGGTATTGGTGATTGGGTTCCGTGGAAAGCTACTACAAATACGAATTATACATCATCGGCTTATTATTATTGGGACAACGTATTGATGGCTCGTTTTGCTTCTTTACTTGGTAAGGATGCAATGCCATACCAACAAAAAGCTGAAGAAATAAAGAAGCTTGTTAACAACAAATATTTTGACGCAACGAAGAATATTTATGCCGAAGGAACTCAGGCTGGACAAGCTGTTGCTTTGTATTTAGGTCTGGTTTCAAAAGAGAAAGAAAAAGCTGTCGCTGATAAACTGCATGAGTTGGTTCGAACTAATGACTATTTTCTTGACTTTGGAATGTTGGGTAGTAAAACCGTTCCGGCCATGCTTGCCAAATATGGTTATATTGAAGATGCCATGAAAATGATTACAAAGATTGATAAGCCTTCATGGGGTTATTGGATTGAGAAAATGAATTATAAAACATTACCGGAAGACTGGGGTTGTGCAAGTTCTCTTAATCATGTGTTCCTGGGAGATGTGTCTGCTTGGATGATGAATTGGCTGGCCGGCATTAATTACGATACGAACAACCCTGGTTTTCGCCGTATTCTTATCATACCTCATTTCGTGAATGATTTAAATTGGGCAAAAGGTGAATATCATTCCGTAAATGGTTACATTTGCAGTGAATGGAAACGGGAAGGGACAAAGATCGTTCTTACAGTTACAATTCCCATTGGTACAGAAGCTACAGTAAAAGTGGGAGATAAGGTTGTTGATCTCAAAGGAGGAACACATAAACTTGAGTTTTAAAAAGAAATAGTTATTGCATCATGGAAACATATAAGATGATTAGGCATCTCAGTTGTATTCTTGCAAGTGGACTTTTGATGTTCGCTGCGTCGACTGTATTATCAGGTCAAACTACAGTTAAAGGAACTTTCAGTTCCATACAGACTGCTTTTGCTAATCCGCCGGCAGAATATCGCACGGCACCATTTATGGTTTGGAATGGAAAGGTGACAAAGGCGGAAATAGACCGGATGATTAAAGACTTTAAAGATGCTGGTTGCGGAGCTGCATTTATTCATCCGCGTCCAGGAATGATTACCGAATATATGTCGGACGACTGGTATTCACTTTATCAGTATGCTGTACAGAAAGGGAAGGAAGCCGGTCTGACAATATGGATATATGACGAAAATTCGTATCCTAGTGGTTTTGCGGGAGGACATGTGCCTCATGATATGCCGGAGTCATATAATCAAGGTCAGGGATTGGAACTGACCAAAGTGGACAAGTTGCCTGAGAACATAAATGAATATTTTATCTGTCTGAAGAAAGGCGGCAATAAATGGATTGATATTACTTCGAATGCTTCTACGTATAAGGATGCAAAAGGCGAATACTATCTGTATAAAAAAACATACTTGGGCAAATCCGATTGGTATGGAGGTTATTCGTATGTGGATTTGTTGGCCCCGGGAGTGACGCAACAGTTTATTAAGACAACAATGAAAGGCTACGAACAGACATTGAAAAGCGAGTTTGGAACATCGGTGTTAGGTATCTTTACCGACGAACCTAATATCAGCAGTCCAGGAGGTTTGCGTTGGTCGCCGGACCTATTCTCTGTATTCAAGCAGCAGTGGGGTTACGACTTGAAGCCTTTGCTTCCTCTACTTGGTGAAGAAACAGCTAATTGGAAAGAAGTACGCCATAATTATATGGAGACTCTGTTGCAGATGTTTATCGATCGCTGGTCAAAACCATGGAGTGAGTATTGCGTTTCGAATAATTTGAAATGGACAGGTCATTACTGGGAACATGGTTGGCCGCAGATGAATGACGGGCCCGACAATATGGCGATGTATGCTTGGCATCAGATGCCCGCTATAGATATGCTTTTCAATCAGTTTGATGAGAAAAGTCCGAATGCGCAGTTCGGCAACATCCGCTCGGTAAAGGAGTTGCGAAGTGTGGCAAATCAGATGGGCTATGTCCGGACGCTTAGCGAGACTTATGGTGGCGGAGGCTGGGATGAGTCTTTTAAGGATTTCAAGCGGCTTGGCGATTGGGAATATGTGCTTGGTGTTAACTTTATGAATCAGCATCTGGCTCACATGACGCTTACAGGTGCACGGAAGTATGACTATCCTCCTGTATTTACTTATGTTTCTCCATGGTGGAAAGATTATAAGGAGATAAATGATTATTTCGGACGTCTTTCAATGCTTATGAGTATGGGTGCGCAAAAGAATCATATTCTGATTCTCGAACCAAATTCTACGCTTTGGAGTTATTATTCGCACACTGGCAGTTCTCCTAAACTGATGGAGATAGGAAATAAGTTTCAGGATTTTATCACTACACTTGAGAAGGCACAAGTGGAATACGATTTGGGCTCGGAAAATGTAATCAAGGATCATGGACGTGTGTCTAAAAACGGATTTAATGTCGGTAAAGTCTCTTACGATATGGTTATTATTCCTCCGTTAATGGAAACACTCAACAAACCTACATTCGATTTATTACAACGATTTGTTGCGCAAGGAGGCAAAATAGTCGCTTTCTCGGAGCCAACAATGATAGATGGCAAAGATAGCAATAACCTTTCACAGCTGCTTGCTCGATCTTCGGTTGTCAAGTTGAGCGAACTTTCTGCTGAAGTTATTGACAAGTATTTCCACGATGATGATTTTGTAATTGATTTTAATCATGGTGATCTTTATCATCAGCGTCGTAAGATGGGCGACGGTGAAATGATTACTCTGGTCAATTCATCAATGAAAGAGGCGGTAGAAGGTTCTCTATCTGTCAATGGCAAGATTCTAATGAAACTTGATGCACAAACGGGGAAGATATATGTTTATCCTTCGACTGTGAAAGCAGGCAAACTAACCGTTTCGTTTAAAGTTGAACCAGCTGGAAGTCTTATTCTTTATGCCTTGAAAACAAACCCGAAAATGGCTTGTCCCAAATTGCCTCCACAGGCTGGAGATAAAAAGTTGACAGCATCTACTAAAACGGTTGTGAAGCGTTTGAAAGATAATGCTCTAACCATTGATTTCTGCGATGTAACCGTGAAGGGAGAAACACACGAAAATGTCTATTTCTCGAATGCGGCGAATATAGCCTATAAAGCTTACGGGTTTCCAAATGGTAACCCTTGGAATACGTCTGTACAATATAAACGGAATATAGTTGATAGAGATACTTTCAGAGAAGGAGGTTTTACGGCAACCTATCATTTTAAGGTCAATGAAGCCTTTAATTATTCGGGAATGCGGATGGTCTCCGAACGTCCAGAATTATTTACTGTCAAGATAAATGGGACAGTTGTTAAACCGATCCCTGGTGAATGGTGGTTGGATCGTTCTTTTGGTGTTTATAATGTTGAACGATTGGTAAAAGAAGGAGAGAATACCGTTGAAGTGAGTGTGAGCCCGATGAGCGTCTACGCTGAGATAGAACCGATTTATATCACTGGAAACTTCTCTGTCGTTCCTGAGCCTGTGGGATGGAGTATCAGTGCGCCTGTCATGTCTTTTGTTTTAGGCAGTTGGAAAGACCAGAAGCAACCGTTTTATTCATGGGACATGAGTTATAGTAAGTCTTATACCATCACTAAGAAAGAGGGGCCTTATGCCGTCCAACTCAATAAATGGAATGGAACTGTAGCTGAGGTATATATCAATGGAGCAAAGGCTGGCATTATATATTCCAATCCGTATCGCCTGGATATTTCATCTTTACTGAAATCAGGGCTTAATCAGGTAGAGGTGCGTATCATTGGAAGCCTGCGCAATCTGATAGGTCCCCACTATCGTGATCCGTCGCCGGGATTGGCTTCACCGGATCTTTGGAAACGCATCGATAAACCTATTCCTGCTTCTCAGTATTTGATGAAAGACTATGGGTTAATGGAAGATTTCGATTTGGTTCATTAATAGCGAAAGCATAAAAGGATAATAGGAATGAAAAGGATAATAGGATGTTTGATCTTGCTTATATCCATCGCAAGTGGGAATGGCTTAAGTGCTCAGCGTTTAGAAAAGGATTTTAAAAATCCACCGATGCAGTACAGACCTTATGTGTGGT
>JAQWBH010000352.1 GCA_028707405.1 Parabacteroides sp. | reverse complement strand
CTACTTTTTAGTTGTTTATGTAAATCTTTCAAAGAACTCTTCTTTCTACATCCCCCTTCTTTCTGGGAATGCGGCTGCAAAGGTACGCCCTTTTTCGTTTCTACCAAATTTTTATACCCTTTTTTTCAACCACTAAATCAAAAATAAGTTTCAATACTGCCTCAATGTTCTATTTAACAATAGTTTATTCACCTGAAAATTTATTCCATTTTAATCATTTTTTTAAGAATATCCTGCAAATTTGAACTTATATCACCCATACAAGAAGTACAATATCTCCTAATCCTTTTTCATTTCCAAACAATAGTAGCCGTTTTCATGAGCAATTAGTCTTTGTTTTCTGCATGTTCCTATAAATGCAAATCTATTAACAATAAACTCGCAATGGTTCCATTCATTAATTCATCACCTTTTACAGTATATTTCAATCAGATATCATCTAGCCTTGATCATATCAAATGAATGAAGCTTTAAACACGCAGGTCTACTTATTTCAATATTTTGATGAGAATCCGTGAGCAATCCACTTTGATTATTAATTTTAAATGTTTGAATCGAATTACTATTCATGCAAGCACACAACAAATACCGTCCACTTGGAGAAATAGCAAAATTGCGCGGATGAGATTCTGTATAAGTAAAATTAACCAGAGATAGCTTTCCACTTCCTCTATTGACCTTATAAACAGCTATTCCTTCAGCATTTATGCGAAAAGAAGCATAGACAAAATTACCATCAGCCGAAACATGAATATCGCCTCCACCGGCAGCACCAATATGGCCTGTTCCAATATATTGAACAGGCCTTAACAATCTATCCTTATACTTTAGAACCACAACATTACCCGATAATTCACAAAGCAAATAAACAAATTCTCCGTTAGGGTGAAACACCGCATGGCGAGGCCCTTCTCCAGGACGCAAATTAACCATCCCCTCTTTATAATTAATTAATTGCAAAAATTCATTTTCATAGTTATATGTATAAATGTTATCTGTGCCAAGATCGTCCACAAATAATGCTTTTTCATCCGGCGAAGCGTAAATACAATGTGGATGCGATTTTTCCTGCCGCAACAAATTCAAACCATGTCCCTCATAAAAAAAAACAGAAGATACAGGAGAAAGTTCTCCGCCTTCTAGTATATGAAAAATATTAATATTACCCCCTCTATAATTAGCTGTCACTACCATTGTTCTATTTTTATCAATCCATATATAACAAGGTGAAAAACCATCTGTTTTTTGATAATTGATCATTGACAACTGCTTTGATTTTTTATTAAAATGGAAAGCATAAACACGAGCTTCAATTTCTTTTCTTTCACTTATCGAATATAGATAGCTTCCTTCTGCCGAAAGGCTGAAGTAGGAAGGGTTTTCTATCCCAGAGACATGACTCAAAAAGGCGCTTTCCCCTGAATCCTCGTCAAAAGAATAGACAGCTATTCCTGGCTCAGACAGCTTCGCATAACTACCTACAAATAAAAATGAATTATTTGTCATACGCATACAAATTCAAATTTAGAACCACTAATATAAAATAATGATAACGTCGCAAAAAACACCAGTCATCATATGCGCATCATAGAATCCTTTGTCAAGGTTCTTCGATAAATTCATATTATTATACCCCATAATCCCAACTCTTTCAATAAGATTCATTCTTCACGTTTCCATTTATTCAATCATCAAAAAAGTAATTTGTGCCTACAAATTTATCTCTTTAGTCCACCTTTTCGAATTCCACGACTTTAATACTAGCTTAACCTTATTATTTGGTTCATGATTCCTAATATGTATTGTCATCTTCATTTCTTGAACAGTTCCAGGCTCCAACCAAAAGAAATTGTCGCTTGCATAGAAAGAACGAGGAACGCCTTCTACGTCCACTTGCGTCATGAATGAAGGCACCTCCCCTTTGTTTCTCACTTTGAAGGAAAGAATAGCCTCTTGATTTTCATAGGATAAGACTTTCAAATCCAATAATTCAACCGCCGTTTTATGCATCGAAGCAGAATATTTTAACCATGGCCCTTTATTCAGTGTTGGCCAATCCATTGGTTCTGTAGTATATTTGGCATAATACTTCGGGTCTTCCATTATTTTTAATGTACGTGGCCAATATTCAGAATGTGATATAATTTGACCTGAGGTGTTTATTAAAGAAACAGTAATAAAGAAATATTTTTCTTTATATGTCTCTGGTATTTCGAATTTTTCCATTTCAAGCTTTGTAACTGAAGTTCCCGGCGTAACATATATACTTTTTGTTTCTTGCCAAACTTGTTTAAACCCATTATCAAAAATAGATATCTTAATCCGACCATCAAACCCTGATTGATCAACACCATTCAATACATTAACAGAGATAGGGAAAGCCTCTCCCGGAGCCCATAGTAGCCGATTAATATCCAACAATACGTGAATCGGCTCATATGTCCTTTTTAAAAAATAATACGTTGCAGAAGGTTGTCCCATTCCATCTACCAGATTAATGGCGGCAACTACAGGCCATGGTCGTTTATAAACCCATGGAATTAAGCCGGTTGTAACAGGATAATTACTTTGAATGCCTTCAGACATTATTTGATAAAATTCACCCGCTCCAATCTGTGTAGCTTCTGATATAATGTCAATTGTAGGCTTGGAAATATCTTCAATATGTGAAGCCCTGCTCAACATTCGGGGGACACGTGAAGGGTCATATTCTGCAAAGTGATTGACAAACTCAGGATGTGAAATAGCAAAACTCTTATCAAACATACCACTCAAGTCATTCAATTCTTTTGATGACACTACTTGCTTTATATCAGCAGCATCTGTAACACAGTGAATTCCTGTTTCAGCTATAAAAGGGACTAAACTATAACGCTTATACCACGCAGGATCAAAGTCTGGGTATAAGTGAAAAGAACCATCATCCGGAGATGTCCGAAGGAAAAGGCGTGTAGGATCAAAAATAGCTAAATTCCTTTCAATAATATCCATAGATGCAGCATTTCCTATTGCATAAGGATTAAACTCATTCCCTCCACACCAAACAATTAAAGCCGGTTGATTTCTCAATCTGAAAATATTCTGACAAACTTCCGATTCCAATACGTTCTGGGGCCATTCGGGTGTTTCCATATTAGCAATGTTAAATTCCTGCCAAACCATGATTCCATATTTGGCACAAGCGTCATAAAATGCATTGTTTTCAATTAAACCACTTCCCCAAACACGAAACAGCTGAACACCCAAATTCTTAGCCATTTTAACAGCCCAATCATACTTATCAGGAGTTAAGTCATATAATGCATCTACTGGCATCCAGTTAACACCTTTCAAAAAAAACTTCTTTCCATTGACTACAAATTGCCAGTTATTCCAACGATCAGCTGTTCTTATCCCGGCACTTCTGATATGCTCTATTGTCCGAATACCAAAATTGAATTGCAAACAATCAACCTCATTCCCATTTATAAACAGCTTTACTCTCGCCAAATAGAAATCAGGATTGCCCAATCCATTAGGATACCAAAGATCAGGATTATCTAATGTAAATGTTTCTTCCAACCACGATCTTCCTTTAATTGGATGAGGATGAAATTCTTTCGTATACGCAACTTTGCCCTCTTTTATAAGATCAAGTACAACTGACACACTTTCTTCCATCCTTGCATTATTTGGCAGTTTACCATCATAATAATAAGGCAAAGAACTTCCTTTCCAGGGATGAAGCTGACAATTCAGTGAACTCTTTTCTGTAAATATTTCCAAATTAAAGCCTATAGTCGCCTTCCCTTGTTCGATCTTTTGGGTAAAAAGAAATGGCCTGTCCATATGATATTTCGGGACTATCTCCAAGCGGATATCACGCCATAAACCAAAATTAAAATATGGTTCCATAGCGCTTCCTCCTGATAAATGCCAACTCTTAACAACTTCTTTAGGTGCATACGGATTATAACTAGAATTGCCATAATTTGCAGAAGTAACCTCAACAATCAATTCATTCTCTATTCCACTTTTTATATAATGTGATACGTCAATGATTGGACCGCCAAACATCCCACTATGCTTGCCTATGAACTGTCCATTAAACCAAACCCTGGCAAAATAATCAATCCCATCAAAATTCAATAAATATGTACAGTCCTTTTGATATGTTGAAACCGTAAAATGTTTTTTATAATACCAAACTTTCTGCTCCATCTTCTCATATCCTATCGAATTAAGATGGGCATACGGATCTCCCATTATTCCAGCTTTATAAAGGGCCATTTGAACAGAAGTGGGATAATTCACCGAAAACCAGTTGCTTGATTTTAATTCAGACAAGTTGTCAACAGGTTTATCTGTAGACGAGAGTGTCCAATCATGAGACAATTCTATATGCTGGTCTCCCTCTCTCGGATAAACATAATATGGAGATTCCAAATCATTATTTTGAGCAGACAAAGGCCATGTCCACAATAATAAAGATAAACAAAATAAAGCCCTTTTAAAGAAACGCATATAATCTTATTTTCAATTTCAAATATTTAAAACCGTAGATCTCACAAAAGAATTATTTTACTCTCATTCTTTTCTAAACGTTCAAAGCATAAGTTCAGTACTACCGGAATATAAACATTCCCATTAGTATACTCCTAAAAGAGTTAATTTCGATTATTGACATGCACAAAATTTTGACATCCTCCTTTGTTTGCAAAAAAGAATGACAGTATTATCATATAATACAATAGTTTATGCATGTCTATTAATCAAAAGTATCCCCCTTTAGCCGTTATCTCTTGTGCACTTTCGCCATTCTTTACCCAACAGAAAATTTTCTTCTCGTTTTCCTTAATTTCCTCTGCTCGTATCAACACATCGTATGCAATTTCTCTTGGAATAATAAGCACACCGTCTATATCTCCCAATACAACATCACCGGGCTTAACCGTGACATCTCCAATTTTTATTGGGATTTGATAATGTGTAATCAAACAGCGTCCAAGACTTCCATTGGATAT
>JAQWBH010000351.1 GCA_028707405.1 Parabacteroides sp. | reverse complement strand
GGGAAACCATGAACGGAAATCTATTTTCACGGCTACAAATGAAAGCCTATAACCTAGAAGATGAAAACGAAAGTGCCTTGTTTTTTGAGAACGAGTCAAAAACGGTGAAAATCCCCGGCAGTAGTAGTTCTGTAATATACGAACCGGCGAAGAAAGTAGGGATTATAACGAGCAATTTGGGAACTAATAAAGCCATCTCTCTAGGAGCTTATTGCTTTGCTCTGAACAACCTGAACAAATAATAGAGCCTCACTCAGCATTTTTAGTTTATTAATTTTAAACACCTGATTTATGTACTTGAAAAAAATGAACAGAATTTTATTTCCACTCAACGCCAAAGTATTCCTGGTCATGCTACTAGCTGGGATTACCGTTGAACCCATGTATTCTTTAGGGTTTAGTTCTTATACGGATAATGGAAACACTATCTATGAAATTGAAAGAAGAATTTCGAATCAAACAACGAATGATTCTCATGAGATTCTTCAGAACATTGCGGTTAAGGGAAAAGTAACGGATGCAAATGGGGAACCACTACCAGGGGTGACTATAAGCGTAGCTGGAACGCCAAGAGGAGTAATTACGGATATCGACGGAACATATACTATCGAAGTTAGGCCAGATGATGAATTGATTTTCTCATTTATTGGTATGGAAAATCAAACAATTCAGGTAGGAAATCAAACGCTTATTAATGTTATCTTAAGAGATAAAACTGAATTACTCGATGAAGTACAGATCGTTGCTTTTGGTAAACAGAAGAAAGAGAGCGTTGTTGGGTCAATTGAAACGATCAATCCGAGTGAACTGAAAGTGCCTTCCAGTAATTTAACAACAGCGCTTGCGGGAAGACTCTCCGGCCTTATTTCATATCAACGGAGCGGTGAGCCGGGACATGATAATGCCGAGTTCTTTGTGCGTGGAGTGACAACATTTGGATATAAGAAATCTCCACTCATATTGATTGATGGAATTGAGCTCACAACAACCGACTTAGCAAGATTACAACCAGATGACATTGAAAGCTTCTCTATTATGAAAGATGCGACAGCAACCGCACTTTATGGTGCCAGAGGAGCAAATGGAGTTATTTTGGTAACTACCAAAGAGGGAGAAGAAGGAAAAATAAAGATAAACATCAGATATGAGAAATCCTCATCAATGCCTACTCAAATGATAGATATAGCCGATCCAGTCACATACATGCAATTACACAATGAGGCTGTTCTAACCAGAGATCCGTTGGGCGGAAGAGTATATTCTATGGATAAAATAAAGATGACTCAACAACCCAATAGGAATGAAATGGTTTATCCGGCAATAAATTGGACCGATGAGATGTTTACAAATTATAGTCTGAATGATCGATTAAATTTTAGCGCAAACGGAGGTGGAAAAGTTGCCAGATATTATTTAGCTGCCACATACAATAGCGATAATGGAATTTTGAAGGTGGATAATAGAAATAACTTCAATAATAACGTTAAGTTTAATCGAATTTCACTCAGATCAAATATCAATATCAATGCAACTGAATCTACAGAAATTATCGTTCGATTTAATAGCAATTTTGATGATTATAATGGTCCGATAGATGGAGGAGAGACTTTATTTCGAAAAGCATTACAAACTAATCCTGTTTTGTATGCTCCTTATTATGAGCCCGACTTAAACAATCAAAACACAAAACATATCTTGTTTGGGAATGCAGGTAGAGATGCAAATTACTTGAATCCTTATGCTGATATGGTGAAAGGTTATAAAGATGAAAGTCGTAGCGCAATCATGGCAACTGTTGAACTAAAACAGAATTTAGACTTTATAACAAAGGGATTGTCAGCCAGAATTATGGGAAACACAACAAGACACTCATTCTACAATGTAAGCCGTGCCTATAAGCCATATTATTATTCATTGGGGAGCTATGATCCACAATTAAACAGGTATACATTGACTGAACTAAATCCTGATGAAGGGACGCAGTACCTCGAATACGCAGAAGGGAATAAAGAAATATCTACATCTACATATTTTGAAGGAGCCATTAATTATAATCAATCTTTTGATGAAAAGCACACTATATCTGGTCTGTTAGTGGGGATTATGAGAGAGTCCATATATGCCAACGCTGGAAATCTTCAGCAATCTCTTCCTTATCGGAACCTGGGATTGTCGGGAAGGTTTACTTACGCATACGATAACAAATACTTTACTGAACTCAATTTTGGTTATAACGGATCCGAACGTTTTGCTGCAAACGAAAGATTTGGGTTTTTTCCATCAATTGGTTTGGGATGGGTGATGTCCAACGAAAATTTTTGGAACCCAAACAATTCACTCGTACATAAATTAAAACTAAAGGCAACATATGGTTTAGTTGGTAATGATGCAATTGGTAGTGCAGAAGATCGGTTTTTCTATATTTCACAGGTTAATATGAATGATGGGAACAAAGGAGTCTCCTTTGGTCAAAATTTCACAGAACATCTCAATGGAATAAGTATTAACAGATATAGCAATGATCAGATATCATGGGAAACAGCAAGAATGACAGATGTTGGAATTGAATTAGGACTTTTTAATTTTATCGAACTTCAAGCTGACTATTTCCATGAATATAGAACCAATATATTAATGGACAGATCACAAGTCCCGAGCTCAATGGGATTACAGGCTCCTTTGAGAGCCAATATTGGAGAAGCGTCTTCACGTGGAATTGATATGTCGTTGGATATCCAACATTTCTTTAATCAAGATTTCTGGATTACCAGCAGAGCCAATTTCACCTACGCAACAGGTAAATATGAAGTATACGAGGAGCTGGATTGGGTAAGTGCCGGATTACCCTGGAGATCATGGGTAGGATTACCAATTGGTCAACCCACTGGATACATTGCCGAAAGATTATTTGTTGATGAGGCAGATATTGCAGTATCCCCGTCACAATCAATTTTTGGAGAGTATATGGGGGGTGATATCAAGTACAGAGACATCAATGATGATGGAGTTATCGACGAAAATGACAAAGTTCCTATCGGTTATCCGACAACTCCGGAAATAATTTATGGATTTGGTGCCTCAATCGGTTATAAAGCATTGGATTTGTCATTCTTTTTTCAAGGCTCGGCAAGATCTTCATTTTTTATTGATCCCAGAAGGACCGCACCCTTTATAAATATGGGTGAATGGGATGGTAAGATCGGGAATAATGCGCTCTTAAAGGCTTATGCAGATGATCATTGGTCAGAGAATGACAGAAACTTATACGCTACCTGGCCCAGACTATCGGCTCAGGTTGTTGAAAACAACATTCAAACCAGTACCTGGTTTCTTCGTAACGGCGCATTTCTTCGCTTGAAATCACTCGAACTCGGTTATACTCTTCCTGAAAACTCATTTACGGAAAGAATGCATATTGCATCGTTGCGATTTTATCTGAGTGGAACAAACCTGCTCAATATCAGCGCATTCAAATTATGGGATGTGGAGATGGGAGGAAATGGACTCGGATATCCTATACAAAAAGTTATTAATTTAGGTCTGAACGTCAATTTTTAAATTATGAAAAAGACAATCTTCTTTTTATCGATAATTCTAACAATGAACAGTTGCTCTTATCTGGATATTGTACCCGATAACCTGGCAACTATAGAGATGACATTTGAAACGAGGAATAGTGCAGAACGGTTTCTGGTTACATGCTACAGCTATGTTCCCGAACACGCCAATCCCCAAGAAAATATTGCTTTGGTTGCGGGAGACGAAATTTGGTACTACACCGAAAAGGATTTTTACATGAACAATGAAACCAGTCTCAGGTTGGCAAAGGGATTACAAAATGCAACCGATCCTTACTGCAATTTCTGGGAAGGCAAAAGAGGTGGTCAAAATTTATTTGTGGCAATAAGAGATTGCAATATTTTTCTAGAAAACTTAAAAGACATTCCGGGATTAGAACGGAGCGAAAAAAACAGATGGATCGCTGAAGTGCAAGTATTAAAGGCATACTACCATTTCTTATTGTTAAATATGTATGGACCGATCCCCATTGTGGACAAAAATATTGCAGTGGATGCTACTCCTGATGAAACCAAGGTAGAAAGAATACCTGTGGATATCGTAATAGATTATATCGTATCATTAATAGATACAGCCATTGAAAGTGAAGCCTTACCTGAAAAAATCATGTATATCCATAGTGAATACGGCCGATTAACACTTTCAGCGGCAACCGCGATCAAGGCTAAAGTACTCATGCTGGGAGCAAGCCCGCTATTCAATGGGAACCAGGATTATGTCAACTTTAAAAATGATGAAGGCATTTCCTTCATTAATCCCGAATATGATCCGGAGAAATGGATAAAGGCAAAAAATGCCTGCCTGAACGCAATTTTAACCGCAGAGGAAGCGGGTCATCAATTATACCAATTTACAGATTTGCTGCCTATCGGTAATATTCATGATGTGTTGAGGCATGAACTTACCCTACGGGCAACCATCACCGATAGATTTAATCGGGAATTAATCTGGGGATTAGGAAATAACTGGACAGATCAACTTCAAACCTGGAGTCAGCCGAGATTTACTTCTTTCCATGCTGCAGATTTTAACAGTGCAAAAAAATCGCATGCACCTACTTTAAATGTAGTTGAAAGTTTTTACACCATCCATGGAGTACCAATTGACGAAGATAAGAATTGGGATTATTTTAACCGGTACACTCCAGTAGAAATTACCGGTAAAGTTGCCGAAGACCACAAATACTACCTTCAGAATGATTATACAACTGCTAAACTACATGTATATCGTGAACCTCGCTTTTATGCTTATGTAGGATTTGATGGAGGGAAATGGTTTTCTTTAGAAAGCACAGATGACAATAGTATTCCGTCTCTAAATGCGAAAGCAGGGCAATTATCCGGGCGTACCGGTTTAGAATTATATTCCAGCACGGGATATTTCACAAAAAAAGTAGTGAATTACCAGAATGTCATTACACAGTCTGCAC
>JAQWBH010000350.1 GCA_028707405.1 Parabacteroides sp. | reverse complement strand
TTCGATATTTTGCTGTAGCTATTTTAGTATCCATACAATCACACTTCCTTACGTGTTGAAAAAGTTGGCCAACTTATTCAACTTATTCAACTTTTTGATTGTGATTGTATTACTTTTTAAACTTTAATGGTAGGTGACGTTAGACTTGACGCTTACGAATAGGAAGTAGAATCATAGAATTTATTAATAGCAGTGATTGTGTATCGCCTTTTCAGGCTTTATGGTTATTGGAGCCATTTACTCACTCGGAGAAATGGAATAATTTATCATCCATACGAAATATAGCAAGAGATAACCCCGACATGCTGATTAGAAGACAGGCCATTCTAGCTTTAGGAGAGACTGGAGACAGATCTTCAATATTAGATGTTAAAGTTCGAGCGGGAGAAACGGTAGATTGGGAACAACGAGCTATTATTTATGCATGTCGAAAATTACCCAAAGACGAAAAAACGGCGTTTCTTGATCATGTGACTGTTCCGGGTGAATGGAAAATAGACTCATTATTAAGGAAGGCCGTAAAAATATTTGCAAAGGTTTCATTATAAAACGGTGTATAACAAAGCACTCACGCTAACGGCCCGTTCAGCAAAGTTCGTGCCTGGGCTGCCTGTTTCGATATTGGTAGGGCAGCCACACTCCCTTCACCGGGTGCAAGCACCGCCTCCGAAGTGGGGGCCGGGTGGTCCGGTTTAGGGGCGTCGTGAGTGCGGGACCGTTATCGGAAAGATGAGGCAGGATCTGCCGCGTCCTGCGGCGTCAGAAAAAAGGTAGCACCAATGTTACGTATATCGAACAAATTGTTGACTATAAACAACATACGTGCTATATTATTTCTGGGGGGGTATATTATGGTAAAGCGAAAAAAACTATTTAATACAAAGCTTAAGGTTCTTAGAGCCGAGAGAGGACTAACACAGGAAGATTTAGCTATAGACTTAGGTATAAATAGAGGAACGATTATAGAGATTGAAAGAGGGACATTTAATCCGTCTTTAAAACTAGCATTCTCGATAGCAAAATATTTTGACAAAGGTATTGAGGATATTTTTGAAATTTTGGAGGATGAGTAAATATGAATAATGTAGCCAATCTAAATTTATCTTTTTACGCATTATTTACAACACTGGCGTGTTCACTATTCTTTATCGTGCTGATAAAATCTAAAGATGATGAACTAGAACAGCAAGCGTTGAATAACGCTCTGAAAAATTCAATAGTTTTTACTTTTGTTCTTATCATTGGATACACATTTTATCAGTTAATAATAGGAAATAGTAGCATAAAGATTCATACAATTCTACTTTTTATTAATTGCATAAGCATTCTTACAGTATTGGCTTATTATTTAGAGTTAAAAGGTATTTACTTTTCTTTTAAAGATTTTTAAGAGAGAACAGCTAAAGTTCTAAATGTAATATTAATAGTTCCGGTAGCAATCGGAAGTATCAGTTTAATATTGAACCTAGTTAGGAGGTTTATAAAAATTAATGTCCCTGACTATCTGGGTAGCAGTCAAGGAATTATTAGATATGATGAATTGTTGTTGTATTCCGGTGTGATTCTATTAGCTATTCTAACCCCTCTTATGCCCAAAATAAAGAAAATGAGTAAAGATGAATACAAAGAACGACAGATAAAAATTGATAAAATATTTAAAAAGATATACATGGTTTATGGAGCGTTTTTTATTGTATTAATTCTATATATTATATATCAAGCCGATAACCTATGAATATTTTTTAGAGTGCGACGTCCTGTCGCACTCTGGCTTCAGTGGGCCTCATCCTTCCGATAACAAGGCATTACCGCAACTTAGTAATGAATGCATGTGGTTGGGACTCTGCGGTAATGCCCAGCCGTTTGGCAATAGCCTAAATACAAAACATGAGGTAAAATAAGATGAATCCTGTTTTCTGCAATAATTAATTCCCCAAAAGTGCAATAATTTTTTCCCCAGGCACCATGGGGATTTTTATTAGCTATGTTTTAAGTTTGAAGTCTTAAGACGTTCACTATCGCCGTTGAATATAAGCAAGTGGCAGTGGTGAAGCAACCGATCCAACAAAGCCGCCGTCAACTGCTCATCAAACAACACATGTGACCACCTTGAAAATTCAATATTTGTGGTAATGATTACACTCTTCTTTTCATAGCATTCCGAGATAATGTCAAAGAGCAACCTAGCACCATCCCTGTCAAACGGTACATATCCCCATTCATCCAAAATCAATAAATCACACTTTTGTATTGATTTAAGAAAAGCAGTCAGCCTACTATTTTTCTTTGCCTCGGCAAGGGAATTCACAAGACCTGCAGTTCTGTAAAACTTTGCAGTCTTCCCCTGATTACAGGCTTCTATTCCTATGGCGGTTGCCAAATGGGTTTTACCGGCACCTATGTTGCCATAGAAGACCAGATTCATGCTGTTATCTATGAAGCGGCATTGCCTTAAATATTCACTGTCAGTTTCAGCCGGGAGCACCACATCATCAGATCTGAATGATGGGAAGGACTTCATACTGTAAAAGCCTGCGTTTTTAATATTCCTTTCCTTTCTTAATTCGCTCCTGTACTCTATCTCTGCATCTAATAGCTTAATAAAGTATTCCGGATGGGTGTCTGCGGTCATTTCCAGGCTGTTTTGGGCCATATTTTTACTCATTTTAAGTATTTTGCAACTCTCAGAAATCCTCTCCCCTAACATAGTGATTCACCACCTTTTTTAAGATAGTTGTCATATACATTGATATCAGATGCTATCCTACCAAGCTTTGGAATATCTTCAGGCACCTCTACCGGGTTTAAGGCAGGGAGATTTGCATTTATGTATAAATAGACGGTGAATAGGCTGTCCGCATCCTTTGACTCATATGTGAGTGCTTCGTTTACTGTTTCCAGTGCTTTATCAAAACCGGCTTCTTTTGTGATTCTTTCCAGTACTTGCAATACTCTTTTCTGCTCATCTTTCCTGCATTTAGATAAGTATTCCTGCATGGTTGCCGGCATCATCGGATAAATACCGCTGTATTTTAGTGCCCCTGGCTTTTTTGCCAGCTGGTTTAAATACGGGATCCACTGCATGCTACTTTGTTTAAAATCACCGTACAATCGTGGATGGGTGACCGCTGTGCTAAAATCTTCATAAAGCACTGATACCTCATGGGCTGTGATCTTTATCATCGCCCTTTGACCCGCCAGTTTCGGCGTTACTGAATATTCGTGCAGACCTTTATTGAGAGTGAACTTCCCATATGAGTTGATCTTCACCTTTTCATAAGTGGTGGCATCGAAGATGTTTCCCGGAAGTTCAAGTAGGTTTTCCTTATCTTTAAGATGCAATATGGAGATTAGTTCCTCTTTTTTGTAGTGCTCCCGGTCTCCATCGTTTTTACATGTTTGTAATAGCCCGGTATTGTTTTCCTTTAGGCTTTGAAACCTTGGAACAGGAACCAGCATGTTTCTTCTGTGATAGCCTACCTTTGATTCTACGGAGCCCTTTTCATTTCCGGCTGCGGCGTTGCAAAATGCGACCTCGAAGTTGTAATGGTTCTTAAAGCGGAGAAAATCATCGGTTAATTATCTTTCTCCGTTTTTCAGGATTCTTTTGACCATGGTGGATGCGTTATCAAACCATAGCCTAGTGGGAACACCGTTTAGAAAAGTAAATATTGCTATCAGACCTTCGAATAGGCATTCCTGATTTTCCCCTTTAAATAGTTGCATATATCCTTGGCTACTGTAAGGAAACGAAACATTTAGATAGTGGCCTTCATATTTCTTTCCATTCTCATAAAAATCAGCTGCTCCAAAGTCCACCTGAGCTTCCCCGGGGATATGCTCTAGCGGAAGGCTACATATATTGCTACTGTAAATATCTTTTCGTCTTCTGCTTACATAGTTGGCAACCGTTTTGTAGCAGCACCCGAATTCTTCCGGATACTCATCCTTTAATCTTGTGTATATGCGCCTTGCCGTTTGCCTTTGTTTCATCCTTGCCTTTTTATCCTCCAGCAGCCATGAATCTATCAGTTCATGAAACGGCTTTAGTTTTAGAGGTCTACCCGCATTACTTTCTCTAAAAGGGTCGTTATTGAAGTCGGTTTGCTCTATGCATTTTCTAACTGTCTTACGGTCGTGGCCTTCTTCTCTGGAAATTTCGCTTATGCCTTTCCCTTGTTCATAGTACAGTTTTCTGATAAGATTTTTTTGAGTCATTGATAGCATCTCCTCTTCCTCCTTGTATCCGAATTGGTCTTCGTTACAAGGATATTATGAATAGTTGGTGCCTTCAATGACTTATTGCTTTTATGGGGATTTAATTATTGCACTTTTGGGGATTTTGGTTTTCACTTTTGTCCCTTTAAATTTTACATTATACAATTCCTGTGAATAATCCCTTTTAATACAGTGGGCAAGGAATAATTCATATTCCTTCTTAAAAGTATCCGGGCACATGAATGGTGGCTTTTTTCCGCTCCTAGCAGAAAAGATAATTGTAGCATACTGCTGATAATGTCATAATTTCTCTAAATGAACGATTTTTTCATTAGCATATTGTGTATTATTCCCGCATTTTCCGTCCCATGATGCACCATATCGTTCAGACATGAATTGTCTGCCAAGCTGTTCGGAATACCTACAAACTTGTCTTTCTTTAGCATAGGCAATAAGCATTTTGTATGTTGTTGCATGCTTACGAATGCCACCCTCTGTGTACCCGGAAGTAGATAATTGTGAAAGCACATCCGAGCATAAGGTCTCAATTGGTTTATTCATAATGGGCTACCTTCCTTTCTTTTTTGGTAACCCCATTATACCTCTATTATGTGATGTTATTTTGGCTATCCAGTTGGTAAATGGACATATATCAAAGGATTCTTCGCATATCTAATATCTAGACATAATTTCTCATGTCCGTTGCTCCACAACAGATATATACGGGTTTGTCGCTCCATCTCATTACAGCGACCTCAATATGCGGCAAACCTTTTTTAATAGCTCGGGATCAGTATCGTTATTTACGCTGATGTG
>JAQWBH010000051.1:2040-20976 GCA_028707405.1 Parabacteroides sp. | reverse complement strand
GTTTTCAGTATATCGCCCATGTATCTGACACCAGCAGCTGCCTAAGCCCAAATCTTCAGCCTGAAGCTGCATATACGCTGCAGCTATAGTTGCATCTTCCATCCACATATCGCTTTCCATAAAATTGACAGAAACAACGATTGCCAGTGTACAACCGGCAATAAATGCGGAGCCATTCTCCTTACAAGAAGCCAATTTTGCTAACATTTCCTTATCTTCCACAACAACAAACTGCCATGGATTTCGATGATTAGAAGCAGGAGCCATCAAGGCAGCTCTCAATATCACCTCTACCTGTTCCGGAGTAAGCTGACAATCAGTAAACTTTCGTACACTCCTCCTACTCTTTACTAATGCTGCAAAATCTTTCATACTATACAAATTTCGGGCACCTTCACCGCACTGTTATTTTGCATAGCTTACAGCACGAGTCTCACGAATAACAGTAATTTTCACTTGTCCCGGATAAGTCATTTCATCCTGTATCTTCTTTGCTATTTCATTAGACAGATTTTCAGTTTCCTTATCGTCTATTTTATCGGCCCCCACAATTACGCGTAATTCACGCCCTGCTTGTATAGCATAAGTTTTAACAACTCCCGGATACGAAAGAGCCAGCTGTTCAAGATCATTTAATCGTTTGATATAAGCTTCAACAACCTCACGGCGAGCGCCTGGGCGGGCACCCGAAATAGCATCGCATACTTGTACTATCGGAGCCAGTAATGTCTGCATCTCCACTTCATCATGGTGCGATCCTACTGCATTACATATTTCCGGTTTCTCTTTATATTTCTCACATAATTTCATGCCTAAGATTGCATGTGGCAACTCCGGTTCATCATCAGGTACTTTACCTATATCGTGCAACAATCCGGCCCGTCTTGCTTTTTTCGGATTCAATCCTAACTCAGAAGCCATAACTGCACACAAGTTAGCGGTTTCACGAGCATGCTGCAACAAATTTTGTCCATATGAAGAACGATACTTCATCTTACCAATCAAGCGTATCAACTCAGGATGCAAGCCATGCACACCTAGATCGATAACAGTGCGTTTACCTGTTTCAACGATCTCATCCTCAACTTGTTTTTTTACTTTGGTAACAATCTCTTCAATACGCGCTGGATGGATACGTCCGTCCTGAACCAATTGGTGTAATGCTAAGCGCGCGATTTCTCGGCGTACCGGATCAAAACCTGAAAGAACAATAGCTTCAGGCGTGTCATCAACTACAATTTCAATTCCTGTTGCAGCCTCCAAAGCCCGTATATTACGCCCTTCACGACCGATAATACGACCTTTAATCTCATCAGAATCTATATGGAATACGGTAATTGCATTTTCTATAGCTGTTTCTGTTGCCACACGTTGTATTGATTGTATAATGACTTTCTTTGCATCCTTATTTGCGGTCATCTTTGCCTCTTCCATAATTTCATTTATATAAGAGGTTGCTTCCGATTTAGCTTCGTCTTTTAAAGATTCGATCAATTTCTCTTTTGCTTCATCAGCCGATAATCCGGAAAGCGTTTCCAATTGTTCTACTTCTTTTTGATGGAGTTTCTCAAGATCCTGCTTTTTCTTATCAATCAATTCAAGTTGTACGGACAGATTTTCCTTAATTGTATCAATCTCTCCATTTCTGCGCTGCAAATCCTCTTGTCTCTGATTCAAAGACAATTCTCGTTGTTTCAACTTCGTTTCAACAGATTGAATTTTTGCATTTCGTGCTGACACCTGTTTTTCCAGATCAGCTTTAAGATGGAGAAATTTTTCTTTTACTTCCAGCAGCTTTTTCTGCTTTATAACTTCCGATTCCTTTTCTGCTTCAGTCAATACCGAATCATATTTGGATTTCAAAAGGAAGTGCAAAACCGACCATGTAACCACGCCTCCAATAATGAAGGTTCCTATAGCTATGATTATATACATTCCCATATAACTAATAAATTAAGTTCCATAATAAATACCACTATAATATATCTTCACACAATACACTGAGAACCATGCAAAGCAAGTACAGGAGAATGCTCTTATAGCCAATATGTCATTTATTTCTTCAGAAAACTTTCCAGTTGTTCTGTCAATTCTTGTATTTTTTCTGCAAAAGGACCTGTATCATTTTTATCTTTCAACTGCAAATTATGTACAGCCAATTTAAGTGCTGTCATCGCCAACAAGTCTTTTACATCCATATCAGACTGCGCATATGTCTGCCGATATTGATTTATCGTATTTCGGATTTGTTTAGCCGCTTCGCGCACCAACTCTTCATCTTTACGATCAATCCATAAGCCGTAACTCTTATCGGCTATTTCTACATGTATAAGAAATCTGTTATTCACCGCCTCTATTCATTTAATAGTGCAATGCATTTATCTACTTCCCGTACCAACTTCGACAGTCGCATCTTCGCACTTCTTATTTCTCTTTCATTCGCCGATACGACACGAGCTGTCAACATGTTATCGCATTTGATGTTTAAATCGTTTATCGCCTGCGTTGCTTTCTGTAATTCGCTTTCTTTTTGAGCTAAAATCAACTCCAATTCGTTAATTTTCTGTTGCTTCATATCACAGAAGCTCATCAAATCCCGAACTCTGACATCCAATACAGCTAACAACCTTTTATGATCCTCGACCATTTCATATCAAATTCTATACAAAAGTAGAATTAAGTATTGAATTATCCAACAATGAAGCTATTTTTTTCTAAGAAAATTTAAAACACAAAAAAGGCCGTTCAAAATTAAATTCGAACAGCCCGACTAAATTTGTTGCTTGGCATCAAGCTAAAGCAACATACAGTTCATCTCCTTTTTCTTCAAAAGTCAGTTTTCCTTCTTTGGCCAACCAACCTAATGCGGCATAAAGATCTTTGTCCAGTTTAATCTTCGTTGCCTTTTTTAGAGTTTTAATACTCATTTTGCCGCCATCATTCAATGCATTCCAAACAAGGCCGGCATTAGTTCCAATCAATTCGATCATGTTTTCTTTTTTGTTAATTGATTAACGGGTACAAAGTTACAGATAAATACATTACCTACTTCAACTTTTGCAGTATTTTTCAGAGAAGCATTGTTTCCATATTTGTAGCAAAAACATATTGTCTCAACAATTTTTTTCCATATTCGCCTGCTTCTTCCAAACCTGCCAATCCGGAATATCCGTTAATAATCATTAATAAGCGATTTGTTTCCCTACTTATCTTTGTTCGTTCTTCATCGCTCGTTGGTGTCCCAATACCTCCCATTGAATCTCTATAAACCGGAAGACCTGCAATATTTAAGATTCCTCTGCCTATTCCATGATACAACTCACCCTCCTGCCCTATACCTAAGGTTAGTCTATCGCCTGTAATCTTAGCAGCATCAAATCCTCCTATAGAATAGCCACTTTGTATAGATAACAGATTTATCAGATCGACCAATGTATCCACTTTATACAAAGGAAGATTACGAACAATCCGCCTAAGAAGGGATTCAGATGAAGGACGATAACGGTTAGGATCTTTTCCACATTCCTTATACGCTTGACGAGTAGCCCGGATAGGCAACCATTTATTAATTTCTTCAAGCTTCATTGAGAAACGAACATTTATTTCTACTTCAGCTATTTCCTTCCACAATTGTTCATCCGATTCAGTGTTCCTCACATCACAGGAGATCGCTAATACCCGCAAATTAGGGCAAGCCTTCTTTATCTCGTCTGAAACAAAAATCTTAATCATTACTTTCCTTCTTTTATCCAGATACCTGAAAGCATACGTCCGCAGTCTTTCCCTAACCTGCGAGCCGAAAAAAAATCACCTACATGCGTAAACGTACTAATACCCGAAACTTCAATATGCTCAGGTTTTATACCCACATCTATAAGCTGTAAACGATTGGCTTCCCACAAATCGATATGAGCTTTTCCTGTCTTCATATCTCTTTTAATAATAGAAGAATCAAACTCAGCTTTACAAAATGCATCAACTACCTCTTCGCCAACTTCAAAAGAATCACGGTCAATAGACGGTCCTATTCCTGCTAACATCAGGCTCATATCTGCACCATATTGTTCTTTTATATATAAAGCTGCCTTGGCTCCAATATGTTGTACTGTTCCTCGCCAACCAGCATGGATAGAAGCCACAATTTTTTTGTCGGGAGCATACAATAACACGGGAACACAATCCGCAGTAGAAACAGCCACACACACATCTGAAATGGATGTAATCAATGCATCAGTACCTTGAATTCGCGTTTGTTGCTCTACTTTAGAAGCACTCAAAAAAGACTCATTAATATCTACTATCCGACAGCCATGAACTTGGCCCGGGACATATATGCGTTCGAGCGGAATTTCAATAGCCTCTGATAAGATTCTGAAGTTATCCCATACCGTTTGAATATCATCTCCACTATGTCGTCCAAAATTTAAAGAGGCATAAAGCCCTTGGCTCACTCCTCCATGCCGGGTAGTCGTAAAATGAGAAATGTTGCAATAGCCTTCAAGTAAAGGGAACTGCAGCATTTTCACTTCTTCAATCTTGCTTGGGAACGTTTTCATCACCATCATCATCCTCCCAATCGTACTCTTCATAGTCATCATCTTCCTCGTCGGCATCCTCCTCCATTGGTACAATATAATTATTATCGTCATCCAGTTGGAGCGTTTTGACATCAATATCCTTATGAACGATGCGCTCAACCTCATGAAAAGATTCCTTATTAAGCTCACGCCATAATAAATCTTTTAATGCCATAATTCCTAGTCCTGTAATGGAAGAGATAAATACACATGGAATACTTTCAGGCATACCATCAGCCATTTCTTGCATTAACTCCTCATCCAGCATATCACATTTGGTAACAGCCAAAACTCGAGGTTTATCCGCTAAATCCGGATTATACTTGATCAACTCACCAAGTAGAATTTCATATTCTTTTTTGATATCATCCGCGTCGGCTGGCACCATAAATAGAAGTAAAGAATTGCGTTCAATATGACTCAAAAAACGTAATCCCAGACCTTTCCCTTCACTGGCTCCTTCAATGATACCCGGAATATCAGCCATAATAAACGACTTATTATCCCGATAGCTGACAATTCCCAAATTAGGTTCCAAAGTAGTAAACGGATAATTAGCTATCTTTGGCTTAGCCGCTGAAACCACAGATAGCAATGTTGACTTACCCGCATTAGGGAATCCAACCAATCCCACATCCGCCAGTAGTTTAAGCTGAAGAATAATCATACGTTCTTCGGCCGGTTCACCAGGTTGTGCGTAACGTGGAGCCTGATTTGTTGAAGTTCTAAAATTCCAGTTCCCCAATCCCCCTCTACCTCCTTTAAGCAACATCACTTTCTGACCATTTTCCGTCACATCACATATGTATTGTCCTGTAACAGCATCATAAGCAACCGTACCGCAAGGAACATCAACGATTACATCATCACCGTCCTTTCCGGTACTTCGTTTTGCACTTCCGCGTCCGCCATTTATAGCCAACACATGACGTTGATATCTCAAATGAAGAAGAGTCCAATAATTCCGGTTTCCACGAAGATAAATATGGCCGCCTCGCCCTCCATTGCCTCCGTCAGGCCCGCCTTTTGGAATATATTTTGCCCGCCGGAAATGAGAAGACCCTCGCCCGCCTTTTCCAGAGCGACAATAGATTTTCACATAATCCACAAAGTTCGATTCAGCCATACAAATTCTTTATTTTACTGCGTTTATAGCATCTTTAACTCTTCCGAAAATTTCTTCAATAGCTCCGACTCCTTTGATAGCCACATGTTTGCCTTCGCTTATGTAATAGTCTGCCAACGGTGCCGTCTGCTTATAATATACATCAAGGCGCGATTTAATAGTATCCAAATTATCATCCGAACGGCCTGAAATCTTTCCACGCTCGAGCAAACGTCGGATCAGTTCGTCTTCATCAACCTTGAGGTCCAACATTACAGATACATCTGTACCCCGCTTGTTCAACATTTCCTTCAATGCTTTCGCTTGTGGAATAGTACGTGGAAAACCGTCAAAAATCACACCTTTTGAATTTTTCTTACCGTCCAGAACCTTTGCCAGCATATTAACAATCAAATCATCTGGTACTAATTGTCCCTTATCGATATAATCTTTAGCAATCTTTCCCAATTCTGTCTCATTCTTTATTTCTGAGCGCAACACATCCCCGGTAGAAATATGATCAACACCATATTCTTTAATAATTAATTCGCTCTCTGTCCCTTTCCCTGAACCGGGAGCACCAAAAATGACAATATTCAACATAATTATCTCTTTTTTTTATGAACATGAAGCACTCGCAAGATTACAAGTAGCGACTGTTGTTATTATACATTAATATATTATATTCTTATTTGCTTATATTGATTAATCATCAAAAACTAAACTGCTACAATCTTATATATATTTTTATAAGCACGTCCCAAGCCATCATAATCCAAACCATAACCAACAATAAAATCTGCAGGTATCTGTATTCCTATATAATCCGGCTTCAAATCACATTTTAATGATTCAGGCTTAAACAGCATTGTAGCCAGTTTAACATCTCCCGCTCCTTCAGCCCGAAGTTTTGACATAACCTGCTTCATCGTAAAACCGGTATCAATTATATCTTCCAACAAAATTAATGTCCGCCCTTTTATTTCTGCCTGCACAGGCATAATCTCGTTGACAATTCCAGTCGAGTTCGTTCCGCGATATGAAGAATAACGCGCGAACGTCAATTCGTAATAATCATTCAGTTGACGCATCAATTCAGCAGTAAACATAAATGCACCGTTCAAAATTCCCACAAACAGAGGATCTGTTCCTTTTACATCTTCACGAATATGTTCTGCCACCTTAGAAATGGCCTCCTTTATTTCTTCTTCAGAAATATAAAGTTCAAATTTTTTATCTTTCAACTGGATATTATCCATAACATCATAATTTATGGGTTACAAAATTACAACATTTTTTGATGATAAACAATCTTTTGTGCCATCTCTTGCCTAATACGATAATAAAATCTTATCACATTTCAATATTTTTCTTTATGTTTGCATACAAAAAAAAGAACCAATCATGATTAAGATATTTACGACAGACAAGGTCAAAACATTAGACCAGTATACTATTCAGAACGAGCCTATAAACTCTATAAGTTTAATCGAACGAGCAGCAACCATATTTATGCGTGAGTTCACCCGCCGTTATTCCAAGCAGAACCGTATCATCGTCTTTGCCGGTCCCGGCAACAATGGCGCAGATGCCCTGGCAATAGCACGTCTTTTACAGGACGAAGGTTATCGGGTTGAATCTTTTCTTTTTAACCCCAAAGAATCTCTTTCTGTCGACTGCGAACTTAACAAACAACGTTTAGAAGAGATGGAGACAGTCTATTTCACGGAAGTCATTACCGACTTTTCAGCGCCCGAATTAAATGAACATGACATTATTATTGACGGCCTGTTTGGTTCGGGATTAAACAGACCTTTAGAAGGAGGCTACGCTGCAGTTGTAGATTATATCAACAAATCAGAAGCAACGGTAGTTTCAATCGATATTCCCTCAGGCCTGTTTGGTGAAGATAATCGTTCAAACAATCCAAATTCAATTATTTCAGCAGATCTGACCTTAACCTTTCAATTTCCCAAATTAGCATTTCTATTATCCGAAAATGCATCCTATGTAGGCGAATGGAAAGTTTTGGAAATTGGTCTGCACCCTGACATTATCGAAAATACAGAAACACCTTACTCCCTTGTTTCTGAAGATGATATTGTCGGCACATTCCCATCACGCAAACGATTTTCGCATAAAGGGACTTATGGACATGCCTTACTCATTGCCGGAAGCCAGGGAAAAATGGGTGCAGCCGTTTTGTCTGCACAAGCTTGTTTGCGAAGTGGCGCGGGCTTAATCACCACCCATATTCCCAAAAGAGGAGAATTGATTATGCAAACTTCATTTCCTGAAGCCATGCTAAGTTTGGATGAAAATAAAGAACATTTTTCTTCTTTCCCCGATTTGAATCCATATACCGCTATCGGTATCGGACCCGGATTAGGGCAAAACAGTGAAACTTTCTGCGCATTAGAAAAACTTATACAAGCTTGTCACAAGCCATTAGTACTGGATGCGGATGCCTTAAACATTATTGCGGCAAATGAAAGCTTAATGAAGCAAATTCCGGCTCATAGCATTTTAACGCCTCATCCAAAAGAATTTGACCGATTGACCGATAATAGCGATTGTGACTATGAACGCCTGATCAAAGCGCAAAACTTTGCCATGGAACATGAAGTAAATGTCGTTTTAAAAGGGGCCTTTACAGCAACCTGTACCGCCTCAGGAAACATATACTTTAATAATAGTGGTAATCCAGGCATGGCGACAGCTGGAAGTGGAGATGTGCTGACAGGAATTATTCTCGGACTGCTCACTCAGGGGTTGGAACCGGAAGTGGCGGCTATTGCGGGAGTATTCCTACATGGGACAGCCGGTGATTTAGCTTCCGCATTCCATTCCGAAGAAAGTATGATTGCAAGTGATATTATCGAAATGATTGGAAAAGCATTCAAACAATTGAAATAAAATTTCATGGGTGAATGTAACAGACTTGCATGGTTACAAAATCCAATATAACTCATTCCGAAGCTAATGTTGTAAATTTTCATTTAATTTTTTTTTAATGCAATTCATTCGGTCATGAAGAATATTACTAATTTTGTCTCCCCAATGTGACAATAAAACAAATTGAATGATTGAACGAATATATATTCTTGAAAGTGTAGATCCCGTAATCTTCTACGGTGTAAACAATGTCAATATGCAGCTTATCAAGACATTGTTTCCTAAATTACGCATAGTTGCACGTGGTAATGTGATGAAAGTGATTGGCGATGAAGATGAATCGGAGTTGTTCTTAAAGAAAATAAGGGAAATCGAAAAATACTGCGAAGAATATAATTCGCTAAGCGAAGAAGTCATTCTGGACATCATTAAGGGGAAAGCTCCGGCAACAGTTCCTCAGGAAAACTTGATCATTCACGGAATGAACGGTAAACCTATTGTTGCCCGTTCTGAGAACCAGCAGCGACTCGTCAAATCATTTGAAGAACACGATCTGGTTTTTGCCATAGGTCCGGCTGGAACAGGAAAAACTTTTATTGCTATTGCATTGGCAGTAAAAGCCCTCAAAAACAAAGAAATTAAAAAGATCATACTGAGTCGTCCGGCCGTAGAAGCAGGAGAAAAGCTGGGATTCCTTCCCGGTGAAATGAAAGACAAACTGGATCCGTATCTTCAGCCATTATATGACGCATTACAAGATATGATTCCCAGTGCAAAACTGAAAGAATATATGGAGAACAACATCATACAAATTGCTCCTCTGGCTTTCATGCGAGGTCGTACACTCAATGATGCAGTCATCATCCTTGACGAAGCACAAAACACAACGACTCATCAAATCAAAATGTTCTTGACCCGATTGGGTATGAATGCAAAAATGATTATAACAGGAGACATTACACAGATTGATCTTCCTCCGACAGCCACCTCCGGATTAGTACAGTCGATGCAAATACTAAAAGACGTAAAAGGCATTGGCAAGATTGAATTCAATAAGGAAGATATTGTTCGTCACAAACTGGTACAACGTATTGTTGAAGCTTACGACAAATACGACGATAAAAGGAAACAGATATACAATTCTATAAAAAAAGAATAACATATGAAGAAGGCATTAGTTAAAACAGATTTTCTCTTCCCGGGACAGAAGAGTGTCTATCATGGCAAAGTACGCGATGTCTACAACATCAACGACGATGTACTAGTAATGATTGCAACAGATCGTATCTCTGCATTCGACGTTATTTTACCGGAAGGTATTCCCTATAAAGGACAAATACTAAACCAGATTGCATCGAAATTCCTTGACCAGACTACGGACATTTGTCCTAACTGGAAACTAACTTCACCAGATCCAATGGTCACTGTCGGAATCTGCTGTAAAGGATTTCCTATCGAGATGATTGTACGCGGTTATCTGTGTGGAAGCGCTTGGCGTGCATATAAGAACGGGATTCGTGAACTATGTGGAATCAAGCTTCCGGAAGGGATGCGTGAGAACCAACGTTTCCCGGAACCTATCGTAACACCGACAACAAAAGCTGAGATTGGCGAGCACGACGAAGATATCTCCAAAGAGGAGATACTGGCACGCGGATTAGCTACGCCAGAAGAATACGCTATTTTGGAAAAATATACTCTAGGCCTCTTCAAGCGCGGTACCGAGATCGCTGAAAAACGCGGTCTGATTCTGGTTGATACCAAATATGAATTTGGTAAGCGTGATGGCAAAATCATTCTGATGGATGAAATACATACTCCCGATTCATCCCGATATTTCTATAAGGAAGGTTTTGAAAAACGTTTTGAGAATGGTGAGCCTCAAAAACAACTTTCTAAAGAATTCGTTCGCGAATGGCTTATGGCTAATGGATTCCAGGGCAAGGCAGGACAGCAAGTACCGGAGATGACGCCGGCTATTGTTGAGAGTATTAGTGACCGTTATATTGAACTGTTCGAACATATTACCGGCGAATCATTCAATAAGGAAAACACCGATAATCTGCTCTCACGTATTGAAAAGAATGTATTAGCGTATCTAAACAATAAAAAATAAACACAGACCATGAAGTACGGTTCAGAAACCATTCGTCCTTATAATGAAGAAGAGAGCAAAAAAGCGCAAGTGACACGTATGTTCGATCACATTGCAGGCAAATATGATCTTCTGAATCATACTTTATCCATGGGTATAGACAAACAGTGGCGCAGGGAAGGGATTGCTTTCCTGCGACCTTTTGCCCCTTCCAATATTTTGGATATAGCTACCGGTACAGGCGATTTGGCGATTGCTTTATATCGCTCACTGAAGCCGGAACGAATTACAGGTGTTGACATTTCTGAGGGGATGATGGCCGTGGCCCGACAAAAAGTAGCTGATGCCGGATTTGCCAAGTATATCCAATTTGAAAAGCAAGATTGTTTGGCGCTCACTTATGCCGACAATACTTTCGATGCGGTTACAGTCGCTTTCGGAATCAGAAATTTTGAGAACATCCGGAAAAGTATATCCGAAATGTATAGAATACTTAAGCCGGGCGGACATGTGATGATACTAGAGTTATCAACTCCTGAGCACTTTCCAATGAGACAGCTTTATCGTATATATTCGAGCCTTGTTATTCCCCACATCGGTCACTTTGTTTCTAAAGAAGAGGCGGCTTACCATTATCTTCCTGAATCCATAAAAGTAGTACCGCAAGGGAAAGTGATGACCGAATTACTCGCAAAAGAGAAATTCACTGATGCTCATTTTAAAACCCTTACCTTTGGAATTTGTTCATTATACACAGCGACAAAAGAGATTTAAACAAGAAAACAATAATTATGCAAAAATACGGATTAATAGGGTTTCCTCTAGGACACTCATTTTCAAAAAACTACTTCAATCAGAAGTTTGAAGCCGAAAAGATTGATGCGCAATATCTCAATTTTGAAATTCCTACGATCAAAGATTTCAAACAAATACTTAAAACCAATCCGGAGCTAAACGGATTAAATGTAACCATTCCTTACAAGGAACAGATTATTTCCTATTTAGATGAACTGGACGACGACGCCAAGAAGATAGGGGCCGTCAATGTAATTAAGTTTACCAAAGGATTATTCGGTAAAACCAAACTCAAAGGATACAATTCAGATATCATCGGCTTCAAACAATCCATAGAACCATTGCTGAATGAGACTCATCATAAAGCACTCATTCTGGGAACGGGAGGTGCATCAAAAGCAGTATCGCAAGGATTAAAACAATTAGGCATAGGAGTAACTCTTGTGTCCCGAAAACCAAAAGAATATTGTATAACCTACGAAGAGATCACACCCAAAATCATGGAGCAATATACAGTTATTGTTAACACAACTCCGCTGGGAATGTTTCCGAATATCAATGCCTGTCCGAATATTCCTTATGAGCTACTGACTTCACAGCACTTACTCTATGATCTGTTATACAATCCGGATGAGACTCTTTTCATGAAAAAAGGAAAAGATCAAGGGGCAGTTGTTAAGAATGGGCTCGAAATGTTACTGCTACAAGCTTTTGCTGCCTGGGAAATCTGGCAGAAATAATATCCACCTAAATTCTAAACAATATCAGTTTTCTATTTTATAAGTTAAGACATAGTCGTCCGTTATTTGAAAAGACAACAAAAATTCCAGACAATATGGTGTAAATGTTTCATAAGCGGAAATTTGGCCTTTGTCAGCAAAAGTAAAAGGACGCACGTGCAAATCAGAGAATCCGACTCCTTCAGATCCAATCATTTTATATAATGTTTCCTTTGCACACCAATAAATAAGCAGATGCTCTTTCTCATGTTCCAAATTTATTGCCGTATCCTCTTCTTTCGTCATAAAATGGCTGCGCACTTTCAAAATCCGATCTGAACGATACTCTATATCTATTCCGACAGCCTGATATGACAAGATAACAGCCACATAACCTTTTGTATGTGATATACTTATTTGAAGCGGTTCCGCAGGCAAAAACGGCGCTCCGTTTGCATGATATGCTATACGGGAAAAGCGCCCTAAAAGATGCTGAAGCAGAAGCCGGGCGGCCAACCATTCCTGTCTGCGATGTTCGTTGTGAATCTTTTCAAGTTCAACACTATAGGCATCATGTTCTTCCAACATTAAAAAGAGTTGTTCCGAAGATTCTTCCACCTTCCAGAGTCCCCAATGCGGTTTATTATGAACATATATCAGTGGCATTACTTCTTCCAATTAAAAGATTGTATCATCTCAATAATATCTTGCTTCAGGTAAGCGGTGACCGGAGCTAGCGAATCTGCATTCAGAGGACAGTCATAATATAATGCTGCACGAAAAAAATAATGACTGCTATCTGTTATCAGAAACTGAAATGGCGACGCAGCATCTTCATCCAGCATAAAAAGTGAAGCGTAGACGTGTGCATCAGGATTATCGTAAGCCTGTTCTTCTACTTCATTGATATTTTTTGAAGTACGCGATACCAGATCCCGACTCTTTGCGATCTCCTTATTGATATCTATTCTATTCACTGTCAGATATGTACAATAAATATTTGCATTAAATGTCGGATAAGAAAAAGTAAAACAATGCGAATTATTATTTGGAGATACTGAAGCTACTTGTTCAAACTTTACCATGCTAGATACATGGAAAGTAAAAGGAAAAGTACCATTCACAAAATCATGATAGTGAGGTTTAGGCAGATCAATCCTAAAATATCCTCTGGGCTTCGGTGTATATTGTCGGGTGCACGACAACAAAGTCATGCCGGTAATCACCCACAATAATACAGCAATTTTGAGTTTCATTCATTCTTTCCTTTCCCGTCATCTGCTTTTAACTCAGTATTAATGCGATTAAATTTCACCTTTTGTATTCGTTTATTGTCCATTTCAAGAATCTGAAACTTATATCCATTATATTCTATCACCTCCCGGCGTTGAGGAAAATCACCTTTGATTTCCAAAAGCAGACCCGCCAGCGTCTCTACCTCTTCAGTCAGTTTTCCAAAATCTGAAGGATCCGCATCGATCACACGAAAGAAATCGGTAAGCAGTATCTTTGCCTCAAAAATCAGGCTTCCATCCGAAAGACGTATATATTGTTTCTCATCTTCATCATACTCGTCAGAAATCTCCCCTACAATCTCTTCCAGAATATCTTCCATAGTAACAACGCCTGATGTTCCTCCAAATTCATCCACCACAATAGCCATATGGATCTTGTTTGTACGGAACTCTTCCAGCAAATCGTCAATTTTCTTTGTTTCAGGGATAAATATAGCAGGACGAATTAAGCTTTGCCAGCGAAACGAATCCGGTTTATCCGTATAAGGCAACAAGTCCTTTATATAAAGTATACCCTTGATATTGTCCTCCGAATCGGAATAAACGGGTATTCGCGAATATCCTGAATTCACAATAAACTGAATTACATCACGAAACGTTGTGTTTATATCCAATCCTTCCATATCCAGCCGTGGCGTCATTATCTCATTGGCCGTCTTATCGTAGAATTTAATGATTTCAGAGAGCATCGCTTTCTCTTCTGGAATCGCTTTCGACGTAATCTCAAGTGCTTTAGATAATTCGTCAACCGAAAGATCATATTTTTTCTTTGCCACGGTTTTATTAATAATAGTCGTTGACTTAACCAGCACTTTTGCAAGCGGACGACACAAATGTTCCATCGCATTTAGTGTCGGAGCTGCACGGCGGACAAAGCGGAGCGAACATTTCTGGGCATAGATCTTCGGCATAATTTCACCGAACAGCAAAAGTAAAAAAGTAAGAATAATCGTTTCAAGTACAAAACCCAGGGTTTGCGCCTGTGAAAAATCAAATATTTCATTGATGCTATACGTGCAAAGCATAACAATTGCCACATTCACAAAATTATTAACAATAAGAATTGTAGCAAGTAGAAATTCCGAATGGCTCAACAGTCTAAAAACCAATGAATCCAAGGTCGATTTTTCTTCCTTAATCTCATTCATATCACTTGGAGTCAAGGAGAAAGAAGCAACCTCGGAAGCAGAAATAAAGCCCGACATCAATAGTAGCAATACTGCAATCAGAAGTGCTACTATTGCACCAAATGTGACTGGTCGAACAGCAACTTGACTAAATATATTCAATAAAAAATAGTCTGAATCCAATGGTAAATATTTTAGTTAAACAATATCAGAACGGAAGGTCATCCGCACCGTTTGACGGCAAAGACGCAGATGGCTGAAAAGAAGTATTGCCAGCAGATTGATCTGTTGGTTGTGTCTGAGATGTTTGTACAGGCTGCATTCCTGCATTGGAATTATTCGTTGTATTCTCACGATTTCCCGAACCCATATTAAAAAACTCAAGACGATCAGCATATATTTCAGTCACATAACGCTTAATACCTGACTGATCGTCATAATTACGCGTACGAATTTTACCTTCAACAAATAAACTTGACCCTTTCTTTACCCATTTTTCAACAAAAGGGACTAAATCGCGCCGAACGACAACATTATGCCATTCAGTACGTTCAGGAACAACAGTTCCATTAGCTAAGGTATATCCTCTTTCAGATGTTGCAAGAGGGAAATTGGCTACAGCAGCACCGCTGTCAAAATAACGAATGTCGGGATCCTTGCCCACATTTCCGATCAATAAAACTTTATTCAATGACATATCTTAAATTTTAGTCTTACAAAGTAACATAAAAACAATCAATCGGGCAAATTTCCTTTCAACTTATCTAAATAAATATGTATAAGGCGGGGAAAGGCATACAAATCTATATTTTCCGGTATAATTTGTAAATAATGTTGCAATGCTTCGTTCATCCGTTCAATTTGAATTTTATAAAATGTAGCAAACAGCACCTGATGAGTTAACACATGCTTTACATTCGAAAGCTCAGGGATGATATCCAGCCGCCCTGTATCATCAAACATCCGTTGAAAATCCGTTGTCGACTGCAAATTTTCAAAATCCATTTGTTCTTTAGTTTCAATATTCGGAAATTCATATAAGCCTTTCCATATATCCTGCTTTTCGCGACGAGACAATAAAAGCTTGCCGTGATGTATAATGTAGAAATAATGTAAATATCGGTTACGGCTTTTCTTCAAGCTTTGCTTAACCGGATACAAATCCACTTTCCCCAAAGCAAAAGCCACACAGTGGTCTTTTAGAGGACAGATCCCGCAGTCCGGATTACGAGGAACACACTGTAATGCTCCCAATTCCATCATCGCCTGATTGTGATGTGCCGGATATCTGCTATTCATAAGCTCTGCCGCCAACGCATAAAAAAGCTTCTTCCCCTTCAGGTTGTCTATCGGTGTTTCTTCGGCAAACAAACGAGCCAGAACACGATAAACATTTCCATCGACCACCGGATACGGCTTATTCCAGGCAAAGGAGACGATAGCTGCAGCTGTGTATTCACCTATCCCTTTCAACGAAAGAACATCTTCGTATCGAGAAGGGAACACTCCGTCAAATCTGTCCATCATCTCTTTTGCTGCCGCATGCATGTTTCGTGCGCGACTATAATAACCCAATCCTTCCCAGTACTTTAATACTTCATCTTCATCCGCAGCAGCTAATGAAACCACATTAGGGAAACGACAAATAAAGCGATTAAAGTAATCAAGACCCTGTGCTACTCTCGTTTGCTGAAGAATAATTTCAGAGACCCATATAATATAAGGATCGGTTGACTCCCGCCAAGGCAGCAATCGTCTATTTTGATCGTACCATTTGCCCAATAAATCACTAATAGCTAAGCTTTTTCCGTTTATCATCATTTATATGTTATATGTTGCAACTCATTGATTACAGCAAACATACGCACTTCTTGCGAATCTTTTCAATACTTTTAGAAAAAAAATGACCAACGAATATTTTTCCACATAAATAAAAAGCTATATATTTGCATTCCAAAAAATTAATAAGTCCAAATCAATTATTTAATTAATTAAAGACATGACTAAAGCAGATATCGTTAATGAGATTTCAAAAAGTACCGGCATTGACAAGCAGACAGTACTAAATAGCATTGAATCATTTATGAACAACGTAAAAGGTTCGCTTTCTCAAGGAGAGAATGTATATTTGAGAGGTTTCGGAAGCTTCGTTATCAAGAAAAGAGCACAGAAGACGGCTCGTAACATTTCGAAGAACACCACAATCATTATTCCGGAGCATAATATTCCATCATTCAAACCGGCAAAGACTTTCTTGAGTGAAGTTAAGTAATTTATTTTTATAGTTCAATTTTAAATTTTTAAAGTAATGCCAAGCGGAAAGAAGAGAAAAAGACATAAGATGTCTACGCACAAGCGTAAAAAAAGATTAAAAAAGAATAGACATAAAAAGAAATAAGTCTATTTCTTGTCATTTAAAGAACAAACTTAATAAGAGACTTTTTAAGTTTGTTCTTTTGTGTTATTTTTATTAAGGTCTCATAATTTTAATGCCCCTTTTATATAAAGTGATTAGTGAAGTAGTAGTAGATGTACAACCCAAAGAAGTAGCCATCGCCGTTTTAGAAGATAAGAATCTTGTTGAACTTCAGAAAGAAGCTCACAATGTTTCTTTTGCCGTTGGTGATATCTACTTAGGCAAAGTCAAAAAGCTTATGCCGGGTTTGAATGCTGCGTTCATTGATGTAGGTTACAAAAAGGATGCATTTCTTCACTATTTAGACTTAGGTCCGAACTTTAACACACAGCAAAAATTTCTCAAACAGGCATTGGGAGGAGATCAAAAAGGTGAAAAAAAAACGCCCAGTGTCTCCAAAATCCAGATACTTCCGGAGATAAGTAAAGATGGAAGCATCGGCAATGTGCTCAAAGTTGGACAAGAAGTCTTAGTACAGATAGCTAAAGAACCTATTTCCACAAAAGGTCCGCGATTAACTTCCGAGCTTTCGTTTGCCGGAAGATACATTGTTTTGATACCTTTTTCCGATAAGGTCTCTGTCTCCACGAAAATTAAATCGAACGAAGAGCGCGCACGCCTGCGTCAACTGATTCAAAGTATCAAACCGAAGAATTTCAGTGTTATTGTTCGTACTTCATCTGAAGGAAAACGCGTTGCCGAACTCGATCATGAATTAAAGACATTAGTGAAACGATGGGAAGACAATATCACCAAAATCACAAAAGCAAAAATTCCTGCGCTCATTTATGAAGAGACGGCACGAACAGTAGCTCTATTGCGTGATATTTACAATCCTTCATTTCAAAACATTTACGTTAACGATAGCGACGTATACAACAATATTCGCGATTACGTCAGTCTTATCGATCCGGGAAGAGAAGAAATCGTTCAGAAATACACAGGCGAACTGCCCATTTTTGACAACTTTGCAATAACAAAACAAATCAAATCTCTGTTCGGTCGCACCGTAACGTACAAAAATGGAGCTTACCTCATCATCGAACACACCGAAGCAATGCATGTGATTGATGTAAATAGTGGAAATCGTTCAAAAGGCAGTGATGCCCAGGAAAAGACAGCGATTGACGTAAATCTGGCTGCAGCGGATGAGATCGCTCGTCAGTTGCGCCTTCGCGATATGGGAGGAATTATTGTTATCGATTATATCGATATGGCTGAAGCAGCCAACAGGCAACTGTTATTCGAGCATATGAATAACGCCATGGCTAACGATCGCGCAAAGCACAATATTTTGCCGTTGAGCAAATTCGGATTAATGCAAATCACCCGCCAACGTGTCCGCCCGGCAATGGATGTGGATACAACAGAATCATGTCCAACCTGTTTTGGTACCGGAACTATCAAGCCTTCTATTCTATTTACAGACAGCCTGGAAGGTAAAATAGACTGTCTTGTAAACAAACACAATGTGAAGAAATTCTCCTTACACGTACATCCTTACGTAGCAGCATTCATCAAGAGCGGTACCATTCCGCTCAGTTGGAAATGGAAACTCAAATACTCTATGAGTATCAAAGTGATTCCCGATCAGAGTCTGGGATTCTTGCAATACAAATTTATTGATGCCGACAAGAATGAGCTAGATATGATGGAAGAGAAAGAACTTAAATAAAAATTCCCGGAGCCAGAAAGCTTCGGGAATTTTTATTTTCAGCATATACTGTTAGTATTAATCTACATATAAACTCATACTTATATTCTTTTGTATTAAAGTGAAGTAGCCGGAATATTATTCTTCATCCAATAAATATCTCCATTCAAATAAAAGAATACATATTTTCCATCAGGAGAAATATCCATATCATAATTATCTTCCTTACTATTAAATTTCGGACCTAAATTCTTTGGG
>JAQWBH010000051.1:0-1940 GCA_028707405.1 Parabacteroides sp. | reverse complement strand
CCCTCCATAAACTATAATCGCTGATATCTGATTTTCCTTTACTGGTTGAAAAATATAAGTATTTACCATCTGAAGAAAAGGCAGGTTCAGTAGTCCAACAATCTTTTGAAAATTGAGCAGTATCAGGTTTTGACCATCCATTTTCAAACTTAATCATATGCATAATCTTCGTTTGGGGCCATTCCCCTCTGACAAAAAACAGTTCATTTCCATTCGGAGAGATAGCCAAACCACTCTCCTTTGTACCACTTTGAGATATAATTCCTGAGGCAAATATCTGGATAGAATCTTTAGGAGGAATTTGTCCAAAATAATCAAATAAATTTTGAGAAAATAAATTCTGACTAATAATAATCAATATAACTCCAAGAAAATAGTTTTTTGTTTTCATATATGTTTATTCTTCAATTATTAGGCTCACTAATAAAACAAATAGATACAAAACTCAACAACAAGTTATGCATTTACTTAACCTTAGCTTTCGCCATATCCAAGGCGGAAGTTGTTACATAATATTTGGCAAGCATATTCGGAACTTCCCATGAAGGCAATGCACCTTTCTTCAAATAATCCAGAAAATGTTCGGTCACCTGACCAAAATGAGCTTCATGCCCGATACGATATTTGGCCGGAATAATTACATGCCAAACACCGTCACTTCGTTTTTCAAGGGCAACTCCCGGATACTTGGCTATTACCTTTGTCATCGAAGCTTTCAAGACCTTCTCATACTCCATATTGTTCAAGCCTTTTACAGTTTCAACAAACAACTCCGGCTGATAATTCTGTTCTTTACCCTGACGAATAATCAAATCAGCCTTACTACCCTTCATCACTGAGAAATGTGTATCGCCACCTCCTTTTGGAAAAGTATAATTCCATGTTACAGAGACTTTGGCACATACACCTTTGATCTTATAAAGAATATCGCCATTGCAATAAACCTTCAATGTATCGTTTTGAACATCCTTCTTCAGAAATTCCGGATAATTTTCTTCACCGGAAACCTGCTTATATTGATCAAGACTGATAGCGGTAGTCCAGCGATTTGCATCCAGCATGCGAATATCTTTCGCATAATCAATGACTTGTCCCGGAAACGCCTCCCATTGAACCAGATCAACCAAGTGCGTTGTCACATCAACAATACCCTCGCCTTGCTGCGTAACATCGAAATACCAGTCGGGGCGAGTCAGCGGCTTGTTATCGACAAACTTAAATAAATGATGCACGCTCTCCTTTACAATGGCCGGATCCTCAGGTGTTCCTTTTAGCTGAGAGCCATAAACAGCGGGAATCATTGAAAGCTCCCTCTGCAAAATCGTAGTTATCTCATTTCTTTCGGTCATAATATCATACAGAAGCACCCCCTTTTGTTTGGCAATGCCAAAGCATTCCTTCAGCAGCTTGAAGTTCTGACTGTTGATTGCCATCGGTTTATCCGATAATACATTCAAACCAGCTTCAAGAGAGCGTTTGATATACTCGGTTTTCTTACGATTATTGCCGGCAAGCACCACCACATTCCCTTTCTTTTCGGAAAGCATCTTCTCCATAAAATCGGGACCGGTATAAACAATTTCATTCCACGATGTAGGCGACTCGGCACGCTTGTTAAATCCTTCAATACGTTTAAGATGTTCATCCACATCAAATCCTTTGGGTGCGTACACATGAACATCCTTAGAAACTTGCGGATAAGACACTTTTTGTACTAGCGATGCATGGAAATGCCCCGGATCAAGCGTGATAATTCTCACTTCACCGACGGCTCCGGTAAACTTTGCCGCCTTCTTTGATTGTGCAAAACATGGAACACCCATCATAAGGGCAGCCATGGAAAATACAAGATAGTTTTTCATTTATATGATTTTAAATTACAACATCATTTTGATACGGGACAAAGATAAACATTATCTTTTAGTTTTGATAATAATGAC
>JAQWBH010000050.1 GCA_028707405.1 Parabacteroides sp. | reverse complement strand
TGTCAAAGCGTTCGAGAGATTCATTAAGGAAAACCGGAAGAAATTTATTTCATTTAGAGAATTAGAGTTGAAAAATTTAAGAAAGAAAGGGCTGATGAGTAGAGTTATGTCGTGGGCATATTTCTTTATACGTACCATAAGAGCAGAGAAAAAAAAGATATGATAAGAATACTAATGGTTCTTGGTAACACACGAAGAGGAGGAACACAGGCTTTCATTATGAATATTCTTCGTAATGTTGACAAAAATAAATATCAGATAGACGTAGCTGTTACCCATGATTCTGAGGGAGGCTATGGAGAAGAGATTATAAGTCTTGGTAGCAATATCTATATAATGCCAGATTTCCAAGTATGGAATATTGTTAAGTATATAAAGGAATGGAAAAAACTTTTGTCAAGTTATCATTATGACATTGTTCATGCTCATTCCACCAATTCTGCCGGCTTATATCTACGTATAGCAAAGGAACAAGGTTGCGCAACAATTTCTCATAGTCATAGTGCTGGGTATCGAGGAGGTTTCATAGCACGAACAGCTAAAAAAATATTCAGCAGAACGACAAAGTCTGTTGCCGACTATTGGTTCGCTTGTTCTGATAAAGCCGCGTATCGTCTATATGGAAATAATTATAAAACATATGGACATTACTCTGAAATTCCTAATGCAATAGATGTTAGTAGGTACACTTTTGACTCTCAGAAAAGGAATAACATTAGGCAGAGTCTTAATATAACTTCAGATACTTTTTTATGTGGTCATGTGGGAACTTTCTCTGAGCCAAAAAATCATTCTTTTATTCTTGCTATCTTTAAAGAAATCTGTTCTCAGCGAGATAATTGTAGATTATTACTTATAGGGGAAGGAGTATTGGAAAAAGATATAAAAGAAAAAGCTGCAATTTTAGGAGTATTGGATAAGATAATCTTTTTAAAGAATATTTCTAATATCAATGAGTATTTAATGGGTATGGATTTGTTTATTTTCCCTTCATTCTTTGAAGGTTTGTCATTCTCGTTGGTTGAAGCTCAGTGTACGGGCTTAAACATCATTATGTCCGAAACTATTTCTACAATGAATATTTTGACGGATTGTGTGAAACCCATCTCACTCTTAAGACCAGCAAAAGAATGGGCTGATATCGGTCTTAATATGTCAGAGAAGAATAGGGCAGACTATAGTGCTATTATTGGAGAATCAAAGTACAACCTTGAAAATGCAATCAAACAAATAACTGCCATTTACGATTCAATGACATATAAAAAACAATAATCACATGAATAGAATAGGCATAGCAGCGGTAACATATAAGGAGAACTTTGGAAGTGCACTCCAGACATATGCAACTCAGTATGTATTGGAAAACTTGGGGTATGATGCAAGAATCTTCGAAATAAAAGGGGTTCATCGTAGCATACACATAAAGAAACTAGTGTATTATCTAGGCCGTATGTTTGATCCTGTGGAGTTTAAATATTTGATGGCCAATCTGAAGAGTCGTTCGCGTAAGTCAGCGTCTGTGTCTTCTGATCAGTATGCACATAATATGCTGGTTCGTAAGCAGGTATATACTGAATTCAATAAGAAGTGGAACAAGATGCTACCTACTACACATTCTTGGAAAGAGCTTGGTAAACAGGCGTCTGAGATGGATGCTGTAGTAGTTGGTAGTGATCAACTATGGAGACCGTCGAATATTGTAGGATGTTTCTATACATTGGAGTTTGTGCCAGACAATGTAAAGAAGATAGCTTTTTCTACAAGTTTCGGAGTGCCTGAACTCCCAATGCAACTACACAAACATGCAAAGAAATTTCTTTCACGTATCGAACATATCAGTGTTAGAGAAAACACAGGAGCAGATATCGTAAAGTCAATATCTGGAAAAAAGGCAACTGTTGTATGTGACCCAACTATGCTTCTAACTTCAGAAGATTGGATGCATATTCAGGATAAAAAGCCTTTTGCAGAAGGGAAGTATATCCTTTGTTACTTTATGGGCGACAACCCAGAGCATCGTGAGTTCGTAAAAAAACTTAAGGAAAAGACAGGTTGTAGAATAATTGGCCTGCTTCATGGAGCATCTTATATTTCGTCGGATGAAGAGTTCGCAGATGAGAAGCCCTATAATGTTGGTCCTTCAGAATTTATCAATCTTATCAGAAATGCAGAATATATATGCACTGATTCTTTCCATGGTATTGTATTCTGCATTTTGAATCAGAAAAAGTTTTTCTCTTTTCGTAGATGGCCAGATGAAAGCAAGTTTTCTGCTAATGACCGTCTTTATACCCTTCTGGACTTCACTGGCTTGTCTCGAAGGATGCTAAATGGAAATGAAGATGTTGACAAGTGTATAGAAGATTCTATTAATTACTCAGAAGTACTTGAGAAGGTGTCTGAGAAAAGAAAAATGTCAATGGAATATCTTGTAACTGCATTGAAATCATAGGAATATGCCAACATTAGCAAGTAAAGACCTTTGTTGCGGATGTTCTGCTTGTGCAAATACCTGTAAGAGTGATGCCATCAAAATGGTGGCAGACGATACTGGATTCCTATTTCCGTTAATAGATACTGAGAAATGTGTGGAGTGTGGATTGTGCGAATATAGTTGCCCTGCATTGGAAAAACCACTAAGTAGCAAAGATGCCGTTGATCCATCTTCTTGCATTGTTCAGCATAAGGATGACATTATCCGCTATCAATCTACTTCGGGTGGTGCATTTACCGCAATTGCAGAATTTGTGATATCTGAAGGCGGAGTAGTATTTGGTGCTAATCTCGAAGATGATGTTGTTGTTAGACACATTGCTGTTGAAAATGTACAAGATTTAGAGAAGTTCAGAAACTCCAAATATGTTCAGAGTGAGATTGGAGACACATTCTTACAGGCAAAGAAATACCTTACTGAAGGTCGCAAGGTGTGCTTTAGTGGTACACCATGTCAGATTAATGGATTGAAAAAGTTTTTAAAAAAAGACTACCCAAATCTTCTGACTGTAGATTTCGCTTGTAAGGCTATCCCTTCTCCTCTTATCTTCAAGAAATATATTGAATTTCGCTCAAAGAAAAGTGGCGATATAAAGAGAGTTGTTTTTAGAGATAAGAAGAGAGGTTTCTCATTTTGTACTTTGGCATGTTATAAAGATTGGCAACAACAGAAGAAAGGCAAAAGTTTGTATCGCAGGGGTAGCGAGTCAGATGAATGGCTTCGATTATTCCTTCGTGGTTACAGTACCAGACTATCGTGCACAAGCTGCAATTATCAAGATTGTCCTAGAGTTTCAGATATTTCACTTGGAGATATTTGGGATACAACCAAGATTACTCCAAAAATGAATGACAACAAAGGCACAACTACAGTGGCAATTTGGACAGAAAAAGGAAAGGTATGTTTAGATTCAATCAGAGAAAAAATAAGATTTTACTATTATCCTTTTGAAACTTCAACTTGGGTAAAACCAAGGAAGAATATCAAGATTCCAAATTACAATAGAGCTCAATTTTATGAAGATGCCAAAAAACTTCCTGTAGAAAAGTTTTTTGCAAAGTATGCTCCAAATAGTTTAAAAGTAAAGATAAAGCAGTTTAGCCGTGTCTTGATTTGGAAAATTCACCTACATAATATTATCAGGCAATGCAAGCATTTCATAATACATCGATAAATCATTTTTTTGGTTTTATTGATCATCTTACTCTTCATACTGTTTGAGATTATAAAAATATAGAACTATTCACAAAAAGAGTTATATGTTTAGATTATACATAGTCGTCAATGTCGATTGGTTTTTTCTTTCACATAGGAAAGACGTGGCTATTTCTGCACAAAAAGACGGATATGATGTCACTGTTGTGACAAATGACACCGGGAAACTTTCAGAGATAGAAAAGTTAGGTCTTAATGTAATTAACCTTCCGATGAGTCGCTCTGGAATGAATCTTTTCCAAGAACTTAATACGTTATGGTTCTTATATAGAATGTATCTTAGAGAGAAGCCGGATATTGTCCATCATGTGGGATTGAAAACGATTCTATGGGGAACATTGGCAGCAAAGTGGGCACATATAAAAGGAGTAGTGAATGCAGTAAGTGGATTGGGAATATTTTTTTCAGAAGATAACAAGTCTTTGGTATCAAGATTACTTCCAAAAGTCTTGAAATATTCACATAATCAGAAGAATATTGCTGTGATATTTCAAAATGATGAAGATAAAGAGCTATTCCTAAAGAACAATATTATTAAACCTGAACAATCAAAGTATATCAAGGGTTCAGGTGTTGATTTGAAGCAGTTCTGCTATACACCAGAACCATCAACTGGAAAATTAAAAGTGTTACTTACAGCCAGGATGATAGAAGAGAAAGGTATATTCATCTTAACACAGGCTGCCGAAAAACTTCGCGATAAATATCAAGATAAAGTGGAATTTCTACTTTGTGGTGGACTTGATGATAATCCGAAGGCTATCATGAAAGAAGAACTTGATGCCGCATGTGATGGGACCTACATACAGTGGCTTGGATACCGTACAGATGTACTTCAGCTTTTGAAAGATTGTCATATTGTAGCTTTTCCGTCATATTACAAAGAAGGTTTACCTAAATCTTTAATCGAGGCAACTGCAATTGGACGTCCTATCATCACTACAGACAACATCGGTTGCCGCGAGGCAGTCGTAGATGGATATAATGGCTACCTAATTCCAATAAAGAATAGTGATGCTTTAGCTGAAAAACTAGACATACTCCTATCCGATGGGAACCTTAGAAACGAGATGGGACAAAACTCCCGCAAACTGGCCGAAAAGGATTTCTCTATTGATGAGGTGATTAAAAGACATCTTGATATATATCATGAACTAAGTTCAAATAAGTAATTAAATGAACATTCTTATAACCGGAATCCACGGCTTCGTTGGTTCAAACCTTGTTCTTGCCTTAAAGGATAAGTGCAAGATTTATGGATTGGATATTGTTGCACCCGAGAAAGAGGGCGTTGCCAAAACCTTCTTATGGCAAGACCTGGATAATGGTCTGTTGCCGGAAGTAGATGCTATTATCCATTTAGCAGGTAAGGCGCATGACACAAAAAACAAATCGGCGGCTGATGTCTATTTCAAGATAAATACAGGACTGACTCAGAAAGTATATGATTACTATTTGAAGTCTTCGGCTACGAAATTCATCTTCTTTAGTACAGCTAAAGCAGCAGCGGATAGGGTGGTCGGAGAGTGTCTGACTGAGGAGGTTGTTCCGTCGCCGGTTGGGCCTTACGGAGAGAGCAAAATTAAAGCAGAAGAGTACATCTTGTCTCATCAACCGGCAGAGAGAAAGTATGTTTATATCTTACGCCCGTGTATGATTCATGGGCCTGGCAATAAGGGCAATCTGAACTTACTCTATTCTGTTGTTCGAAAAGGTATTCCATGGCCGCTTGGTGCTTTTAAAAATAGCAGGACATTCACTTCGATAGATAATCTGACTTATGTTATCGATTGTCTCTTATCTCAATCGATCGAATCCGGTATTTACAATATGGCTGACGATGAGACTGTTTCTACGAACGAACTGATTAAGCTAATCTGTGAATCGTTAGGAAAGAAGGCTCATATCTGGTATATTAACAAGGGATTCATCACATGGTGTGCAAAGGTAGGAGGGTTTCTCCATTTGCCATTGAACCCGGATCGTCTTCAGAAATTGACGGAGAACTACGTAGCTTCAAATGACAAAATAAAAAAGGCTATCGGCATTGAGTGCATGCCGGTTGATGCCAGAGATGGTCTGACAAAGACCTTTGACAGTTTCAAATAATAGGAAATGACGTACTTGATAATAACAGGACTTCTGATAGTTTTGGAGTTACTGTATTTTTTTGTTGCAGATAAGCTTAATATAATAGATCGCCCGAACATGCGCAGTTCGCATACGCAAATAACTCTACGCGGTGGTGGGGTGGTTTTTCTGTTTGGTGCTTGGATATATGCGGCTTTTTATGGCTTTCAGTATCCGTGGTTTCTGATGGGGCTTACTATGATTGCTGCTATCAGTTTTATGGATGATGTGCGTTCTGTACCTAATAAAGTGCGTTTGTTGGTTCATTTCGCCTCTATGCTTCTGTTGTTTTATCAATTAGAGATGTTGACGTTAGGAGGTTGGTGGATGATACTTATTGCCTTAATAGTGTGTACGGGTATCATTAACGCTTATAATTTCATGGATGGCATCAACGGTATAACAGGTGGGTATTCGCTGGCTATATTACTTCCGTTGATGATAGTAAATGCGGGGCAGCCTTTTACTGACATGAACCTGATTTATGTAACAGGACTTAGTGTGGTGGTGTTCTGTTTTTTCAATTACCGCACAAAAGCTAAATGTTTTGCCGGTGATGTGGGGTCTGTTTCCATTGCTTTTATTTTGCTATTTATGCTTGGTGCCCTAATTATGTCAACGGGTCAGTTATGGTATCTGATATTCTTTGTGGTTTACGGAGTGGATTCTGTACTGACCATCTGTCATAGATTGTTGCTGCATGAGAACATTTTCAAGGCACATCGAAAACATGCTTACCAGCTGATGGCAAATGAATTGCATATTCCTCATGTGACAGTTTCTACTGTGTACATGATATTACAGATGGCTGTATCAATAGGGTCGATTTACATATCGATAAACAAATGTATCTATTTCGTTTCGGTATTGGTTACTCTTTGCATTGCATATCTACTGTTCATGAAGAAGTATTATCACCTTCATGAGGAGTATTTAAAATCGAAACAACAATAAACTTACGAGGTGCTGATAGATAACAAACTAATGGATGATTTGCTTGAGAAGGCAATCACAAATGTACGTAAGCGTGTGAATTTTGATTTGCGTGATAGTGATGATGATAATTCACAGCGTATGCTCAACGCATTGCAGCCTGGTTCTTTTATAGATATTCATCGTCATCCCAATACTTCTGAGACATTAGTTGTTTTGCGTGGGGCGGTAACTGAGATTTTCTATGATGAAAAAGGTGTAGAATGTGAACGTTATGAACTCTCAGTAGCTGATGGAAATATTGGGTTGCAGATTCCTGCAGGCACATGGCATACTTTGATCCCAAGAGAACCAAGTGTGATTATTGAAGTTAAGGATGGTAAATATGATCCGCTGTTGGGAACGGATATTTGGACCAGGGAGTGAATAAAAGAGATGGAACCGCATCGCATAATTAATTAAGCAGACTCCTTAAAAATAGTGCTCTTTGGCTTATGCTCTTCCGATCATTTCATTTTTCAAACATAAGAACTTAAAAATAAATATAATGAAAATAGCAGTTGCCGGTACAGGATATGTCGGTCTTTCAATAGCTACTTTGTTGGCACAGCATCATCAAGTGACTGCTGTAGATGTAATACCTGAAAAGGTAGAAAAAATTAATAATCGTATTTCTCCCATTCAAGATGAATATATTGAGAAATATTTTAATGAGAAGGATTTGAATCTTACTGCAACACTTGACGGTGTAGCTGCGTATAAGGCAGCTGAGTTCATTGTTATTGCAGTACCAACAAACTACGATTCTCAGAAAAACTTCTTTGACACACATCACATTGAGGATGTAATAAACCTAGTGTTGAACGTCAATCCAAATGCTGTGATGGTGATTAAGAGTACCATCCCTGTTGGATACTGCCGTAGTCTATATGTTAAATATGCTCTTCGCTTCTTGACAGATGAAAAACTGAAAGGAAAAAATTTCAATCTCCTTTTTTCACCTGAGTTTTTGCGTGAATCAAAAGCTTTGTACGATAATCTTTATCCTAGTCGAATAATAGTAGGTATACCTAAAATTATTAATAAGGCTGAATTTGATGAAGAGAATGCTGCGATTAAAGCAATTTCAAATATTCCTGCCCTGGAAGAGGCTGCAAGAACTTTTGCGCGTTTGTTGCAAGAAGGAGCAATCAAGGAGGATATTGATACCTTATTCATGGGGTTAAAGGAAGCTGAGGCTGTAAAATTATTTGCCAATACTTATTTAGCTTTGCGTGTAAGCTATTTCAATGAATTAGATACTTACGCGGAAATGAAAGGTCTTGATACCGAGGCCATCATTAATGGTGTTGGCCTTGATCCTCGTATCGGTACTCATTACAACAACCCTTCTTTCGGTTATGGGGGTTACTGCTTGCCTAAAGATACAAAACAACTTCTTGCAAACTACCAGGATGTTCCTCAGAACATGATTACGGCTATTGTTGAATCAAATAAAACCCGTAAGGATTATATATCAGACCGAGTTCTTAAAATGGCAGGATACTACGAGGCAAATTCATTATACGATACATCAAAGGAGAAGGAATGTACCATTGGTGTTTATCGTTTGGCAATGAAGTCAAACTCTGATAACTTCCGACAAAGTTCTATTCAAGGGGTTATGAAACGAATTAAGGCAAAAGGTGCACAAGTTATCATATATGAACCCACTCTTGAAGATGGTACAACTTTCTTCGGTTCGAAGGTAGTTAATGACCTTTCTTCGTTCAAGTCGCAGAGCAATGCAATCATCGCAAACCGCTACGATGTATGCCTTGACGATGTTATAGAGAAAGTTTACACGCGAGATATTTTTAAACGCGACTAAAAGTTATCGCAATTGAGAACAATATGGTTGATAACACCACGATGCACGCTTGGCCAATGAGTGCAGGGCGTTTTGATATTGGCAGCCTCGATAGTTATGAGGAGGCAAAAAAGATTTTCGGATAGTTTTAATATAGATCATGTTGCAATATAATATAGACTTAAAGGGCAAGACCATACTTGTAACTGGCTCGGCTGGCTTTATTGGCTGTAACTTCGCATTGAAACTTTTGAAGGAGTATGAGCACGTCAAGGTTATTGGTTTTGATAATGTAAACGATTATTACGATGTCCGCATTAAGGAGGAACGTCTTGGTTGGCTATCCAAATATGAGGGCTTTACATTTATCAAAGGAAATCTTGCCGACAAAGCATTGATCGATGAATTGTTTGCAAAGTATCAGCCTACTGTGGTGGTTAATCTGGCAGCGCAGGCAGGTGTGCGTTACTCCATTACCAACCCTGGTGCTTATATAGAAAGTAACCTTGTTGGCTTCTTCAATATATTGGAGGCTTGTCGCAACAACTCTTGCGTGGAACACTTGGTTTATGCAAGTTCTAGTAGCGTTTACGGCTCAAACAAGAAAATTCCTTACTCGACCGATGATAAGGTTGACAACCCCGTAAGTCTTTATGCTGCTACAAAGAAGAGTAACGAATTGATGGCACATTCGTACTCGAAACTCTATAACATACCTTCAACAGGTTTGCGTTTCTTTACCGTTTATGGTCCGGCCGGTCGTCCGGATATGGCTTACTTTAGCTTCACAGACAAGCTGTGCAAGGGCGAAACGATTGAGATTTTTAATTACGGTAACTGCAAACGTGACTTCACTTTTGTAGATGATATTGTTGAGGGTGTTGTTCGTGTGATGCAACATGCACCCGAAAAGGTGATGGGCGAGGATGGACTCCCTGTACCTCCATATAAGGTTTATAATATTGGCAATAACCAACCTGAGAACCTTTTGGATTTTGTGAAGATTTTGCAGGAGGAGTTGATTGCGGCAGGTGTTCTGCCACAAGATTACGACTTTGAGGCTCACAAGCGTCTTGTGCCCATGCAGCCGGGCGATGTACCTGTAACTTACGCAGACACTACACCCCTCGAAGAGGACTTTGGTTTCAAACCTTCCACTCCACTTCGCAAAGGTCTTCGTGCCTTCGCTCAGTGGTATGCGGAATATTATAAATAGAATAGTTACTATTAACTACTCCCGGTAACAAAGTAATTTTTTATGCGCCGTCAGGATGTTATTGATAGTATGCACCTTGCATGGGAGGTGACTTAGTTAGAGTCGCCCGACAGAGACGTACTCTGCATGGATTATTCCGATGCCTTTGACCAGATGATGACACTCTTTGAAAAACTTCTAAATGAAAACTTTCTTCCTATTACGCTCACAGAACCTGTGATGCAAATTCTCCAAAACATAAAAGATGAAGAGGTATTAATAAACTATACCCGCTGGGATATAAGCCCTTTACTGGATGGGCCACAGCCTCACCGCCCACTGAATGAAAGAGACTCGCCAATCGAGAGGCTTAGAAGCCTTAGGAACCGTTAGGCTATACAGTATCTAGGACGAGTATATGATTAAATTTCGGATGATGAATCCAAAAAAGAGCGAACATATTTAAATTCTCGATAGAGATGTTCTCTGTAGTAAGTATGGAAATTCACGCCAAGTGATTTTGTTTAATAATCCGATGCGTATAAAATAGTGAAAATTCTTTTTATCAATCATAAAAAAATTATGCTATGAAAGTTTTAAATCCCGATTTAGTTCTAGTAAGAGGTATTAACTCTGAATGGTTCAGAGATAATTTTAGTGAAATGTGGATAGGGTTTGGTGGTACGCCACAAGCAAATCCGAAAGAAAAAGCCAACTACGTAGGTTTATATCTCGGAGCCCCAATTTCAGCAATAACACATATTGGAATTGTTGGAGATATTAGGGATTATGATGGAGGTGCCGATTACAATTTATTATCGATTATCAAGCTTAATGATCCAATACCTGTTGATCATGCCATACGGAAACATGAAAATTGGTCTCTTTCTGATTTTGGATTGAATAGATCTCAAATGGAAGATTTAAGAAATAGATTGTTAGCATTAAAGAAAAAAGAGAGCTTGCTGTATTCAAATAACGACAATAAATTAACGACAATAAAAAATGCAATTCAGCAAAATAATCCCAATACTATATCAATGATTAAAGAATACCTTAAAACATTCCTAGACTCTTTACCTGGATATAAGCTTGATTATTCAAAACTCTCAAATGCCAACTTTATAGATGAAGTGGAGAAAAGTATACAGCAAATGCTTCCATTAAAAGAAGAATTTCTCACTTTTTCACAAGAGATAGTTAATACCCAATATTGTAATAGTGAATTGTTCATTAATTTTTTTGAGCAAATGCTCCAAATGTATGAGGACAATGAAATTGAAATTTATCCTGATGAGCGTCTTGATTATCTGGCAAATGATAATTACAGATATTTTAATCAGGATTTATTTTTATCGTTTTCCGTAATTCTCTTTAATAATGGGCGCTTCGATGTTTTGAAAGATATCGTTCAAGGTAATTTTATTGTGACCCGTAAAAAGCTTAGGGGTGAGGCAGAAGCGAAAAGGTTTACGAGTTTTCAGCAATTTAATTATACACTTGATAAATACAAGAAAGAACGACAAAATTTAAATAGAATTTCTGTTATAGCTGATCTTATAAAGGAAAATTGCAATACAATAATATTTAATGACATCATAAAAATGGATATACTGCTTTATTATCTTTCTCTTATATATCCAGTGAATAGTATGTTTTATAAACAGCCTTGGTTTCCACATATCTCTTGTTATAACGATCAACTAGAAATATTGCCAAAATTAATCTCAAAGCGGTATTTTGATAAAATTAAGTTTTTGTTTGATGTGGATACTACAGATGGGTTCAAAAATAAGATTTCAAGTATTGAAGAACCAAATATCAGAAATGATTATGCGTGTCATCGGCTACCCAATATTCAATCGGGATTATGTATAGAGAAAGTGTGCACAGTTGAGTAAAGACTCGTACACATTGTTTAAAATCATTCTTGTTAGTAAAAACGATCAATTAAAAAGTACCTGTCTCAATAGAGAATTTGTTTGGAAAATAATTTCCTGTCTTAGAAAATTGGATGATTTAGTTTTGATTTCAATTTCTTAGTATAACGATCTGAAAAATGGATGCAGAAAAGTTATTACTTAAAGTAGAAGAGTTTGCCAACTGCTTAAACAGTCATGATCTAGATAAGGCAGAGAAACTGGATACCACCCTTATTGCATTTCTAGGTAAAAATGATCGAGTGGTATCTCGGGAAGATGCACCTCCATACATCCAAATAATGTACAGCTTCAACCGGGCAATGTTAAGGTTGAATAATGATGAAGTAGAAAAGGCTGTACTGGCAATGATAGATGTAGCAGAGATTATCAGATCTTATGAAATGTGGAATGAAATATATTTCGTTTTATGGATGTTGGCAGAAAATAGGGGACTCCACGATCAGTTTGATCAGACTCATGCTTATGCTTGTGATAATCTTATGATGGCGGTTATTTGTCAGATTAAATTTCCCGCCATGTCTTTATCTCTATTTTGGAAAACTGAAAAATTGTTTGTTGAAATGGGCAGACAAAATACGGCAGAGTTTGTGAAAGGATTAAGGAAGCTACAATATAGACTTATTGCTGCAAGGTATAAGAATGAAGATGTTATAGGTACCCAACTTTTTGAGCAGAAAGCAGGTAGTCTGGGAAATATCGAAATGAGGATTCCTCCTAAAGATGAAACAAAGTGTGTTGTTAATAAACCCGTTGAACCAAATATCTCAAAAGAGGTGCTTCGTGGAGTGTTCATGGGACTTAATGAGCATATACCTACATATAAAGAATGGGGTTTATGCTGGAAAAATTTTCCGGATTACATTGCTACAAAATCCTTGACAGTAAAAAAATATTGGGATAAATCTATTAAAGATAAAGATAAATTACCCAATCTGCTTGAAGTACTTGAAGCTATTTCTTATGATGAAGAGAAGTATGCTTTGATGTACGACAAAAGTCCATTGGGTATAACCATTCCATTTCACGAGAATTGGAGTGATTTAGATAAAGTGGTGAACAACGATGATGAGTTGCTATTTTTGCCAAGATGCAGGATTAAAAACTGGTACTATAGAGGACAAACATTGTATCGTGAAAACTGTCAACCGTCGCTTCACAGAGGTCAGGATAAATATGAAGTTTTTATAGAAAGGCTTAAGCTGTGTGAGTTTTCTATAATAGTAAATAAACACCCTATATCTACGAGATTTAAATCGGGGCTGCTTACTGAAACTTGCAGCGGTAATATCATACATAATAAAATTCATATTGATGATGCTGCATTAGCGCAGCATTATGGTATTAAGACTGAATATATGGATTTGACTACCGATAAATGGGCTGCTGCCTTTTTTGCATGCTGTGAGTATGTAAAAAGTGAAGGGTCTGAGAAGGATACATATAAGACGTATGAAGATGACAAGCCAGGTGTATTCTATATTTATCAGGATAAATCACCTTATGTGAATGGATGGAGATTGAATCCGATAGGAATTCAACCGAATGCAAGGCCTGTAAAACAGTCAGCATATGTAATAAAAATGGGAAGGGGACAAAACTTTGATAAAAAGGCCTATGGAATTTGTTTTAAACATGAGCGTAGATGCTCTTCAATTATCTATAAGTTATTTGACGAATCAATTGGCATTCTGCCGGTGGAAGTGATTGAAAAGAAAGCTAAAGCTATTGAAAGCAGTAACAAATTTAGTAAACAGGCTTTAGAATCAGCAAGAAAAAGATTCTATCCCGGTTTGAAAGATGTAGAATTTAGTAATTTGTTGAAATGCAGTTCTGTAAAAATTGCAGATGACCCGATTGTTGAATTTTCTGAGGAGGAACTTGTAGAAGCAGACAAAGAATTTGATCTGGTTGATAAATTTGTGAGATATAATACTTCTAATAGATTATTTATGTCTTTTGATGTAGATAATTGTTAACATTGATGTTTTTCAAATCTAAGAATAAAAAATTTACCATATTAGTATGCAGCATGCATTTTGTGGTTTTGATATTAAATTTCTTTGATCTAATCGTTCAACTGTCAACTTGGGTGATAACGTCGGTGTAATCGTACTGCTGCGTCGCTCGTAACCGTACCGACGAGTCGCTGCAAACAGTACTGCAAAATATGCTGATTGATGACAATTTGCTGGACAAAGTAACGGAACAGGCGAAGGCGAGCGGCCACCTCCGCATGAATTATAACCTGCACGACAGCCTGGAGGCGAAGGCGCAGCGACTGCTGAACGCGCTGGAGCCGGGCACGGTGCTGCCGGTACATCGCCACCGCCATACCGCGGAGACCTATATCGTGTTGCGGGGTTGCATTAAGGTACTATTTTATAACGACGACAGGGTGCTTACGGATGAGTTTTTGGTTCATCCGGATAACAAGGTGTATGGAATGCATATCCCGGCCGGTCAATGGCATACGCTGGAAGTACTGGAGAGCGGTACCGTGATCTTCGAGGTGAAGGATGGCCCCTATGCTCCCCTGCAGCCGGATGATATCTTTGTGCCATAGATTTGATCCCTGTGAAAATTCTTCCCTAGATTACTTCTCAGATCATATTTACAAGCGCAACCTGTCACGGGAAGAGTTCGACCTTATCGACCATATCATGGACGAGGAGGAGAGCAAGTTCATCTATCGCAGTAACAAGAAGGAGGTAGATACCCGTTTCGTTGCTTTAGGGTGGAAAGCAGGTAAGGGGTTATTCTGCAAACATTACTGAAACATGCGATGATGAACCAAAGGATAGTGAAGGGCAGCCTCCCAGGTATGAACTCACGCCCAGTGAAGAGAATCCCGATGAGCTGATAGTCCTGGACACTAGAACACAAATAATTATCATAGCATGTTTGGCAGCAACAACAAAGATAGACTCACAGACAGGAAAACCTGTAAAGAAATGGCGCATCAAAACAGATGATGCCAAATACCGTTACTTCACGATTGAGGATGTCCGTACATCCATGCTAAGGCAAAAGCTACGGGATGTCCCCATCAGGGAGAAGTGGAAGCGAAACAATGTGGAAGCTACAATTTTTCAATTCGGATATAACCTCACAAACGGCAAGACACGCTACCGCGGGCTTGCTGCCAACCGCCTGTGGGCCTACTCCAGGGCTACCTGGATAAACTTCAGGAGAATACTGAAACACGAGATGCAAGCAAGTAAAAGATCGCTTTCGAGTCAAAAAGGACTCTGTTTTTTCATTAAAAAATGGATATGTTTTGAAAATAATGTAAACGCTCTAATGAATAATTTTTTAAACAACTCTCGTCTGAAATATCTCAATTTTTCGCATTTTTGAAAAATGGGGTTATCAGAGGAGACTCATAATTGGAACTGTTTACTGTGATAGGGCTTATAATTCCAATTTTTATTGCTTATTGATAAACAATGTAATAAAGAGACTTTATGTTTAGCCCACTTCCAAAAATACAGTTGTTTAATTGAAAACCTCATATTGTAGTTGATGTATAAACATTTCTTCAAACGTATAATTGATTTTACATTTTCACTTATCGGCTTTATAATAATTAGTCCGATATTCATTGTCGTATGGATTTGGCTTACCATTGCTAACAAAGGAGCCGGCGCTCTTTTCTATCAGGAACGACCTGGAAAGAATGAAAGGATTTTCAAAGTCTATGATCTTAATATCATGAAGCATGGATAGGATTTGTACGATGTAACTGCTCGTGTTTTAACGGGTCTTAGAGATGTTTATAAAGAAGCCAACCCGGATGTTGTGTTTGTGCATGGTGATACAACCACATCAATGGCTGCTGCTCTGGCTGCTTTTTATCAGCAGATTCCGGTAGCGCATATAGAAGCTGGACTTAGAACCCATAATATCTACAGTCCCTGGCCGGAGGAGATGAACAGGCAGATTACGAGCCGGATCTCTGTCTATAACCTTGCACCGACACCCCTAAGCAGGGAAAATCTGCTGAAAGAGGGTGTAGATGAAACGACGATTACCGTGACCGGTAATACGGTGATAGATGCCCTTTACCTGGTGGTGGATAAGATAAAAAGCGACAAGGAACTGCAGGGAACCATCAAAAAAAAGCTTCTGGAAAGCGGACTGCCAGCTACGATCGTGGAGGACTACATGTCACCGCTTCCCAACAAGCGCAAACTAGTACTTATCACAGGCCACCGCATGGAAAACTTTGGTGAGGGCTTCTTGAACATGTGCAATGCTATCAAGACGCTCACGGAGAAATATTCCGAGGTGGATTTTGTGTACCCCATGCACCTGAACCCCAACGTGCGCAAGCCGATAAAAGAGATCTTCGGTGAAGCGGCTGTCTCTAATATCTATTTTATTGAACCGCTGGAATACTTGCCCTTCGTTTACCTGATGAACCAGAGTACCTTGGTGCTTACCGACAGCGGCGGCATTCAGGAAGAGGCCCCGGGGACTGGGTAAACCGGTACTGGTGATGCGCGACACCACAGAACGCCCCGAAGCAGTGGATGCCGGTACGGTGAAGCTGGTGGGCGCCAACTACGACCTCATCGTCTCCGAAACCTCCCGTTTACTGGATGAGGAGGATTATTACAATTCCATGGCGCAGGCCAACAACCCTTATGGCGACGGTCAAGCGTGTGAACGGATCATCGAGTTTGTGGGGAAGAATCGATAATTTATTTTTATGGAAAAAAGAACCACTGGTTTGCAATATTTATGTTAATATTCAGTAGATGTATCATTTTAGGTGCTATATTTGCAAATGAATTACAAATCTGAGGGGTAAAAATGATAGTCAACTTTTCCATAAAAAATTTTGGTCCTATAAAAGAGCGACAGACTCTCTCTTTTGAGGCAGAAAAATCGACCCATCTAGAAGATGCTTACGTAACAAAAACAGGAAAAAAGAGGTTACTGAAACTCGCATTGATATACGGGCCTAATGCATCGGGTAAAACAACCATATTAAAGGCATTGGATTTTTTGAGGAATATTGTGTTATATCCGGTGGATAAAAAGACAACTGTATTTAATTTTGAACCTTTTCTGTTTGATGCAAAGACTCCTGAAGAGAATTCCATAATTTCTATCGAATTCATAAATGATAGAATCAAGTATTTTTATGAGGTGGAATTCATGAGAAAAGCGATTGTTAGAGAGGAATTGACTTTTTGGAATCCTGTGAAGGCTAATTTATACAAAAGAACAACCAATTTATCCAACCAGTATACTGAAATTACTTTTGGTAGTACCGTTAAAATTGACAAAACATTTAAGAAAACACTGGAAGCAAATACCCTATGGAATAATACTGTGTTGGGGGGATATCTGAAAACGAATATCGATTTCCAGGAATTAAAGGGTGTCATATCGTGGTTCCAGGAGACATTGACACCTATTATCTGGACGAGGACGGATTTGGAAGATTTTGTTTCTGAACAGATAAACAAAAACAAGATTGTAAAGAGTGACGTGATAGATATTTTGAGAAAGGCCGATTTCTATATATCAGATATTCAGATTAAAGAGGAAGAAAAGGATATGCCGGACTCTTTATACGAGTTTCTGTTAAAACGTCTCGAAGAAGAGAACCGGAAAGTAAAGGTTTCGGATGTTAAAAAGAAAGTTACCACTCTGGATTTAAAGCTAATTCACTCGATAAACGGAAAAGATTTTTCTATTCCATTTAATAGTGAATCGAGCGGAACAAGAAGGTATTATGGACTAGCCGGTTTGTTAGCCATGTCCCTGAAGGAAAGGATGATATTATCGGTAGATGAATTGGAAGCTTCATTACATCCTGATTTATATGAACATTTTCTTCTTTCGTTCTTAATGAACTCGAAACAATCACAGATCATCGCTACTACTCACAATAGAGAAATACTCAATAACAGGGAGATATTTCGCAACGATGCCATCTGGTTTACGGATAAAAATAATGATTGCGCAACGGAACTTTATTCTCTTGCCGATTTTGACAGTAGCGTGGTACGTGATACCACCAATGTACTGAATGCATACAAAAGTGGTAAATTAGGTGCTACACCCAATCCGGTGGATTATTATATTGATCCGAACTCATAAAGTATGAGTAGAAAAGTAAAACGAAGAAATCCGATACCAACATTTGCCTTCGTGGTGGATGGAGAAACTGAAATATGGTATTTACAAATGCTGAAGCAGAATGAAAGAGGAATTCGTTTGAACGTGAAACCTAAAATACCGCAGAAAAAAGCATTAGAGGATCAGTTCGATCTGGTTTGCGTTCTGGCGAAAGGTGAATATGACAGCGTATACTGGATTGTTGATTTGGATGCTATAATCAAAGAAAGTAATGAAGCTATTTCTGGTACGAAGACTCGACTCTCTTGTTTCAACGAGATGAGAGTTAAACTTTGCAATGAATATCAGAACGTGAGGGTTATTGTCAACAATCCATGTCTTGAATTTTGGTTCTTGCTACATTTCGAACGGACTTCAAAATATTATCGGAGTTGTTCCTATGTTGTTAGGAGTCTGAAAAAGTACCTTTCAGGATATGAAAAAACTGAGAGGTTCTTCAAAAAGAGAGACAACGATATCTATTTGCAATTGAAACCATTTCTACATAGAGCCATCGAGAATGCAGCTGCATTAGATCCCTTTGATCTTGAAGATCCGGAAAGAGCCATATGCGAAATGCATGAGCTTTTTCATCATAAGGAGTTTAAACCTTGTTTGGGGGATTAAATTGATTTCATTTATAATGATTGTTTACGAATTCTATTGCCGTTCTCATGTTTAGATATTATAACGACATGCTTCCATCAGTAAATGATGGGTTTTTATATCACTTTACATCTGCAGCCTCATTGTTGAAGATTGTGGAGAACATGACGTTGAAGCTTTCATCTTTCACTTTGTTGAATGACCTGAATGAGGAAGAGTTGAGTTGTGAAAGTAGTGGGGGTATGGATGCTATTAATATACGAAATTACATCAGAGAGCATTGCAGATTGATTTGTTTTACACAGAATTTTGAATCGGAAGGCAATTCTTTTTGTCATACCGGCTGTAATCACCCGCGAATGTGGGCACAGTACGCGGATAACAGTTATGGTGCCTGTATTGTAATTAATGAGAAGGAATTTTTGAAAAGAAATGAAGAACATCTCAAAGGAAAGTTATACAAAATAGAGAATGTTGTTTATAAAGAATTGATTTATAACAAAAAGATAAAGACGCATGACAACCCTGAAAAGTTTATAAAGGACAATGTGGAACATCTTTTCTTTAAAAAATATATTGACTGGGGACAGGAACATGAACGCAGATTATTTGGCATTGATCTTCCAGATTTTCTCTCAATCAAAGGTTGTATTGAGTTTATCTGTCTGGGAAGAAGATTAAGTAATGATGATTTACAGCGGTTGGTTCATTTAATGGTGACACCCGGATATGAATCTTATAAGCAACTAACTCCACACGATTTTGCTGTGCAATTAAACTCAAATGGATCGGTGAGACCTCAGGATTGGGCAGGCAGAATTTTTGAATCAATATTAAAGTCTAACCAAGATACAACAGCGTACCTGAAGTTTCTTGAAAAAGAGGGTTACGCTTGGTGATAGACGTAATGGGATACACAAAATATTTCCAGATTTTGTTATTTTCGGGTAATAGTTGACAGTTATCAATAATTCAGATTGATTGATAATGGAGGAATTTAGGAGGATATTTATAAAACGACCTCATGTCGTTATATTAGGCGCGGGTGCAACTGTCGATGCTTTTCCTGATGGAGATAAACGAGGAAAACATAGCGGCCTAATGCATAATATGATAGATGTTTTTGATCTTAAATCATTGTTGAGCAAAGTTGATTTAAGGACTAAAAGCATAAATATTGAGGACATTTACACTGAACTATTTGATAGAGGAGAAGAATGTGAAAACGTTAGAGTAGAACTGGAAGAAAAAATCAGGGACTATTTTCTTTCTATGGAAATCCCGGATGAGATCACAAAATATGACCTCCTTCTACTCTCTCTGAGAGATAAAGACTGTGTAGCTTCTTTCAATTGGGATCCCAGAAACTGCTGAATGCTTTGGAGCCGGGAACAGTGCTTCCAATACATCGACACAGGCATACAGCAGAGACTTATATAGTTTTGCGCGGCAGCATCAAAGTTAACTTCTATGATGATAATAAAAATATTATTGAACAAAATCTGGTAACTCCCTCACAGGGAGTTTATGGCGTTCATATTCCAGCAGGGCAATGGCACACTTTTGAAGTTATGGAGAGTGGTACGGTGATCTTTGAAGTGAAGGATGGGCCGTATAGTCCGCTGGGGGAAGGGGATATTTTGGGATAGAATTTCACAATCGCATTAATATCAGCCAACAAGAATATTTCTGCTTATCTAAATTCAAAAATGGAAATACAGATAAATATTGCAATAACAATTCTTTCTGCCTTACTTACTGGAGGTTTTATTCTTTTCTTTGTTGAAAATCAACATATAGAAAGGGATATAATTAATAAATTCCGCTCGATAATGGATCCATTCTACCATAAATTGAGTAATTATTTAAAATTTGTTTATTTCATAAACGCACTTATAAGATATAAAACTGATAATCAAGATATCACTGACAAGTTTAAGTCTAACGTAGATAAGCTTTCTAGTAAGGGTGGTGAAGTATTTGCTTATTCAAATAACATTTCTTATTTGAGTCAGAAGAAACTAGATATTTTGAATGATTCAATTAATAATGTTTGGTATTTATTCAACGAGGCTCAAATTAAAGAGAATATTTTTTTAGATACAAAATCCTACTCTGTTTTTAATAATGAAGATATTGAAAAAGCTCTATCGGAAATTTCTCCCTTATATACAAATAGAAATATTGATATCAATTTGCTCCCTTATATTTCAGGTGAATTTTACTCAAAGGTTTGGCAACCTTTAGATTATGTGACAGGTAATTTTGAGTATTGGGAGAAACAGTGCCGGCTAAATAAGTTATTATTAATACTAAGCCTAGGTCTTGTAATGATTGTAATGATAAGTGCAATGTGTTTTCCTTCTGTTGGCTGTAGTCTCTTTATTACAATCCCAACAATTATTTGTTGCATTCTATTTATGATTGTACTTCACTACTGTCCCGTTAAGATTTGAGGCCTCGAAATAGTTCGAGTTGACCGTCGTCAGACGAGACATTTAAATTTGGTTTGTTAAACAATTCACGTACCGGTATTCTCTCAAACAGCATAGTTCCTA